>CAIMWA010000355.1 GCA_903845045.1 uncultured delta proteobacterium | reverse complement strand
ACCTAGCATTTGTACTTGCGCACCGCAGCGCGAAGGAGCCCCAGATGGATGACCAGGAAGCTTTCGAAAATCAGCTCGCCACGAACCCCGCCGCCGCCTTCTTTTGGTTATTCGTAGGCGTCAGAACGCACCTCGCCGAGGGGGTGCCGCGCGCCCGCGCGGAAGGACGCGACCTCAGCAAGATGATGGTCTTCGCCACCCACGACCCACACGCCAAGCCGCCGTTCAAGTACTCGCTCTGTCGACGAGCGGCCGAGGTGATCAGCGGGCCGGACGCCATCATGCGCGAGGTGGCGCGGGGCCTCGCGCCAACGATTCCCGAGGGCTGGATTCCGGTCGTCTTTCGGACCGCAGCTTGGGCGGGCGTGATCAGTGTGGAAATCCCGCCGCCGACCGTGTCGGACCCCGTGCACAAGTCCGCGGCGTAGCACTCGATCGGCGCCGCCGTGGCGTTCGTTTTGCAATTCGCCCCCGACTACCATTCCATCGTGATCGCTGCAGCAGACCCCCACCAACGCGAGCCGCGCGCTCGCGCCGTTGGCCCCCGCACCGCCGAGGGCAAGGCCACCAGCTCCCGCAACGCCACGAAGCACGGCCTCACCGCCCGCGACGTGGTGATCTTCGGCGAGGACCCGGCGGCCTTCGAGCAGTTTCGGGACGGCTTCGTGACGCGCTTCGAGCCCGCCGACGAGGTCGAGGGCTTCCTCGTGGACCGGGTCGCCGCCGCTGCGTGGCGCCTCCGCCGCGCCGTTCGGATCGAACGCGGCATCTTCGAGGACTACGAGTCGCTCAAGAACCGCCCACACGTCTCCGTGCCTCCCAGCGCGTCCCACGCGATCATGGTCGACGCTGGGGGGCTCGGCGCGTTCGCCCAGCTCGCCCGGCACGAGGCGGCCATCGAGCGGGGGATGCTCCGGGCGCTCCATGAACTCGAACGGCTCCAGGCCTCAAGGACCGGGCGCGAAGTGCCCGTCCCGACCGCGATGGACGTCTCCGTGAACGCAGCGTTCACGCAGTGAAAAACGGCTAGAGCTCCAGACTATTTAGCCCGACCGTGGCGTGCCCGCCTGAACAGCGCTCGGGGCCGGCAAAGGGCCTACAACGACGGCCTCGGCGACGAGGCCAGCGCCGGCAGCGAGGACGCGCACGAAGCCATCGCGAGAGCTCAGGAGAGCCCCGGCGCACGTGCCGCGGCCGGCGTGGACCAGGTACCGTCGGTGGTAGCGACGACAGCGGTGGCGCGGCCCTACACGCTGCGCACCAAGCTCCCGCCTTCAGCCTCGAAGCGCAGTGCGAGGCCGAAGCGCAACGTCCCGTCGCGAGCCTCCGTCACGGCCTCCGCGTCCGTGCCCTTGAACGCCTCGGCGACGCTCGCCGCGGGCCCGACGGCCGGTCTCGCGCCCACCCGCTCCCGCACCGCCGCGAACTGCCCCGCGGACTCCTTCGGTTACGCCACCGCGCCCGCCGCGGGGGTCACCGCGTCGGGCGTGTCGTCGTCACCGAGTTCCATTTCCGTCTGCGTCTCGGCGCGGGTGCGCGCGAGGCTCTGGAACTGCGCCCGAAGCTATCGGACCAGGCCGTTGTGCTCTTCGTCGGCGCTCTCGGCGTTGAGTGCCACGACATTCGCGAAGACCTCCTGGCTGCTGAGCAGGGGGTGCCGGTCGACGGCCGCGAACACGGCGGCGTCGAGGTCGTCGAGGACGAGGCGGAGCACGGAGATGAGGCCCGCGCCCTACCGAATGGAGTCCATCTGCGCGAAGGCCTGGCCGCGGCGGACCTTCACGACGACCGGGCGCATGCCGGTCATCGTGCGCGTCGGGTGAGCGAACTGCCTGGCGTTGCGGCGTGCGTCGAGCTTCTTGGCGAACGCGCGGATGCGATGGCGGCGATCGTCAGACATCTCGGGGCGGCAACGGGCTGAAGCCGCGCCTCGCCACGGATCGGATCGTTCGCAGCCATACCGAACGTGCGACTCCGATCACTCGTCACCTGGCGCTCCAACGCCTCGGACTGCGTCAAGGATCCGAAGCACGTCCGGATCCTCGACCCCGCGTTCACGCTCCGCGAGTAGCCCGGCGATACCACCGTATTCGGCCTCGGCCTT
>CAIMWA010000354.1 GCA_903845045.1 uncultured delta proteobacterium | reverse complement strand
CCCGGCGACGTGGTGGCCCTCGACGGTCCTCTCGGCGCGGGAAAGAGCGTGCTCGCGAGGGCCCTGGCGCGCGGCGCCGGCGTCCCCGAGGACGGGCGCGTCACGTCTCCCACCTTCGCCGTGGTGCTCGAGTACGCAGGGCGCATCCCCGTGCACCACGCCGACCTGTACCGCCTCGCGCATGCCGACGAGCTCCTCGAGATCGGGCTCGTCGAGAGGGCCGCGGACGCCGTGCTCGTCGTCGAGTGGGCGTCGCGCATGGCCGCCGCGCTGCCCGCCGACACGCTCTGGATCGACCTCGCGCCGTGCTCCCCCACGGAGCGCGCGGTGACGCTGCGCGCCGGCGGCGATCGTGCGACGGCGCTGGCCGCGGCGGCCGGGGCGTGGGCGCGCCGGAGCCGTTCGATCCCGAGGGCGTGAGCCGCGGCCTTCGCGTACCTTCGGAGGCCATGAGCACCGACGACGTGAACGAGGTCCGCGCCTGGCTCGACCGCGAACGCGAGCGCTTCGCGTCGGCGCGGCGCGTGCTCTCCTTCGACGAATACCTGGCGTTGTATGACTCGGCCCCGCGTCGCTACGCCCGCGACGCCGCGCGCTGGATCCGCGACCTCTTCACGCACTACGGCACGCGCGAGGTGCAGCGCCACTACGGCCGCTTCACGCGCTGGTCGCTCTTCGACCTCCCGTGGGAGGACGAGGCCGGCCGCCGCGACGCGCTCGTCGGCCAGGAGGCGCAGCAGGCCGAGTTCTTCCGCGCTCTCTCGAACTTCGGCTCCGTCGGCGCGGTGAACCGCCTCGTGCTGCTCCACGGCCCCAACGGCAGCGCGAAGAGCACCTTCGCGGCCTGCGTGATGCGCGCCATGGAGGCCTACGCCCAGGTCGAGGAGGGCGCCCTCTACCAGTTCAGCTGGGTGTTCCCGCGCGGACGCGGCACCGACAACGCGCGCATCGGCTTCGGCTTCGCCGGCGGCGACGAGGGTCCGCGCCCCGGCGAGTCCTACGCTCACCTCGACGAGCGCGACGTCGACGCCAAGGTGCTCTGCGAGCTCCGCGACCACCCGCTGCTGCTGCTCCCGCTCGAGCCGAGGCAGCGGCTCCTCGAGAAGGCCTTCGCCGGCGGCGACGAGGCTCCCCCGCAGCTCCTGTGGAAGGGCGGCCTCTCGCACAAGTCGCAGCAGGTTTACGAGGCGCTGTATGCCGCGTACCGCGGCGACCTCTCGAAGGTCTACGCGCACGTGAAGGTCGAGCGCTGGTACGTGTCGCGCCGCTACCGCGTGGGCGCCGTCACCCTCGGTCCGCAGATGGCCGTCGACGCCAAGGAGCGCCAGGTCACGGCGTCGCGGAGCCTGTCGTCGCTGCCTCCGTCGCTGCAGAACTCGGCGCTCTTCGAGCCCTTCGGCGAGCTCGTCGACGCCGCCGGCGGGCTCCTCGAATACTCGGACCTCCTCAAGCGCCCCCTCGAGGCCTGGAAGTACCTGCTGCTCATGATCGAGAGCGGCGAGATCGCGCTGACGACGTCGAACCTCTCGCCGAACCTCGTGCTCCTCGGCAGCTCCAACGAGGGGCACCTCGACGCGTTCCGCGAGCACCCCGAGTACGCGTCGTTCCGCGGCCGCCTCGAGCTCGTGCGCACGCCGTACCTCGTCGACTGGACCCTCGAGAAGCAGATCTACGACCGCCAGGTGGCGCCCGGCGTGGGCCGCGCCGTGGCCCCGCACGCGACGGAGATGGCGGCGCTCTTCGCGGTGCTCTCCCGGCTACGCAAGCCCTCCGGGGAGCGCCTGCCGAAGCCCCTGGCGACGCTCGCCGCGGAGCTGAGCCCCCTCGAGAAGGCGGACCTCCTCGCCCTCGGCCGCGTGCCCTCGCGCATCTCCGAGGCGCAGGCGCGGGACCTCCGCGCCGGCATCGAGGCCATCTACCGCGAGACCGACCACCTCGCGAACTACGAGGGCCGCATCGGCGCTTCGCCGCGCGAGATCCGGGGCTTGCTCCTCGATGCGGCGCAGCACCCGGTCTATCGCGTGCTGTCGCCCTTCGCCGTGCTCGACCAGCTCGCCGAGCTGAGCGCGCGCCCGGCGGAGTTCGAGTGGCTGCGGCAGGAGACCGTGGCGGGCGGCTACCACGACCCCAGGGCGTTCCTCGCGGCGCTGCGCACGCGGCTCCTCGACACGCTCGAGGAGGAGCTCCGGGACGCCACGGGCCTCGCCGACGAGGTGCGCTACGACGAGCTCTTCGAGCGCTACGTGCTCCACGTGTCGGCCTGGACCAAGGGCGAGAAGCTCGTGAACCGCGTCTCGCACAAGGAGGAGCCCGCCGACGAGACGATGATGCGCGACGTCGAGCGCATGCTTGGCATGACGGCCAGCCACGAGGACTTCCGCCGCAACCTCATCTCCCGCGTCGCCGCGTGGGCCATCGACCACCCTGGCGAGAGCTTTCCGACGCGCGGGATGTTCCCGCAGCACATCGATCGGCTGCGCGAGGTGTTCTTCCAGGAGCACCGCCGCCAGGTCATCGCCGCCGCGAAGGACCTGCTCGTGCATCTCGTGGACGGCGCCGAAGCCTTGCCCGCCGAGGCCCGCGCGCGCACCGAGCGCACCCTCGACACGCTCTGCGGACGCTACGGCTACGAGGCCCACGGCGCCCACGACGCCGTCGCGGCGCTGCTCAAGGAGCGCTTCGCCGCGGGCTGACTACTTGGTGCCGAAGAGGCGGTCGCCGGCGTCGCCTAGGCCCGGCAGGATGTACCCGACGTCGTTCAGGCAGCGGTCGATGGCCGCCGTGTACACCGGCACCTCGGGGTGCTGCGCCTGGAACACCGCGATGCCCTCCGGCGCCGCGAGCAGGCACACGTACTTGATGGAGCGCGGACCGGTCTTCACGAGCCGATCGACGGCGGCGACGGCGCTGTTGCCCGTGGCGAGCATGGGGTCGACGACGATGACGTCGCGGTCGGCCATGTCCGACGGCACCTTGAAGAAGTACTCGACGGCCTGCAGCGTGCGGTGGTCGCGGTAGAGCCCGATGTGCCCCACGCGCGCCGACGGCAGGATGCGCAGCATGCCGTCGAGGATCCCGTTGCCCGCGCGGAGGATGGAGACGAGCACCACCTTCTTGCCGTCGAGCACCGGCGCGTCGACGCTCTCGAGCGGCGTCTCGACGCGCTGCGAGGTCAGCGGGAGATCCCGCGTGGCCTCGTAGCCGAGCAGCATCGAGATCTCCTCGAGCAACGCGCGGAATTCGCTCGTCGGGGTCTGCTTTCGCCGCATGAGCGAGAGCTTGTGCTGCACCAGCGGGTGATCGATGACGTGAACCTTCGCGGCCATGGCGGCGATCCTACGGCGGGGCGCGCACCGAGGGCCAGCGCAAGTTCCGCGCGGGGCGCGCATGGGGTCGACAACGCACCACGGGCCATGGTCGAACGGGCGACGCCGCCATGCTCGCCATCGCGCGCCGCATCAAGATCGCGTTCCTGCTGCTGCTGCTGACCCTCGTCATCGGCACCGTGGGGATGCACACCCTCGGGCACGGTCGCTGGTCGTGGTTCGAGGCGCTCTTTCACGTGGTGATCACGCTGAGCACCGTCGGCTACGGCGAGCTCCCGGGCATGGACCACATGACCGCGGCGCGGGCCTTCACGATGCTGCTCATCGTGCTGGGCACCGGCACCGTGGTGTACTTCGCGTCGGTGGTGACGGCCCTCGTGGTCGAGGGCGACCTGCGCGACCTGTTCGAGCGGAACCGCATGAAGAAGGCCATCGAGAAGCTCCAAGGGCACGTCATCGTCTGCGGCGTCGGCCGCACCGGGTCGCAGGTGGTGAACGAACTCCGGCTGACGCGCACGCCCTTCGTCGCCGTCGACACCAACGAAGAGGCCCTGCGCAAGCTGCACGACGAGCACCACGACGTGCTCTACCTCGTCGGCGACGCGGCCGAGGACGGCACCCTTTCCGCCGCGGGCATCGACCGCGCCTTCGGTCTCGTCGCGGCCCTCTCCGACGACCCCGAGAACCTCTACATCACGCTCAGCGCGCGATCGTTGAACCCGAGCCTGCGGATCATCACCAAGGCCGTCGAGGCCGCCGCCGAGCCGAAGATGCGCAAGGCCGGCGCCGACAAGGTCGTGTCGACGAACCGCATCGGCGGCATGCGCCTCGTCAGCGAGATGATCCGCCCCAACGTCACCGAGTTCCTCGATCAGATGCTGCGCGACCCCGACCACGTGCTGCGCATCGAGGAGGCGACGGTGCACGGCGAGAGCGTGCTCGCCAACCGCACGCTTGCGACGGCGGCGCTGCGAAAGGTCTGCGACGTGCTGGTGGTAGCGGTGCGCCTCGAGGACGGCACCTACTGCTTCAACCCGGGCGGCGAGCAGGTGCTGCACCCGGGCTGCACGCTCATCGTGCTGGGGGCGCGGGACGAGGTGACGAAGCTGCGGGCGGCGGTGCTCCCGTCGGCGTGAGCGCGTGGCCGACGCAGGTCGGCTCGCCCTCGAAGGTCCCGTCGGAGCAGAGCAGTAGCGCGCGCGGCGCGGCCGGCGGCGTCGTGCGGCCCACGGCCACGGCGGTGGTCACCGAACGATCCGCCGGCGTGAAGGTCACCGCGCCCAGCGCCGCACCTGCGCAGGGACGCGCGCCGTGCCCGCGAAGCTGCAGCGTGACCGCGGCGCCGCCGACGACGTCGACGTAGCCCTCGGTGCCGAAGGTCCCCGGCGCGACGTTGGCGAACACCGCCGTCGCGGGGTGCGCGGGCTCCGCGGGATGCCCTGCCGCCGCAGCGCGCGCAGGCGTCGCCGGGCGGCACACGTCCACCGCAGGAACACCCACGACGGCGTGGAAGAAGCGCACCTTGGCGTGCCCCGCATCGGGCGCCGCGAGGTCGTCGTCGGCGGCCGCGAAGGCGACCCCGTGCGCGCCGGTGTGCGCGATCACCGTGTACCGATGATCGCCCTCGAGCGCGGGAGTGTGCGCCGTCGCCGGAGCCGCTTCGGTAGCCGCGGTCCCGGCGATGCGAACCGGCACCGCGTGTTCGCCCGGGGTCACGCGCAGCGCTCCGGTGATGGAGCGGTACGCCAACGCCGTGGCCGCGGGCGTCGTCTGGTCGTCGAGGTAGAGGTCCACCGACGCGAGCGGGCGATCCGGGGACGCGTGGATGACGCGCACCGCGGCCATCGGCGGGGGAGCCACGGCCTGCGCAGACGCCGCCGTCGTCGCCGGAAGCGGCGCGTCGGGGTCCTCCTCGGGCAGGCCCGGCCGAGCGGCGTTGTTCAGCTCTTCAGCGCTGTAATGCGCCGTGGGGGCCGGCGCCGGCGCGCTTCCACACCCCGCCACGGCGAGGGTCAGCGCGAGCACCGAGGTCGACGGGACGACGCGGGCGGTCTTCATGGCCGCGCACGATACACCAACTCCGTGAACGCTCCGCTCAGCGTCCTCCGCGACGAAGCTCCAGCGCCTCCCAGCGCGCCAGGAGCTGCTGCACCGTCGCGCGAGCCGCCTCCGTCGTCGCGATGAGCGCCTGCACGTCGGCGCCCCCGCCCCGGGCGTAGAGCCCCGGGTCCGCGAGGGCCGTCTCGAGGCGGTGCACCTCGGACTCGGCGGCGTCGATGCGATCCATGAGCCCGTCGAGCTCTCGAAGCTCCGGGGGCGTCAGGGGCTTTGGTCCGTCCGAGGGAGCCTTGCTGCGCGGGGCCTCCTTGCGCGGGGCCTCGACCTCCACGCGCTTGGCGGTGCGACGCTCGTCGCGGGCGGCGAGGTGGGCCTCCCAGTCGCCGCGGTCGTGCACCGTCTCGCCGTCGCCCTCGAACGACAGGATCGACGTGGCCACGCGGTCGAGAAAATACCGGTCGTGGCTGACGATGATCGCCGCCCCGGTCCAATCGAGCAGGAAGTCCTCGAGCACGGCGAGCGTCGCGAGGTCGAGGTCGTTCGTGGGCTCGTCGAGGAGCAGCAGGTTCGACTCGCCGCGCAGCAGCACCGCGAGGGCCAGCCGCGCCCGCTCGCCGCCCGACAGCAGCCGCGCGCTCTGCCGCTGGCGCCCGGCGTCGAAGCCGAAGCGGTCGAGCCACGCGTGCGGCTCCACCCATCGGTCGCCCACGCGCACGCGGTCGCCGTCCGAGGTCACGTGCGCGATCACCGTGCGGTCGAGGTCCACCGCGCCGCGCGTCTGGTCGAAGTACGCGATGCGCGTCTTCGGCGGGCGGATCACCTCGCCGGCGCTGGGCTCGATCTCGCCGAGGGCCGCGCGCAGCAGCGACGTCTTGCCGGTGCCGTTGGCGCCCACGATGCCGAGGCGCTCGCCTGGAGCGAGCACGAGGTCCAGACCGCGCACCAACGTGCGGTCGGCCACGGTGACGCTCGCCCCGCGGAACTCGAGCACCCGCCGCCCGCTCTGCGCCACGGCCGCAGCGAGGTTCACGTCGACGTTCGTGCGCCGCGACGACGAGACCGTCTCCGCGAGCTCCTCGGCGCGCTCGATGCGCGCGCGCTGCTTCGTCGTGCGGGCCGCGGGACCCCGCGAGAGCCACTCGGTCTCTCGACGGAGCGTGTTCACCCGCTTGGCCTCGACGCGGGCCTCGGCGGCCAGCTTCTCGGCGCGCAGCACGAGGTAGTCGCGGTAGCGCCCGGGGTACGAGGTGACGGTGCCCAGGTCGAGTTCGACCATGCGTGTGACGGCGCGGTCGAGCAGGTAGCGGTCGTGCGTGATGGTGATGAGCGCGCCCGCGTACTCCCGCGTCAGGAACTCCTCGAGCCACGCGATGGTGTCGGCGTCGAGGTGGTTCGTCGGCTCGTCGAGGATGGCGATGTCCGGCGCCGCCACGAGCAGCTGCGCCAGGGCCGTGCGCCGCCGCTCGCCGCCGCTGAGCGTGCCCACCAGGGCGTCGTGGCGCGTCAGCCCGACGTGTTGAAGCATCGCCTCGACGCGGTGTCGCGCGTCCCAGCCCCCGAGCGCCTCGATGCGCGCCGCGAGCTCGGCCTGCTCGTGCAAGAGGGCGTCGTGATCGGCCACGGCGGTGTCGAGGGCGCTCGAGACCTCGGCAAAGCGCTCCGTCGCCGCGCGCCAGCGGTCGAGGCCCGATTCGACGGTGGCGAACACCGTGAGGTCCGGGGCGAGCACGGGCTCCTGCGGCAGCAGCATGCATCGCAGGCCGCGGCGCCGGGCGACGGTGCCCTGGTCCGGCGGCTCCAGGCCCGCGAGGATGCGGGCGAGGGTGCTCTTGCCCGACCCGTTGGCGCCGATGAGGCCGATGCGCTCGCCGAGGTCGACGGTGAGCGAGACGTCTCGAAGGATCGTCGAGGATCCGACGTGGCGAACGACATGGTCGGCGGTCAGCGCGGTCACGGGCGCGCAGTATGCCCGCCGCCCCCTCGCGGTGCGATTCCGTTCGCAGAGGAGTTGCGCGCGGCGCGGCGGCGTTGCCCAATGCGCGGTGCACCGATGCGCCGTTCCTTGCTCGCGTCCGCCGTCGTCGCGCTCGTCGCGGCGTCCGCCCGGGCGCAGTCACGTGACGAGGGCGCGCTCCCGGGGCCGCTCGCCGAGGGCATGGCGGTGGGCCTCGCGGAGACCCTCGCGGCGAGGCTCGCGCGCTTCGGCGACATGGCCACCGAAGACTTCCTGCTCGACCGCGAGGGCGAGGGCGGGGCGTCGAGCGGGGCGCAGCGCGCCGTCGCGGCTGCGAACGAAGGCCGCGAGCCGTGGACGTCCTGCGCTCCCGAGGGTCCGGTGCGCCTCGTCGACCTCGGCACCGGGAGCATGGTGCCGCTGCAGGTGGCTCTCGCGAGCCGCGGTGCGCGGGCGGTGGCGTTGGTCACCCTCGGACGACCGAACCGCGGCCGCCAGGGATGGTCGTTCCCCGCCTCGAAGTGGGTCGCCTGGGAGGACGACGCGCCCCGCGTCTGGGACGCCCCGGGCTTCGCGCCGGACGCATCGCTGGTGCTTCGCGAGAACGACGCGGCGGTGCTTGCGTACGCGCGCACCGATGCCGGCATGCGCCGCCGCGACGACCGCCCCATCGAGCTCACGCAGCTCGGCTGGCACGGCGAATTGCGCTCGCCGGCGAGGATCATCGAGGGCAGCGGGGCGCTCGACATCGACGCGCCGCCGGTGGTCTGGCAGGGCGGCACCGCCGTGGTCTTCGGCGAGAGCGTGGCCACCGCGCCGGGCATGGCGCCGCTGCGCCGCGAGAGCGTGTGGTTCCTCGATGGAACGGGTCGTCCCGTCCGCCCGCCGCTGGAGCTCACCGCCGCCGCTCGCGACGAAGGTCGTGGCGCCGCGGTCGCCGGCCTCGAGAGCCACGGCATGGACCTCTCGGCCGCGTGGACCGTCGCCGACGGTCCGGCCGCTGGCGTCTGGCGTCGTGACGGCATCGACTTGCGCACTGCGTCGGTGACGGCGCTGCCCTCGTCGGGCGAGCCGGGCGCGGCGGTGCGCGTGCTGTCGGGGGCCGGATGGTGGGGGCCGGTGCTCTCGTCCTGGGGGGTCACCGCGCGCCGTGACGTGCCTGCGACGCAGGGAGACGGCAGCCTCGTCGAGCTCGTCGTGGCGTCGCCGCACGGCGCTCCGCCGTCGCGCACGCTTCCGCCGGTGTGGGACCCGATGGTCGCGTGGAGCCCCGGGGGCGCGCTCGTCGTGGCGTCACGTCCCGGGGCTGCCCCGGACCTCGCGCCGCGGCTCTCCGTCGGAACGGCGGCGGTGCGCACGCCGGCGCGCTGGTTCGTCGACCTCCTCACCGAGGACGAGCCTGGCGCCGTCGTCGACCTCGCCATCAGCCCCACCGAGCGCGGCGCCGTGGTGGCCTGGCTCTCCGCCGACGTCGGGCACGACTCGGCCCGGCGTCTGGGCCTCGCGCGCATCGGGTGCCGGGTCGACGCGCCCGGCGTCGACGATCACATCGAGGGCGCGCAGGCTCCGTAGCCCGTCGGCGCACCGTTGAACCCCACGGTGCACGCCTGCCCCGAGGGGCACTGCGTCCCGGCGTCGGGGCTGCGGTTCATGTCGCAGGCGCGACGGCAGAGGCGGTTCGGCGAGGCCTCGATGCACGCCGCCGTCGCCATCGACAGGTCCCGCGGAACGCACACGAAGCCCGGCTGGCAGCGGTTGTTCACGCAGCATGGACCGCCCTCGGCGCTCGTCGGCGAGCCGGCCTGGGCGGCGAAGCAGTTGGTGGTGCCGTCGGCGGCGATGAACTCGCAGCGCGGGCGGTCCGCCGGGCAGCCGTTGTTCGTGGTCGCGTAGACGTCGCAGTTCGTGGCGTCCATGCACGTGCGAACGTCGGTGCCGGTGATGCCGCCGGCGCAGAGCGCTCCCGCGCGCCCGCCGCGGGTCTCGTCGCGGCACGAGGCGTTGTCCGACCCGCAGCAGAGCTTCATGCAGCTGCCCGGGGAGCCGAGGCACGCGAAGCCCTCGCGGCAGTCGTTCGCCGACGCGCACGTGTCACCCCAGCCATGCGCGCCCGCCATCGCGCACTGCGACGCGACGCCACCGTCGGCGCCGCGCACCGCGTAGCAGCCGTTGCCGGTGGTGCAGCCCGCGTTCGTCGCGATGTTGCACGCGCCGAGGCCCGCCCCGCAGGCCGCCGGAGCTCCCGCGTCCACGGTGCCCCGGTCGCTGGGCGCGCCCCGGTCCGTCACCGCGCCGGTGTCCGACGTCCCGAGGTCCGTCGCGCCGAGGTCCACGAACCCGGCGTCGTCGACGCCACCGCTCGACGATCCGCAGCCGACGGCGCTCGATGCGAGGAGCACCACGATTCCCGAGGCCACGGCACGAAGCATCATGGCGCCATCGTAGTCCGATCCCACGCCCGTCGCGAGCGTTCTGCATGCCGCGCCCTGCGGCGCCGCAGCCCTCAGTGCGCGCCCATCTGGTCGAGGCGCGCGCGCGCGGCCGGCTCCTGCGGGTTGATTCGCAGGATCTGCTGCAGCGTCGCGATGGCCCCGGGACGGTCGCCGGTCGCGACCTGCAGGTCCGCGAGGCGGTGGAAGTAGCGTGTGTTTCGCCGGTCGATGCGCGTCGCCGCGCGGTACTCGTTCAGCGCCGCGCGACTGTCACCGAGGCGGTCGCAGACGTATCCGAGCTGCGCGTGGCCCGCGGCATCGTTGGGACGCGAACGCAGCTCCGCGGTGAGCAGACGACGCGCCTCGGCCCAATCCTGCCGGCGCATGGCGTCGGAGAGCGGGGTCGTCGCGACGCCGCCATCGCCTGCAGGGTGTGCGTTGGCCGCGCGCACGACGGGCCGCGCGGCGGGGCGCTGGGTCGCCGGACGCGGACGCGCCGGTGCCGCCGCATGCGTTTCGGCTGGCTCCGTCGGCGCCTCCGGGGCCTCCTCGACCTCGGGAGCGGACCCTGCGTCCGTCGACTCCGCCACCACCGTCGGAGCCACCGCGACGTCGGCCGCGGCCACGACCGCCGCACCGGCATCGGGCGCCGCCGCCACCGCCGGCACGTCCACCGTGGGCGCCGCGGCGATCGACGCGTCGACGACCGGCGCCGCGGGCGAAGGCAGCGCAGCCACGGGCGCTGGAGCCGGCGTGGGCGTCGCGGGATGCGCCGCCGGAGCCGTCGTCGGAGCCGTCGTCGGAGCGTCGGCGTGCCGCGCGCGACGCGAACGCGCCGCCAGAAAGCCCGCGGCGCCCGCGACCCCGACCAGGGCGAGGAGTGCGATCAGCAGCCCCGAGCCGCCCTTGGGCTTCGCGGGATGGGGCGCCATGGGCGGACCCTGTGGGGGCTGCGCATAGGGAGCTCCCGGGCCGGCATACGGTCCCCAGGGCTGGCCCGGCGGCGCCATGCCCGGCATCCCTCCCGGCGGTCCCATCCCAGGGCCCATCCCAGGACCCATGCCCGGGGCGCCGTAGCCCGGGAAGGCCCCCATGGGCAGGGCCTCCATCGCGACGGTGTGGCTCGGAGCGACGTCGTAGGCCGGCTGTGCGAAGCCCGGAGCCTCCATCGGCGCACCACCCGGAGGCATCGTCCCCGCCAGCGACGACGCGCCTTGGAACGGATGCGCCGCGTCCTGCCCCGGCGGCCCGTACCCGGGACCCATAGGGGCACCACCGAGCCGCGACGGATCGACGTACGGCGCCGGCGCCGGGCGCGCACCGCTCGCCGGATCCGCTGCAAATCCCCCGTAGTTCGGAGCCGGCGGCGCAGCGAAGGCCCCCGGCGGTGCCGCGGCGGCTTCGGGCACGCCGAAGACGCGGCTCGCCTCGTTCTCGTTGGTGTCGCCGACGTCTTCGTAGTCGAGGCCGCCCTCGGCCGGCACCGGCACCGCCCCGGAGCGCTCGCTCGGCGGCCGTGCGGGCACCGGCTGCGCAGGGGCCATCGCCACGGCCTGTGCGGCAGCGTATCCCGCTGCCCCAGCGCTGCGCGGCGCGGCGGCCTCCATGCGCCCGAGCACCGACGCGGCGGACTCGGTCATCACCGTGCGCTCGCCGAAATCGTCGTCGTCCGCAGGCGCCTCGGGGGCCGCCGGAAGCATCGACCGAAGGCGCCCCTCGACGATCTGAGCGCTCATCGGACGACCGCGTGGGTCTCGCGCGAGCATCGTGCGAACGAGGTCCGCGAGGTCCGCCGGGATCGACGGGTCGAGGGGCTCGGGGTCCGTCTCGCACTGGAGCTGCGCCATCCGCCGCGGGTCGATGGCCATGTACGGCGGCATGCCCGAGACGGCCTCGTAGAGGACGGCGCCCAACCCGTACAGGTCCGAGCGAAAGCTCATGAGCTGGCCCAGGATTGCCTCGGGCGCCGCGTAGCCAGGGCTTCCGACCAGCGCCCTGCCGTCGGCGCCCACGAAGGTGCGTCCGAGGCCGGCGTCGATGAGGTGGGCGGCGCCGTCGTTGCCGAGCAACACGTGCCCCGGACGAAGGTCGCGGTGCAGGAGGCCGTGGCGATGAAGCTCCGCCAACGCGCCGCAGAGCTGCAGCGCCATCTCCGCGCCCGCCTGCGGGGCGAGGCGTCCGCGCGCCGCGACGCGCTCGGCGAGGGTCTCCCCGGCGATGAACGGACGGACGATCCAGAGCAGCTCGCCGTCCTCTCCGAGGTCGAGCACCGGAACCAGCGAAGGGTGCCGCACTCCGAGAAGCTTCTGCAGCTCGCGTCGAACGCGCTGCCGGTCCGCCGGTGACGCCGTCGCTTCGGCGCGCATCACCTTCACGAGCACCGTGCGCCCCTCGTCGGGGTCCAGACCCTCGAAGAGCACCGCCGACGGGCTCTGGAAGCGGATGAAGCTCACCCGATAGCGCAGCCGCAGCGCGTCGGGAATTGCGATCTCGGCGGGCTCTCCCGGCATCGCAGCGGACCTTATCGCGGTTCCTCCGACGGCGCGAACGAAGAATCCATGGGTTGCGACGGCCCGGCGGCGCCCGGTAGCGTGTGCGGCGAAGCCCATGAACGCCCCTCGCTTTCCCCTCGTCGTGGTCGAGGCCGACCCCGCGGACGCCGACCTGCTCGTCGGCCAGCTCACCATGCTCGGCGCCGAGTGCATCGAGGAGCGCGACGGCACCACGCTGACCCGCGGCGGGGCCCGAGGAGTGACGCTGGTCGCGAGCTTCGCCGACGACGCGACCGCCCGCGAGGCCATCGCCGCGCTCGGCGAGGGCGTGGACGCCCGACTCGACGCCGTCGTCGGCGACGCGTGGCGCGACGCTTGGAAGGAGCACTGGAAGCCCACGCGCATCACGCCGCGCGTCGTCGTCGTTCCGTCGTGGACCGAGTATGCGGCGCAGCCCGGCGACATGCTTCTCCGCTTCGATCCCGGGCGCGCCTTCGGCACTGGGCAGCACGCGTCTACGGTGCTCGCGGCGCAGGCCGTGGAGCGCGCGGTGCTCTCGGGCGGTCACGCGTCGATCATCGACCTCGGCTGCGGGTCGGGCATCCTCGCCTTCGTCGCGCTGCTTCATGGCGTGCCGTCGGCCATCGCGTGCGACATCGACGCCGACTCCGTGGACAGCGCCGCCGAGAACGCCGCGGCGCTCGGCTTCGGCGGGCGCATCGCGCTTCGCACCGGCGGCTTCGACGTCGTGCCCGAGCGTGCGACGCTCGTGGCCGCCAACATCGAGACCTCGGTGCTCGCGCCGTACGCCGCCGTCGTCGCCGCGAAGCTTGCGCCCGGCGGCGTGCTCGTGCTGTCGGGCATCCTCGCGACGCAGCGCGACCAGATCACCGCCGCCTACGAGGCCGTGGGGCTGCGCTCCGGCGCCGTCAGCGCGCAGGACGAGTGGGTCGGCATGGAGTTCCACCGCGCGTGACCGAGCGGGTGCGCGTCGGTGCCGCGGACCTCGACGCGCCGTCCGGCGTCGTGCTCGGCGGCGACGCGGCGCACCATCTGCTGCGCTTCAGCCGCGTGCGCGACGGCGACATCGTCGTGGCCTTCGACGGCGTGGGGCGCGAACGCACCGGGCGTGCGTGCGACCTTCGTCGTGGCGAGCTTCGCATCTCGTGGGACGGGCCGGCGCGCCCCGGCGTCGTGGCCGACGCTGCGGGCGTGCGCTGGATCCAGTGCCTGCCCAAGGGCGACAAGATGGACGGCATCGTGCGCCAGGCCGTCGAACTGGGCGTGCGCGTCGTCGCCCCGGCGTACTCCGCGCGGTCCGTGCCCCGGGAGGTGGGGGCCCGGGTCGAGGCGCGCGTCGATCGCTGGCGCCGCATCGCCGAGGAGGCCGCGCGGCAGTGCGGGCGGGCCGACGTCCCCGAGGTACGCGCGCCGCTCTTGCTGGCCGAGGCCATCGCGCACGTCATCGAGGCCGGCCGGCTCTTCGCATGGGAGCGCGCGACGACGCCGCTCTCGGCCGCCCTCGCGGGGCTCCGGCCCGAGGGCGGCATCGCGGTGGTGGCTGGTCCCGAGGGAGGGTTCGGCGACGACGAGGCCGAGCGCGTCGTCGGTGCGGCCTTCGTGCCCGTCTCCCTCGGGCCGAGGGTGCTGCGCGCCGAGACCGCTGCGCCCGCCGTGCTCGCGATCATTTCCGCATTCTCCGGGGATCTCGCCGCGATCCCGCGTTGACAGCGTTCGCGCGGATACGCGATCGTCCATGACGCGCGGGTATCGCCTTCGGTGGCGTCGCGTGGATTGGCGTCCATGTCCCTTCTCTCCGCCTTGTTGACCCAAGCCCAGGCCGTCACGCCGCGCAAGATCGACGAGGCGATCCAGCGTCAGGTGCTGTCCGGAGGAGATTTCGAGACGAACCTCCTCGAGGTCGACGCCCTCGGCGAAGACACCCTGACGGCCTACTGCGCGGCGATCATGGGGGTGCCTCCGATCTCCCGCGCCGAGGTCTTGGATGCCTCGCAGGCCGCGGCGGCGAAGGTGCCGCTGGAGCTCGCCCTGCGTCATCAGGCGGTGCCTGTTCGCATCGACAAGAGCGTGCTCGTGGTGGCCACGGCGTCGGCGCTCGACGCGAACGGACGCAAGACCCTCGAGGCCGCCGCGGGCATGGCCGTGGAGGCGCGCGGCGTCACGTCGTTCCGGCTCGCGTGGGCGCTCTGGCGCTCCTATCGGCAGCCGCTCTCGCCGCGCTTTCAACGCCTCGCCGAGCGCGTCGCGGGCGTCGCTGCGGGACCGATGCCTCCGGTGACCTTGCCGAGCGCGCGCGCCTCCGCAGTGCCGACGCCGCCGCTCGGCGAGCCCCGCATGCGCATCGCGAAGTCGGCCTTCGCGGCGCTGTCGGCGATGCTCGACGACGACGACGACGACGAGGCCGCCCCGCAGAAGAAGAGCGATCCGCCGGCCCCGCAGCCCGACACGCCGACGCCGGTGGTCGACGTGCCGGTGCGCATCCGTCCCGGCACCGAGTCGGGCCGCCGGGCGCCGCTCACGCGTCCGTCGCAGCGTCCTTCGTCGACCTCGCTGCCGGCGGCGGAGCGCGCCACGGTGCCTTCGGGGACGACGCCGCGGAGCGTGCCGCCGCCGGCCACGCGGCCGATGCCCGACGCGTTCACGAAGATCACGACGACGCCGATCTCGCAGCGCGCGCCGCGCGCCCACGCGCCGATCCAGGACCTCGCCGAAGCGCAGCGGCTCCTCGGCGCGGCGAAGACCCGCGAGCAGGTCATCGACGTGACGCTGGCGCACCTCGCGAGCGTGTGGCGCTACGCGGCGCTGTGCGTGGTGCAGGGCGACTCCCTCGACGTGCTCGCCGCGCGCGGAGCAGGCCTCGAGACCGCCGACGCGAAGGCCGTGTCGTTCCCGCTCTCGGCGCTCCCGGCGATGGCCGCGGTGCGCGCCAACGCGGCCGCGAGCGTCGTTCGTGTCGAGGGATCGCCGGAGAACGCTCTCGCGGAGCGCTTCGGACGCCTCGGCCTCCGCGAGGCCGCGGTGGCGCCGGTGGTGCTGCGCGGACGCGTCGCTCTGCTGCTCTGGGCCGACCGCGGCGGCGATGAGATCTCGTCGCTCGTGCTGCGCGGGCTGTCGCTCTTCGCCGAGGACTGCGCGGCGGCGTTGGCGCGGCTCATCGTGGAGAAGAAGCGCGCGAGCCACGTGCCGGTGGCGCTCCCGCGCAAGGGCACGATCCCGCCGACGATGCGTACCCAGCGGCCGGCCGGTCCCGACCGCGAGGCGCGCGCGGCGGCGCTGCGGTCGGCGGTGCTGGCTGGCGTCGCCCGACGGCGTCCGTCGTCGCTCGGGGGCACGCGTCCTCCGGTCGAGACGCGCCCGTCGGCGGCGGTGCGGGCCGACGGCGAGGCCGAGCGCCTCGTAGGCGAAACGGCGCGCACCGGGATCCTCGGCGAGCGCACCGCGGCGACGCTGCTCGGCATGGGCGACCGCGCGCTCGCGGTGATCTTCAAGCACTTTCCGGGGCCGCACACCCTGAACCGCGCGGCGTCGCTGGCCCGGGTGCCCTCGCTCGACGCCGCGGGTCCGCTGCTGCGCCTCGTGCTGATGTTCCGGCAGGCGGCGGTGCCGTTCCTTCTCGACGCCCTCGAGAGCGACGACGCCGACCGCCGGTACTGCGCGCTGCTGTGCCTGCACGAGCTCGCGCACCCGTCGGCGCTGCCGAGGCTGAGCAGCTTCGTGCTCGGCGACGACGAGGCGATGCACCCGGTGGCGCTCGAGGTGCTTCGTGCGCACCGTCGCTTCGGCGAGTTCGCCGTCGTCGGGGGCACGCTTCGCACCGCGTTGCGCGACGCACGCTCGCCCGCGGTGGTGCGTCGGCGCTCGGCCATGGCGCTCGGCGAGCTTCGCGACGTCGACGCCGTGCCGCTGCTCATCACGGCGCTCGGCGACCCCGACGGTCCGCTCGCGCAGGCCGCGCAGCGCGCCCTGGTCCTCGTCTCCCGGCAGGACTTCGGCTCGACGTCGCAGCACTGGCTCGACTGGTGGTCCGGCTCGTCTGGACGGCACCGCGTGGAGTGGCTCATCGACGCCCTGCTGCACGTCGACGCGACGGTGCGCCACGAGGCGAGCGAGGAGCTGAAGAAGCTCACCGGGCAGTTCTTCGGCTACTACTACAACCTCCCGCGGCGTGAGCGCGAGCGCGCGCAGCAGCGGTACCTCGAGTGGTGGCAGCGCGAGGGCGCAGCGCGGTTCACGGGCGGCGTCGCCCCCAAGGAAGGCTGAACGATGGCACTGGGAGCGGGCCTGCGGGCGGTGGTCACGGGCGCGGGGAGCGGCCTCGGACGAGCGTTCTGCGAGGAGCTGGCCTCGCGCGGAGCGTCCATCGTCGGCGCCGACGTGAACGAGGCCGGGCTCCGCGAGACCGGCGCGCGGCTCGGCGGCGCCCGCTGGGAGACCTTCCTCGGCGACGTGTCGCGGCGATCGACCGTCGAAGACCTGCACCGCTTCGCGCTCGAACGCCTCGGCGGCGTCGACCTCGTGATCAACAACGCCGGCGTCGCCGTCGCGGGCGAGCTGGGATCGGTCTCCGAGGCCGACTGGGGCTTCATCGTCGGCGTGAACCTCCTGGGCGTGGCGCACGGCTGCGAGGTGTTCGTGCCGACGATGCGGGCGCAGCGAAGCGGGCACGTGCTCAACGTGGCCAGCCTCGCCGGCCTCGTGAGCTCGCCGGGCATGGGCCCGTACAACGCGACGAAGGCCGCGGTGGTGGCCCTCTCGGAGACGCTGTACGGAGAGCTGCGCGGCACCGGCGTCGGCGTCACCGTGCTCTGTCCTTCGTTCTTTCCGACGAACATCGCCCGCGACGGGCGGGGCAGCGACGAGCGCATGAAGGCCCTCGCCGAGTCGCTCATGAAGCGCAGCCCCATCACTGCCCGCGACGTGGCGCGCATCGCCCTCGACGGCGCCGCGAAGGGGCGGCTCTACGTGCTCCCGCACCGCGAGGGCAAGGTGCTCTGGTGGCTCAAGCGCGGCGCTCCGAAGGCGTTCTACGACGGCACCGCGGCCGCGCTCGCGCGGGTCCGCAAGCGCTTCGGGGCTTGAACCTCAGCGCTTCGGCGCCACCGGGATCGGCAGCTCGCCCAGGCTGAGCTGCGTGTTGTGCGCGAGCGAACGGAACTGCCGTCGGGCCTCGCCGGCGGCCGGTCCGGAGGATCGCATCGCGCGCTCGAGGGCGTCGATGTCGGGGAGGTGCGCGACGTCGGCGCTGCGCGCGAGCCCCGTCTCGAGCGCGCGGCGACGCAGGCTCCGGGCGCGGTCGAGGCGACGGCGGAGCGACTCGTGGTCGCCGCGGTCGGCGGCGTTCCAGGCAGATCGCACCTCGCCGAGCACGCGCTGGGTGACGAGCTCCACCGCGACGCGGCGGCGCGCTGCGTCGGTGCCCGATCCAGCCTCGAAGACGATGGGGACGCGCACGCTCTCGCGGTCCTGCGCGGCGGAGGCCTCGTCGCCGCTGCGGTTGCCGCCGTGCCCCACCGCGGTGAGCTGCGCCGCGGCGGTCTGCACGACCCGCCCTGCCGCCGTCGCGAAGCCCAGCATGGCGTCGGGCGTGCCGTCGCGCATCGTGAACGCCACCAGCGCAGATCGAGGGGAGGCTCGCATCACCGAGCCGATGCGCACCTCGGTGCCGCCCTCGACGCCGCGGCACGGGTAGCGATGAACGACCTCGGCGCGCTCGAGTCGCGGCGTGAAGGCGAGGGTGAGCGTGACATCGGTGGCGGCCACCGAGCGCGCCCCGCCGACCTCGGCTCCGACGACGTCGGCGAGCCCGGACTCGTCGCGCACGTAGTGGAACCGTCCCTGGCCGGCCTCGGCGAGCGCCGCGCAAAGGTTGTCGTCGATGCCGTCGCCGAGGCCGAGCACGCTCGTCTCGACGCCCCGGGCCCGCCCGTCGGCCACGCGCTCGCGGAGCACGTCGAGGGCCGTGTCGCCCCGCGACGGATAGCCGTCGGTGAGCAGAAGCACCCGCCGGACGGCGTCGGGTACCGCGACCCGGAGCAACGCGTCGGCGGCCTCGCGCCACCCCGCGCCGAGGTTGGTGCCGACGCCGGTGCCGATGCGATCGAGCGCGGTGCGCGCCACGGCGGCTCCCCCTTCGGCGAAGGCCGTCGGTGACAGCACGAGCTGCGCCTGCCGCTCGAAGGTGACCACCGCCACGCGGTCCTGCGGGCCGAGCGAGGCGAGAACGTCGCGCGTCGCCTGGAGCGCCAACGCGAAGCGCGCGCCGCGCATCGAGCTCGACGCGTCGATGGCGAGCGCCAGGCAAAGCGGCGCCCGGCCGTCGGCCCAGCTGTTCGCGGAGCCGCCGGCGGACACCTCGAAGGACGCATACGCGCTGCGGTCGCCGGGCACGAGCTCCGGGAGGCGCGCGGTGTGGCAGGCGAGCGCGAGGGGCACGCTGGCTCAGCTCCCGGCGATGGTCATCTCGGCGACGCGGATCGTCGGCGACGCCACGCTGCCCTTGAGGTCGAGGTCGTTGCCGACGGCGTCGATGGCGGCGAAGAGCTCCTTGAAGTTCAGGCTGATGGTCACCTCGGCGACGGGGAACGCCAAGGCCCCGTCCTCGATCCAGTAGCCCACCGCGCCGCGGGAGAAGTCGCCGGTGACGGCGTTGAACCCGAAGCCCATCATGCCGGTCACGTAGAGCCCGCGCTTCGTCGAGCGGAGGATCTCGTCGTGCGTCGAGGTGCCCGGCGCGAGGTAGAAGTTCGAGAGGCCCGCGCCGGTGCCCACGCCGCCGCCGGCGCTGCCGGTGCTCCGGAGCCCGAGCTTGCGCGCGCCGTAGGTGTCGAGGAGCCACGTCTTGAGCGTGCCGTTCTCGACCACGACGTTGCGCCGCGCGGGCAGCCCGTCGCCGTCGAAGGGCCGCGACCCGGGACCGCCGGGGATCAGCGGGTCGTCGACGAGGGTCACGAGCCCGCTGGCCACCCGCTCGCCCATGCGATCGAGGAGGAAGCTGCTGCGGCGGTACACCGCGTCGCCGGTGGCGCAGCCCGCGAAGGCGCTCACCAGCGAGCGCGCCGCGTCAGGGTCGAAGACCACCGGCGCCGTCGTCGTGGGCACGCGCTTCGAGCCGAGGAGCGCGATGGTGCGCCGCGCGGCCTCGATGCCCACCGCCTCCTCGGACTCGAGCTTCGCCAGCGCCCGACGCGCCGACCAGTAGCTCGCCGTGCGGTTCTTGCCGCCCTCGTCGGAGGCCACCGGAGACACCGAGATCGACGCGTAGCTGCCGCGGTAGCCGCCGCGGAACCCGCCGCTCGTCGCCATGTAGTACGCGCCGCTGGTGCGCCCGAAGGCCGCGCCCTCGCTGTTGTTGATGCGGGGGTCGTAGTCGCGCGCGGCGCTCTCGGCGCGACGGGCGCGCTGCACCGCCTCGGCGGCGTCGACGCCGTCGCACGCGGCGTCGTGGAGCTCGAGGTCCTCCCAGCGCTTCGCGAGGTCGTCGGGATCGGGGAGCCCCGCGAAGGGGTCCTCCTGCGCGAGGTCGCACAGCTCGAGGGCGTCGTCGACGAGGCGCGCGAGGCCCGACGGCGTCAGGTCGTTCGTCGAGCTCGTGGCCGCGCGGCGCCCCTTGAACGCCCGCACCGCGAGCGAGAACGTCCCGGCCTCCTCGACGAGCTCCACCTCGTCGAGGCGCACGCGAACGGACAGGTCGCGTCCGGCGCGGGCGATCACCTTCGCGTCCGTCGCGCCGCCCTGCAGCAGCCGTCGCAGCACCGCGTCGGCGCGCTCCCGAAGCAACTCTTCTTGCGTCGTCGCCATGGTCTTCCTCACCGCCCGTGGACGGCGGTGCCGCCCACGGTCATCGACGAGATCTTGATCGTCGGACACCCAACCCCCACCGGAACGCTCTGGCCTTCCTTGCCGCAGGTCCAGATGCCATCGGAGATCTCGAGGTCCGTGCCCAGCATCGTCACCTTCGACAGCGCGTCGGGGCCGTTGCCGACGAGGTTCACGTCCTTCACCGGCGCGGTGATCTTGCCGTCCTCGATGAGGTACGCCTCGGACAGCGAGAACACGAAGTCGCCCGATGCGATGTCGACCTGGCCGCCGCCGAAGCGCCGCGCGAAGATGCCCCGCTTCACCGACCGGAGGATCTCCTCGGGATCGTGCGGACCCGCCAGCAGCAGCGTGTTCGTCATGCGCGGCATCGGCGCGCTGCGGAAGCTCTCGCGGCGCCCGTTGCCCGTCGGCGCGAGGCCGAAGTGTTGCGCCGACAGCGCGTCGTGCAGGTAGCCCCGCAGCGTGCCGCCCTCGATGAGCGTCGTGCTGCCCGGCACGTTGCCCTCGTCGTCGACGTTGATGGATCCGCGCCCGTGGTCGATGTCTCCGCGATCGACGACGGTGCAGAGCTCCGAAGCCACGGGCTTGCCGATGCGGCCCGAGTAGTTGCTCACGCCCTTGCGGTTGAAGTCCGCCTCGAGGCCGTGGCCGACGGCCTCGTGCAGCAGGATCCCCGCGTCACCCGGTCCGAGGACGACCTCCATCTCGCCCGCTGGCGCCTCGCGCGCGTCGAGCATCGCGACCGCAACGCGAACGGCCTCGCGGGCGTGGTCGCCGGCGCCCTTGCCGGGCTGCGCGAAGTACTCCATGCCCGAGCGCCCGCCGCCGCCGGAGCTTCCCGACTGCCGCCGCCCGTCGGCCTCGACGATGGCGCGGAGGCCGAAGCGGAGCATCGGCTGCACGTCGCGTACGAAGCGCCCGTCGCTCGTCGCGATGAGCAGCTCGCGCACGGACTCGTTGAGCGACGCCTCGACGCGCTGCACCCGCGAGTCCGCCGCGCGCGCCGCACGGTCGGCCTCGAGGAGCAGGTCACGCTTGGCCGGGCCCGGCACCACGATCGACGGCACCTCCACGCGGTAGCGCTCGGGGTGCGTGCGCTCGCTCACCGCGACGGCGCCGCGGGCCTCGCCGCGCGCGATCTGCGCCGCGGTGCGCGCTGCGTGCACGAGGGCCTCCCACTCGAGGTCCTCGGTGAAGGCGTAGCCCGCCGCGAAGCCTCGCTGCACGCGGATGCCGACGCCCACGGAGACCCCGCGGCTCGCCGATTTCACGATGCCCTCTTCGAGCACCAGCGACGCGCCGATCGTGTACTCGGCGAAGAGGTCGGCGGCGTCGCCGCCATGGGCGAGCGCCACGTCGAGGAGCTTGCGCGCCCGCTCGGGGTCGAGCTCGAAGGCGCCGCCGGGCGCGAACGGGGCCCTCGGAAGGCCGGTGGACGGGAGCGACATCGGTGGGTCTCCTTGCGCAGCGCTCGGGGCCGCGGCGCGCAGCATACCCCCTCCACCGCGGCGAGGCCGTCGCGAAGATCAGCGGCGCCGCGTCGCCGTGGTCCGACCCAACCTCAGCGTCGCCCAGAGCAACGCCACGCTCACCACGCCTGGAACGCTCGCCAGCACGAAGTCCATGAACATCCGACGGAGCACCGCGCGTGCCGGGCGGTGCACATCGAGGCAGCGCGTGCGGTGGCGCGCCTGGCGTGGGCCCGTCGACGCGGCGGCGGTGTCCGCGAAGCCACGGCTTCCGGCGCCGACGGGAATCGTCTAGCTTTGCTGCGCCCGGCGCCGCGGAGAGGCCGCGGCGGGCACCGGGCACACAGAGGCGTTTCCGATGCACGAGCAGGACATGGCGATCTTGAAGTCCCTGGTGGCCGTCGCGTGGGTCGACGGGCGTTTCGCCTCGGAGGAGCGCGAGCACCTCGAGGCGCTGCTCTCGGCCTTCGGCGCCGACGCGGCGGAGGCCGAGGCGGTGCGCGCGTTCGCTGCGACGCCCCGCACCCTCGCCGACATCCCCATCTCGGACCTCTCCGCCGACGACCGCCGCACGCTGCTCAACCACGCCGTGGTGCTCACGCACATCGATGGCGAGCAGACCGCCGCGGAGAAGTCCTTCGTGGATCAGCTCCGCGGCGTGCTGCGCATTCCTGACGAGGAGGGCTCGGCCATCGTCGCCGCCGCCGAGGCGCGCGCCCGGCGGCTGCTCCAGACCGCTGCTGCCTAGAGCGGAAGTCCGAGCCCCGGCCCGGCGCCTCGCTGGGCCGGCGGCTCCACCGGCGGGAGTCCCGGAAGTCCGCCGCCGCCACGGCGCGGATGGGCACCGCCGCTCGTCAGCTCCCGGAACATGTCCGCCGCCGCCCGCGCCGCCTCGGTGAGCGCCGTGACCTGCGGAGGCGTGAGCGTGAGCGTCACCACGGTGTTCGCGCCGTCCTGCGCGATGCGGAGCTGGTCGAGCGCGGCGCGGGCCGTCACGAAGGCCCCGTCGATGCGGTCGAAGCGTGCGGTCACCTCGGCCCCGCCGCTGATGGCGGCGATGGCACGCGTCGCGCTGATGCCCTCCTGGGCCTCGGTGATCAGCGTCGAGAGCTCCGGCTTGCGGGCCGTCCACAGCGCCTGCGTGGCGGCGGTGAACGCACGGGCGACGTCCGTCGACGGGAGCTGCGCCCGCACGACCAGCTCCACACCGTGGTTCTGCACGCCAAAGCCGAGCCCCGCGGTCACGATCTGACGTGCCAGCGTGAGGTCGGGAATGCCGGCGTTCTCGTGCACGAGCCGGTCGACGAGCTCCGTCGCGGTGCTCGCGTTCTGCTGCCGCATGGCGGCCACGTCGCCGGCCATGGCGAACGCGTACTGCGCGCCGAAGCCCTGCATCATCCGAGCGATCGGCGCCGACGCCTCGAGGCCAGGATCCTCGCGGTACGCGATGCGCAGCGCCGAGGGCATGTACGACCGCTGCGAGACGACCATCGCGCCGCGCGCGAAATGCACCGACGGGTCCGCCGCTGCCGCCGTGGCGCCCTGGCGCGAGAGGCTCTGCACCGATCGACCGCCCACATCCTCGGTCGTCGCGGTGGCGTGCAGGAGGTCCGCGAGCGCCGCGACGCAGCGGGCTCCCTGCTCCGGCGCGACGTCCTCGTCCAAGGTCGCGAGCCACGCCGTCGTGGAGCGTCCGGCGAGCACGTCGCGGTCGGCGCCGAGCCACACCCGGCGCACGCGACCGAGCGGGTCGAAGCCGCAGCGCGTGATGAGGTCGTGCCACTGCTGTGACATGCGGTGTTCGCGCCCCGATGCCTCCGCCGCCGGTGCCTCGAGGTTGTGCCGCAGGTCGGCCAGCGGCTGGAACGTCGAGAGCTGCGCCGGGTCGGCGCGGGCCACCACGAAGCTGTGCGCAGGCAGCCGCGCGAGCCCGTCGGAGGACGTGCGGTTCTTTCGCCAGAGCCACCACGCAGTGCCTCCGACGGCCGCGAGGCAGATCGCCACCACGGCCCCGACGAGGCCCACCATCACGCTCTTCTTCACGGTCCTACGACGCCGCCTTCCGCGGCCGGACGAGGGGTCGCGCCGCGGCGCCAGACTAGCAGGTCGGCTCGCGGCGCACACCGCCGCGCGGGTCAGCGGAGGTGCAGCACCGCCACGGCGTCGAGGTCGAAGCCCGTCGACGGCGGCGTCAGCCCCTGCGTCGCGAGGTCGCGGATGCGCACGAAGCGAGCGTGCGCGACGTGCACGTCGGCGAGGTCGAAGGAGTCTCCGCCGGACACCCGCGGATCGAGCGCGCAGAGCCCGTCGGCGGGGTTCGCATAGACGGGATTCCAGCCCGCGCAACCGGGGTGCGAAGCGCCCGTCGAGGGCGCGCACGGGAACGTCGTCCACGTCGCGCCGTCGTCGCTGACGGAGACCTCGCCGAGCTCCTCCCAGAACCGATCGGTGGTGCCGGCCACGATGAACGGGTTCTCGAAGACCGTGAAATCGGGACCCGGCTGATCGACGATGGCGCCGTCGAAGGCGAGCACGATCTCGCCGCCGCGACCGAGCGAGACGACGTCGGTGCCCCCGCGTTGATCGCCCGCGCCGCGGGGAGGACCGAGCACGACGTCGGGCATCGCGCTCGCGCCGAAGCCCGCCCCGGGGCCCGGCGTGAACGACACCACCGAAGAGACGTACGGACCGCCCACGATGCGACCGTCGGGCAGCGTCGCGACGTCCGCGCCCGTCGCGCACGCTCCGCCGTCACCCTCGGTCGCGGCCTGCGGCGCCGAGGTGATCGGCGAGGCCCCGCACCCCGCGACGAACGCGAGGAGCACCAGTGTTGCTGCGCCCCTCACGGTACGAACGCGACGCCGGTCGGCGGCCGCCCCGTCGCGAGCGTCATCGTGGTCAGCGCCGAGCCGTCGGGGCGAAGCACCCGCACGCCCGGCGTCGCGCTCGATCGGTCGAGCACCCACACGTTGCCGTTGGGGTCCCGCGCGAGGCCCGCGAGGGCGTCGCCCGTCGCGATGGGCGTCGCGCCCACGCTCCCGTCGACGAGGTCGAAGGACACGATGCGCGAGTCCGGCAGGCCCGCATCGCCGACCGCGAGGCGCGACACGAGGGCCCAGCCGTGGTGCTCGTCGAACATCACGACGTCGCCCACGTCGCCGCCGAGCGCCGTCTCGGTCACCGGCGTGCCGGTGATTTGCAGCGTCGCGGCGTCGATGCGCTCGATGCGTCCGTCGAGGGCCTGCGGCGGCGAGAAGGCGACGACGCCCGCTTCCGCGACGACCAGCGACGTGCCCGCCGGCGTCGTGACCCTGGACACCGGGTTGCGGCCTCCGAGGCGGATGGCCTGCGGGCCCGCCGTCGCGCGATCGGCGTCGACGATGGAGAGGTCCGATGCGGAGAGCACCGCGACGGTGCCGTTGGTCACCGGCGTGTAGGCCAGGAGGTTCTGCAGCCCGACGAACACGTAGGCGCCGGCGCGACGAATGGCCATCGCCTCGGGCGCGCCGTCGGTGTCGGCGGTCTCGCGAAGCGGCGAGAGGTCGACGCTGCCCGTGACCGCGGCTGCTCCGCCGCGGGTCGGGTCCACCACCGCGATGCGCGGGAGCTGGTACTGCACGACGAGGGCGCGGTCCACGTCGAGGGTGAGCACGTCGTAGGGGTTCACCGCGTAGCGCATCGCCGCGGCGTCGGCGCCGGCGTCCGAAGCGACCCGCAGCGGGATCGTCCGCGCCGCCGACGGGAGGTTCGCGGTGTCGAGCACGGCGAGGGCGTCGTCGCCGCGGAGGAGGTTGTAGACGACGCAGCCGCTCTGCACCGGCGCGTGGTCCTGGTCCGGCGACATCATCCCCGAGACCGTCAGCGCAGGCACCGGGCCGAGGGGACCGACCGCGAAGCCGCCGACGGTGTAGTCCGACGTCGTGACGAGCGCGCGGGTCAGGACGCACGCCGCGCCCGCATCGGCGGTGCCACGGTCCGTCGAGGCGTCGGCGACCGCATCGGCGGACCCATCGAGCGCGCCGCCGTCGGTCCACGGTGCATCGGAGACCACCGGCGCGTCGGTGACGCCGAGGTCCGCGGCGACGTCGGTGCTCGTCGCGTCGGACGTCGGAGCCGTGTCGGGCGCCGCGTCCGTGGCCGGGGTGGAGGAGGTGCTGCCGGAGCAAGCCGGAAGCAGTGCGAAGAAAAATGGGAGAGATCGAGCGAGCGTGCGACGTGGCATGGGGCCTCCCGCGCGCACCCGCGCGGTTGGGGGTTGTCGCGAGACACGTCGGGGAGATGGGCAGGGAGCGCGCAGAGCAGGACGCTCCACGCGACGCGCGCCTGCACCCCGAGGCGAATCGCGATGCGACCACAGCCGGTCTCCTGGCTCCCGGATCGTCCTTCCACGGCGCCTTCCCAAGCGCGTCGCGCGAGGTGGCAGAGGTCGTGGTCGTCCCCGGTTACAGTGGCGGGGGCCGCGCCGGCATTTCACCGGACTTCCCGAGCACTGTGGTCGCAAACATGGGTTCCAAACGGTGCGCCGCCGCGAGGACGGGCACGAGCGCGCTTGTACGGGAGCGCCGGGTCGCGGGTCAAGGCGGCGAGGCCGCGCCGCTCACTCCGCGGAGACGCGGCGCATCGTCGAGGTGTCGACGACGTCGTTGTCCGTCGCCTCGCGGAACGTCAGCACGTCGCCGCGGCACTGCACCGACACCGTGACGTTCGTCGTGCAACGGGGAGAGTCGGACACGCCGATGCCGCGGATGCCCGCTCCGTCGAAGCGGCAATTCACGAACCGGTACGCGCAGTGCGCGCCGCTGTTGGCCCACGCCTCGCGCCACTCGCCGCACTGCGCCGCCCGCGCCCGCACGAACATTCGCACGGCCCCGTAGGCGCCGGTGGTCTCGCCGATCTCGCCGCTCCACGAGCCCATGCACGCGTGCGGCGGCGCAATGGGCTGGGGCGGAGGCGAAGGTTGCGGCACGGGCTGCGGCTGCGGCGTCGGCAGCGGGATCGGCAGCGGGGTCGGCGCAGGCAACGGTGCGGCCAGCGGCGTGAGCTGCGGCGGCGACACCACCGGCGCGAGCGGCGCGGGCTGCGGGGCCGTCGACAGCACGCACGCGTTTCGCGCGGCGTTCCAGGTCGCGTTGTCGGCGCAGCAGTGGCCGCTCGAGTCGTGGTACCCGGTGTCGCACTGCGACGACCACCACACGGCGCCAGCCACGCCGCCGGCCACGACGAGAAGCAGGAACACCGCGAGCGCGACCTTTCCCGCCGAGCTCTTGCGCGGAGCCGTGGTGGGAGGGCGCGCGCCGAAGGGCCCCGCCGTCATCGGCATCGGAAGCACCGGCGCGCCCTGTACGCTGCTCATCCACGGCGGCGTCGATCCGGGCGGCATCGCGGGCATCACCGCGGTGCCCGTCGATGGAACGCGCGACACGTCGGGCACGGTCACCGGCGCCGGCGAGCCGAAGGAGCCCATCATCGGCGTGACCATCGCCGAGAGCGGGCCCGGCGGCTGTCCCGGCAGCATGGCCGTCGGCGGAACGGAGTCGCGCGCGGCGAACACGCGCTCCAGCGCCGCAAGGGCCTCGCCGGCGTCGGCGAAGCGCTCGGTCATGTCGCGGGCGACGCAGCGGGCGAACCAGGCGTCGAAGCTCGCGGGCAGCAGCCCCGGGCGGCCGGCCTCCTCGGCGCGCTGCGAGGCCGGAACGAGCTGCCCCAGGGAGATCTCGGCGATGAGCGCCGGGAGCGTCACCGACTCGCGCTGCGCGGCACGCCAGTACGAGACGCCGGTGAGCATGGTGAAGGCCACGAGGCCCAGCGCCCACACGTCCGTCGCCGGGGCGATGAGGCGCGCGGTGTCGAACTGCTCCGGGGCCATCCACAGCGGCGAGCCGAGCACCGACGTCGTGCGCGACGGCTGGTTCTCCTGGAGCCACTTCGCGATGCCGAAGTCGAGCACCTTCACGGTGAACGCCGCGTCGCTGCGCCGCGACGTCGCGATGTAGATGTTCTCGGGCTTGAGGTCGCGGTGCACGATGCCCAGCCGATGCGCCGCCGCGAGGGCGTGGGCGAGCTGCTTGAGGAGCTCGCGGACCTCGGCCAGCGGGAGGCGTCCGCGGCGCGCGAGGGTCTGCGCGAGGTCCTCGCCGCGGAGGAGCTCGAGGGCGATCCACGGGGTGTTGCGCTCGGGGTCGATGCCCGCGGCCACCACCTGCGTGACGTGCTCGCTCTCGATGCGCGCGGCCATCTGCGCCTCCTGCGTGAAGCGTTCGCGCGCGCGAACGTCGTCCACGAGGTTGGCGTTCATGACCTTGAGCGCCCGCTGCTGGCCCGTCGTCACCTGTTCGACGAGGTAGACCGTTCCCATGCCGCCGGCCCCGAGGGGCTGCAGCACGCGAAACTGCCCCGCGAACATCGTCCCAGGCGCGATCGGCGCGGGCGTCACGGGCGGACCCCAGCGGCCATCGCTCCACCACGGATCGCGCGGAGCCACGCGTCGAGCGCGGCCTGCGACTGTCCCTCCTCGCCGAGGCGTCGCGCGCGCTCCGCGGCTTGCGTCGCGGTCTCGTGCGCGGGCGCAGCGGCCGGCGAGGCGAGCTCCGCAGGCCGAGGCTCGAAGGCCGATCGCACGTAGCGCGTCACGGCGGCGGTCTCCGGACGGTACGCGAGCGCTGACGGTACGAGCAGCAGAAGCGTCACGGCGGCCGCTCCGAGGAGGTGCCCGAGTCGACGCGGGAGCCGCTCGCCGTCGCCCATGGCGGCGAGCAGCGCCGCCGCCGCCGCCGCGAAGAAGAACGGCGCCATGGTGCGCGGCCCGACGCCCCCGAGCAGATGACCGGCGTTGTGCGGAACGAAGCCGGCCCGCACGAGGGGCACGCTCATCTCGAAGAACGGCGCGCCGTACTCGAGCGGGATGTGCGGGAACCACGCCGACGCCGAGCCCGTGAGCAGCATCGCGGCGACGCACCCCCCGCCGGCGAAGGTCGTCACCAGGGCGCGCCGAAGCACGTCACGGTCGCGCTCCGCGGCGTCGATCATGGCCTGGCCGCCGACGAGCGCGAGGGCGCCCAGCGCGGGCACGAGCGTCACGAGGTACCGCGGTCCGACCTGCCAGCCGCCGCGCCAGTTGTTCATCATGCCGATGAGGTGCGTCATGCCGACGATGGCCAGCGCCGACGTCGCGCCGAGCGCGCGGTCGACGCCGACGGGGCGAGGCAGGCGCACCGCCGCGAGGGCGCCCACGGCGACGACCAGCGCGCAGATCCACGGGCCGAAGTGCGCGTGGAAGTCGGGCTGCATGAACGTGCGGGCGACGACGACGACCCTCGACGCGGCGTACACCGTCGCGCCGGCGAGCAGCACGCTGAGCACCGTGCGACGCGAGAGCATGCCTGGACGCACGGGAACCTCGGGCACCAGCGACACGCCGAGCCCGGCCACCGCGAGGAGCAGCACCGGCGTCGTCGGGAAGAACCCGAACGCGGGGTCGAACCACATGCGAAGCGCGGCCTCCCAGGAGAACTGCGTGGCGCCGAAGAAGCCCTGGTTCGTCTCCTCGCGGAACGACGGGTTCTCGAGAAAGCTGTACCCAGGCTTGAAGGGGTCGCCGAAGCATCGCTGGTGATAGAAGAGCACCAGCGCCGCGGGGATCGCGCCTCCCGCGCCGGCCGCCACGAGCCGCGCCGCCCCGCGCCAGCGCAGCGTGACCGCGTAGGCAGCGAACGCCGCGAGGCCGAGCGCGAGCGCGGGCTTGATGTGATGCTTGTGGGCGACGAAGCCCGCCGCGCCGAGGAACATCGGCACGGCCCAGAGCGCCGCGCGACGACGCTCCGCCGCGGTGGCGAGGATCCAAAGCGCCACGGCGAACGAGGCGATGGCCGCGGGGTACTCGAAGAGCGTCGCGCCGGCCCCGAAGAGCCCCGCGAGGAACGACGTTCCGAGGCGCCAGGCGGACGACCCCGCGGCGTCGGTGCGGCGCAGCGACGCGAGCGCCATGAGCGCGGAGCCGAAGCAGAACGCGTTCTGCGCGTGGCTCGCATACACGAGCGAGTATGCGAAGAGCGACGACCCCGCCATGGTGCCGAAGAAGATCGCCTCGCGAAGCGTCGCCGACGTCGTCCGGGCGGCGAGGAACCGATGCCAGAACCACCCGAAGAGCAGCCCCGGCAGCACGTTGCCGAAGAGCCGCAGGAAGTAGATCACCCGCGTCCGGTCGACGGGCCGGTGGGGCGGGGCGCCGGGGCGCGGAGGCGGAGCGGCGCGCGAGTCGGTGTGCGTGATGCGGGTGTAGAGCCAGTACACGGGCACGCCGAGGTAGCTGGTTCCCGGGGCCTTGGAGCTGTAGAGGCGGCCGAGGCGCACGGCCTTGTCGTTGACGTAGCCCCACGCGTTCTCGATGCGGTTGATGGCGAAGGTGTGGTCGTCGACGATCGCCACCGTCATGTAGACGCGCACGTTCTCGTTCGGGTTGTTCACCGCGTTGTGGAACGGGAACACCCAGAGGTAGAGCACCGCGAGCAGCAGCACCGAGAGCGCGGTGCGGGCGCGCGGAACGGCGGTCGGCGGTGCGGTCACGGCGCGCAACCTGCTACGCCCCGCGCGGCCTCGTCAACGTGCGCGGCGCCGGCGCGGTCGCACGGTGCGGGGGCGGATGCTACGGTGCGCACGGCACTGCGCGAGGTGATTGCATGGAGATGCGTTTCGATTTTGGCGCGTACGTCGCGCGCCGCAAGGGCGGGGTCAGCGGGGAGCGCGGCGAGGGGTACGCCTTCGAAGGCGACCTGGCGCTGCTGCGAACGATGCGCAAGCTGCGCCCCCTGGAGCTGGCCGTCGGGCAGACGGTGAAGCTCTCGAAGTCGCTGCTCGCGGGCGGGCTGCTGGGCACGTCGGTGCGGGTGGGTCCGCGGCAGTTTCCGCGGGTGCACCGCATCGTCGAGGACTGTGCCCGGACGCTGGGCATCGCGATGCCGCAGGTGTTCATCAACCCGAGCATCGCCACGATCAACGCCTTCACCTTCGGCACCGACGAGGACGCGGCCATCGTCATCCACGCGGCGATGTTCGAGCACCTCACCGACGACGAGATCCGCTTCGTGGTCGGCCACGAGTGCGGGCACGTGCAGAACAACCACGTGGTGTACCTGTCGACGCTGAAGTACCTGGAGCAGATCCTGAGCTTGACCGGCGGGCTGCTCACACCGCTGCTCATGCCGGCGACGGTGGCGCTCAAGGGATGGTCCCGGGCGGCGGAGATCACCTGCGACCGCGCGGGCCTGCTGTGCGTGAGGGACCCGGCCGTGGGCGCGAGCGCGCTGGCGAAGCTCGGCGTCGGGTCGAAGCGCCTCTTCGAGGAGCTCGACGTCGACGTGTACCTGGAGCAGCTCGGCGAGGCGCGGGAGAGCATGGGCCGCGTCAACGAGCTCGCGATGACGCACCCGTACGTGACGAAGCGCATCGAGGCGCTGCGGCTCTTCGGTGCGAGCGAGCTGTACCGCAAGGCCGCGGGGCTCTCCGGGGGTCTCTCCCGCGACGAGCTCGAGCGGCGCACGGCCGAAGTGATCAAGGTGATGTGAGCGCGAGGAGACCGGGATGACCCTTCGGGACGTGAACGAGATCAAGAACGAGGTTGCGTCGGCGCTGCGCGAGCTCGCGGCGGTGGCGGGCGAGGCCGGGGCGGCGTCGCTGCAGGAGCGCATCCAGGCCGACCGGCTGCCGAGGCTGACCGAGGAGCGGGCCGTGCTCGTGGTCCTCGGCGAGTTCAACCACGGCAAGACCACCTTCGTGAACGCGCTGCTCGGCGGGCCGGTGCTGCCGACGGGCATCACGCCGACGACGTCGATGATCCACGAGGTGCGCCACGGGGCGTCGCCGCGCGCGGTGCTCGTGCGCCGTCCGCCCGAGGCCCCGGCCGGCGCGCGCCCCCTCGACGGACCTCGCGAGGAGGTGGCGTTCTCGCAGCTCCACGACCTCGTCGCCGGCGGCCGCACGAAGCCCGAGGACGTGCTCCGCGTCGAGATCGAGTACCCCGCCGAGCTGCTGCGCGACCGGGTCACGCTCGTCGACACGCCTGGCGTGAACGACCTGAACCACCAGCGCGCGGAGATCACCTACGGCTACGTGCCGCGCGCCGACGGCGTGGTGTTCCTGCTCGACGCCGGGCAGATCCTGAAGGAGAGCGAGCGGCGGTTCCTGCGCGACCGGCTGCTCGGCGCGGGCCGCGATCGCATCGTCTTCGCGATCAACAAGGCCGACCTGCTCAGCGACGCCGAGCGCGCCGAGGTGATGGAGTACGCCACGCGGCAGCTCTCCTCGCTGGTGCCCGGGGCGCCGGTGATGTTCCTGTCGGCGACGCGCGCGCTCGCCGGGGACCGCGCGGGGTCGGGCCTCGACGCCCTGCTCGGCAAGCTCTCGTCGCTGCTCGGCAACGAGCGACTCAAGATGCTGGTGGACTATGCCGCCGACGAGGGTCTGCGCGTGGGCGACCTGCTCGGGCGCGGCCTCGCGGCGAAGCGCCGGGCGCTCTCGATGACGAGCGAGGAATTCGAGCGCCGCGTGGGCGCCCTCGAGGCCGACGTGGACGGCGCGCGGGCCCTCGTGGAGCAGCGCAAGGCGAAGATCGCCGAGGAGATCGCGGCGATGCAGGCCGTCGCGCGGCGCGACCTCGAGCAGTTCACCGACGAGTTCGCGGCGGCGGTGCGCCTCGAGGTGGAGAAGTCCGGCGCCGACGACATCCGCAAGTACCTTCCGGGCTTCATCGAGGACACGTGGCGCACGTGGCTCGATGCCGAGGCCAAGTCCCTGGGTACGCAGCTCGAGGCGCTCGCCGAGCAGATGGTGGCCATCGTCAACGACGACGCCCACGTGGCGGCCCGCGCCGTCGAGGGCTTCGCCGCAGGCACCGCGGCGCAGTTCGACGTGAAGGTCGACACGACGAAGTACGACGTCGGCGTCTTCGCCGTCGGGGCGCTCGGCGTGGGCGTGATGGTCGCGGTGAACCTCGCCGTGGGCGCCGTGGTGACCGCGGCGGCCCCTGCGCTGGCGCTGCTCTTCAAGGGCTGGGTCGATGACGAGACGCGGCAGCGAGCCCTCGAGGCGGCCCCCGCGACGGTGCGCGCGAGCGCCGCCAAGATCGGGCCGGCGCTCGACGCGGCGGTCGCCGGCTTCGGCGAGAAGCTGGCCGACTTCGTGGCGTCGGCGAGCGAGGAGCTGCGCCGCGCGGTGCTCGAGGTGCTGGCCTCGACGCGGCAAGCGCTCGCCTCCGCGGAGGCCGGCGAGGCCCCGAACACGCAGCCCGTGGACGCCCTCATCGTTCGTCAGCGGGACCTCAAGGCGCGCTTCGAGCGCCTCCGCGGCCAGGTGTGGGAGCAGTCCGTCGACGGCATCGCCGGCATCCCCATGGCCATCGGCAACGCATAGATTTCGCGTGCGGCACGTCGGCCCGGGGCGCAACGCTCGCTTCGCGGCCGTGGCATTGCGCACCACCGTAGTGGCGAAACGCCCCGCGCGCGGCACGAATGCCGCAGAAATCGCGCAGTTTCGTGTGTGCAGCGTGGGTGCACCACGGGTCCTTTCGGGCCTATAAGAGCCGCCTGCAATCGCTGGAGGTGAACGTGGTGGTGGAGTCGTCGCTTACGCAGTTGATCGAACGCAACGGGCAGGCAGTCGCGCGGAGGATGGCGACGGTGCGCGTCACCGTGCTCGACGGGCCCGACAAGGGCGCGGTCTTCGAGGGCGCGCAGGAGGAGATCCGTCTCGGCGGAGCGGACGACAACGACCTCGTGATCCGTGATCCGTCGGTGTCGCGGCGGCACGTGTCGCTGGGCCTCGAGGCGGGCGGCATTCGCGTGCGCGACCTCGGGAGCACCAACGGCACCTTCATGGGTGAGCTCCGCGTGCACGACGTAGTGATCACGGGCATCCGCGAGCTGTCGCTGGGCACGACGAAGATCCGTGTCGAGCCGACGGACGCCGCGGTGGAGAAGGACCTCTCCATGGGCATCCGCTTCGGTCGCCTGGTGGGCACCTCGGCCGCCATGCGCGAGGTGTTCGCGGTGCTGGAGCGCATCGCTCCCAGCGACCTTCCGGTGCTCGTCGAGGGCGAGGCCGGCACGGGCAAGGAGCTCGTCGCCGACGCCATCCATCGCCGCAGCCCGCGCGCCGGCGGACCCTTCGTGGTCGTCGACTGCGGCGTGGTGCCGCGAGACCGCATCGAGGCGGAGCTCTTCGGCCACGCGAAGAGCGGGACGCAGGCCGAGACGGCGGGCTCGATCCGAAGTGCCGACGGCGGGACGCTCGTGCTCGAGGAGGTCGGCGAGCTCTCGCTGGAGGCGCAGGCGCGGCTGCTGCGGGTCCTCGAGACGCGCGAGACGCGGCCCGTGGGCGCGACGAACGGCGCTGCGGTGGACGTGCGCATCGTGGCCACGTCCGCGCGCAACCTTCTCCGCGAGATCAAGGACGGTCGCTTCCGGCAGGACCTCTACTACCGGCTCTCGTCGGTGGTGGTGAAGCTTCCGCCGCTGCGGTCGCGGCTCCAGGACGTGCCGTTGCTCGTCGATACGGTGCTCGAGGACCTCGGCCGCCGTCGCGCCGCGCAGGGCCTCGCGGGCTACGGTCCCCTCGACCCTCGCGCCATGGACCTCCTCGAGCGCTACGACTTTCCGGGCAACGTTCGCGAGCTTCGCAACCTCGTGGAGCGCTTCGCGGTGCTCGGTCCCGACGCCACGGTGATCCCGCAGACGGGCGGGGCCCCGAAGGTCGGCGGCCACGAGATCCGCACGGACCTGCCGTTCCACGACGCCAAGGAGATCTGGACCGAGATCTTCGAGAAGACCTACCTCACGGATCTCTTGAAGACCCACCACGGCAACGTGTCGGCCGCCGCGCGGGCGTCAGGCATCGACCGACGCCACCTTCAGCGCCTCATGGTCAAGCACGACCTGCGCGAGCGCGACCGCGCCGACGAGGTCTGATCCCCTCGCCGCGCCTCCGGTCCCGTCAGTTGGCGTCGGGACCGGGGAGCGTGCCGAGCGCCAGCGCGTGGCGCACCTCGGCGGTGACCTCGCCGGCGATCTCGTCTTCCAGCTGCTCGGCCCCGCCGCAGTGGCGCTCGACGTTGCGCTGATACACGAAGACCCGCACGAAGGAGCGCGGCCCCTCGAGGGGCGCGTCGCCCGGCACCGTCACGAGCCCCTCGACGAGGATCGGCGCACGGGGATCGACGCCGTCGGCGATCATCTCCATGCCAGGCGCGTCGGTGACGAGCACCAAGGCGCCCTCGAGGGCCTGGGCGACGTCGGCCTCGAGCCCGCCGAGCGCGCGCTCGACGACGCGGTGAAAGGCTTCCTTCGAAGGAGACCACGGCGGCGGCGGGGTTCGCAGGTCGCGCTCGCGGCCCTCGAGGTACGCCAGCGTGGCGCCCTTCCAATCCTTGGTGCGGTCCCGCGCGATGCCGAGGTGGTAGTGCGCGTCGGCGTTCTCCGGGTCCTCGGTGACGGCGTGCTCGAGCATCGGGAGGCCTCGCTCCGGCTCGCCAGCATCGACCCAGGCGCGCCCCACGAGGAACTCGGTGTACGGGACCTCGAAGGGACCTTCGGGAACGTCGTCGAGCACGCTGCGGGCCTCGGCCTCGTTGCCCATCGCCTGGTACGCCTCGAACTTGAGCAGCAGCGCCTCGGTGCGCTCGTCCTTGGCCTCGCTGAACTCGAGCACCTCGTCGCAGAGCGCGAGGGCCTCCTCGTAGCGCTCCATCGGGTGGATCAGAAGCTCCGCCGCGTTGAGCATCGGGTCGACGTAGCCGTCGTCGAGGGCGATGGACTGCCGGAAGTGGTCGAGCGCGTCGTCGGCGTCGCCCTCGCGGGAGGCCGCCTGCCCGAGGAGGTTGTGGGCCTCGGGGCTGTCGCGGTCGATCTCCAGCGCACGACGCGCGCTCGTGCGGGCTCCGCGGGTGTCGCCCTGCGTGAGCAGGTCCCACCCGCGATCGAGATGTGCAGAAAGGCGATCCATGGACACGGTCTCTTCGACTCTCGCCCGGCCAGGAGACGCTCCCGGACCCTGATGGGGCGCGCAGCATGGGGACCGATGCGGCGGGCGGTCAAGCTCCGTCGGCCGCGGCGTGACGGGCAACGTCCCGCGTCGTACGCTGCCCCTTCGCCATGCGGCACGCCCTCTCACGCAAGGTCCTCGCCGCGGTGTTCGCAGTGTCCGCGGGCGGGTGCGCCCACCTGCTCCCCGGCGCGGCGTCGCCCGAGGGTGGATCGCGGGGACGTCCGGGCACCGGGTGGCTCGCGCACGGATCGCGCCTGCCCGATCGCGGACCGGGCTTCGAGGCGCTGCGCACCGAGGCCGAAGGCGGGCTGCACTTCGGCACCGATCGCCTCGTGGGCATGGTGCGCCGCGTGGCGCGCGCGATGAACCGCGACGGCGTGCCCGTACCGTTGAAGGTGGGTGATCTGTCGGCGCTGCTGGGCGGCCAGGTGACGCGCCACCACTCGCACCGCAACGGCCGCGACGTCGACCTGATCTTCTTCACCCGCGACGCCGCCGCGGACCGCCCCGTCGTCGCTCCGGGCTTCGTGCGCTACGACCGCAACGGCGACTCCGTGGGCGCGCCGACGCCGCTGCGCTTCGACCTCGCGCGCAACTGGCGCCTCGTCGAGACGGTGCTGCAGGCGCCCGACGTCGCCGTGATCCGAGTGTTCTGCGCGGCGTGGATCAAGACGCTGCTGCTGGACCACGCCCGGCGGAGCGGCGCGGCGCCGTGGCTCGTCGAGCGCGCGGAGCTGGTGCTCGCGCAGCCCGGCGACAGCGCGCCGCACGACGACCACTTCCACGTCCGCATCGCGTGCACGCCCGGCGAGCGCGTGCTCGGGTGCTCCGACGGCGGTCCGCTCTGGCCGTGGCTCGACAAGGACTGGGACAAGTCCGACGCCGCGCCCATGGACGACGAGACCCTGGTCTCGTTGATGGATGAGATCCCGCCGGGCTTCGAGCACGGTCCGCCGGTCGTCGCCGAGGCGAGCGCGAAGCCCGCGCCGGCGATGTGCGCCAGCGTGTCCGACGAGCTCGTCTGCCGCTGAGCGCTACGGGATGCAGGAGCCGGCGGCGCAGCCGGTGAAGCCCGCGCGTGTGCAGTCGAAGCGGAGCGACTGACCGCCGCCGCAGAGCACCAGCGTGGTGCCGTCGCAAGTGCCGCTGTCGGGCGCCGCGACGGGGTCGCAGTCCGCCGCGACGCCGCAGAACGCGTGCACGCCGACGCCGTGGCACGTGGCGCCGCCGACGAGGAAGCCGCAGTCGACGGCGTGCGAACGTCCCCCGCGGCATTGACGGAGCTGCGAGCCGTCGCACGCGTCGGCGGTCCCCGCGCACACAGGACCGGTTCCGACGCACGCACCCGCGGTCGCGTCGCAGACCGTGAGCCCCGGGTCGCAGTCGGCGGCGCGAACGTACGCGCCGGAGACGCACGCCTGCAGGATGCCGTTCACGCAACGCGATCCGCCGGTGCACGGAGCGGTGTCGCCGGGCTGCGGTCGGCACGCGGCGTGGGTCGCGTCGGTGAGGCACTGGTTCACGCCGGTGACGGCCTCGCACTCCTGCGAGAGCGTGTAGCCGTTGACGCAGGTGACCGCGGCGCCGGTGGGCGAGATGCCCGCGGCCTCGCACCCCACGACGGGACCCGGGCACGTGCCGTCGGCGGTGCGTCGGACGATGATCTTCAGGACGTCGAGCAGGAAGCCGGTACACCCGTTGGTGGTCGCGAGGGCCGCGCGCAGCGTCCCGCAGTCGCGCTGGGGAAGGACGCCCGACTCCCACCAGCTCGGGCGGTAGACCTGCTCGAGCATGCGCTGCGGAGCCATGTGGAAGCACGTCGCCGCGCGCACCGCGAGGTTCGACACCTCGGCCTG
>CAIMWA010000353.1 GCA_903845045.1 uncultured delta proteobacterium | reverse complement strand
TCCGCCTCCACCTCCACCACCTCCTCCACCACCTCCACCTCCACCTCCTCCACCTTTCCCTGCGTTTTTAGCATTACTACTAGCAGAACTACCTCCCTTGGCCCTCTCCTTCGCCGCCGCCCCCTCCCTTCCTCTCCCTGTCCCTCGGTGCGCGCGCGCATGGGACGCGACCCCTTCACGGCCAACGCGTCGGTGACCGCCGAGGGGAGCGTCGAGCGCGTCGGCCCGCGGTGGCGCGTGCGTCTCCTCTTTCGCGACGCCGCGGGCGCGGTGCTGCTGCGACGCGAGCTCGACGACGCGTCCGAGGGCTGCACGACGGTGGCGAGCGCCGTGGTGCTGAGCGTGTCGCTGGCCCTCGCGCCGACGGGCGATCCGGTGCCGCCAAGGCACGACGCGGAGCTTCCGCCAGCGTTGGCGCCGCGCCCCGCGACCCCGCCCGTCGCGCCCCGCGAACGCGCGTGGACCACGCTCTCCGCCGAGGCGCTCTACGGCGTTCTTCCGGGCGTGGCGTGGGGCGCCGCGTGGCGCGTCGAGGTGCCCATACACCGTCGCTGGGCGCTGTGGGGCGCCGTGATGTACGAGCCCGAGGTCGCCGTCGGCGCGGCGCGCGAGTGGTCCTTTGGCGTGACGCGCGGGAGCGTCGGAGCGTGCTGGCGGGCGTGGCGGCCGCGTCCCTTCTTCGAGCTCGGACTGTGCGCCGGAGCCTCCGTCGGCGCCGTGCACGCCGTGACCTTCGGACCGACGCCGCTCGCGCCCGGCGACAACGTCTGGGCCGCCGCGACGCTCGACCCGCGCGCGACGCTGCGACCGTGGCGCGCGCTCGTCCTCGAGGCCGGAGCGACGGCGGCGTGGGCCTTCGCGCGAAACCAATTCACGGTGCAACGCGGGGCTTCCTCGAGCTCGTTGTTCGATCAGGCGCCCGTCGCCGTCGCGGTCTCGCTCGGCGCCGGCGTGGAGTTTTGACCTGCGATGACGATTCGTCGAAGCGACGCCGAGGGTGTCCGCAATGGAGGGGCAGAGGTCGCCGCGCGGTGCGGAACGACCCGAAGAAAGCGGGGATCCGTGAAGAACGCATGGCGTCGACGGCTTGGTGTGTCCTTGGTGCTGTGCATGGGCGGAGGCGCCGCGCTCGACGGCTGTCTCGTGAAGGTCGTGCCGCTCGCGAGCGAGGACGCGGCCGTGGGCGCGCCCATCGCCGACGCCGCGACGCCGAGCGCCGATGGGGCGAACGCGTCCTCCGATGCGCCGAGCCGCGTCGTCGACGCTTCGACGCCGATCGCGGACGCCGGCCGTGTTCCGGGCTCCGACGCGCCCGCGGCGGACGGCACCGCGACGGGTTCGCCGGGCGGCGCCGGCAGCGTCGACCTGCTCGTCGTCCTCGACGACTCGGCGTCCATGGGCTTCAGCCAGGGTTACGCCATCGGGTATGTCGGCTACGTGGTCTCGGGGCTGCTCAACCAGCACGGCGTCAACGACGTGCGCGTCGGCGTCGTCACCACGGACCTCGGCACGCCGGGGTCGACGGTGCCGGGGTGCGCAGTGAGCGACGGCGGCGACGGCGCGATGCTCAACCCGCGGGTGCGCGGCGCCGCCACGCAGACGCACCCGGGTCCCGAGATCTCCGATGCGTTCTGCACGCCCGAGGTGCAGGCCGCCAACTTCGTCACCGTGCGCTCCACCGACGACCCGATGCAGCAGCTCTGGCGCGGCGGCTGCCCCATGCACGTTGCGACGACCGGGTGCGGGCTCGAGCAGCAGCTCGAGGCGGCTTATCGCGCGCTCGTCACGCGGGGCGGACCCGGCGGCGCCAACGAGGGCTTCCTGCGCCGCGATGCCACCCTCGCGATCCTCGTGGTGAGCGACGAGGACGACGGCTCGGCGCGGGACTGCCGCTACCACGACGGCGTCGGCGCGTGCTCCGATGCGCTCGACGTCTACGACGCCTCGTCGACGCGCTGGGCCTCGCCGGACCTCAACCTCCGCTTCTACGACTACACGCCGGCAAGCGCCCAGGACCCGACGTGGCCGCTGGAGCGCTACGTCGACCCGGCGCGACCGCTGCGAGGGTTCCTCGGGCTCAAGCCAGGGCACCCCGAGCGCGTGGTCTTCGGCGCGCTCACCGGCGTTCCCGTCGCGGTGCCGCAGCGCACCGACGGCACCACCGACTGGGACCGCGTGCTCGGTCCCGCCGCGCCGGGGCGTCCCGATGACTTCGTCGCGCGTGACGGCCAGGCGGCGATGACCTCTCCGACGGATCCGTCGGGTCCGACGTCGATGCGGCAGCGCGACCCCGATCCGATGTGCCCGTCGCGCATGGTGCCCGCATGCCGGCAGAACCACACCGCGCCGACGTCGTCGTGCTCCTCCGGCGACCAGTACTACGCGTGGCGCGCGCGGCGCATCGCCGAGGTCGCCCGCCGCTTCGACGAGTCGGCGCTCTGCGCGGGCGGGCCGTGCCGCAACGGCATGGTGGCGTCCATCTGCGACAGCGACGACGTCACGCCCGCTGCGCGCTTCGCTGCCATCATCGGCCGCCGCGTCGGGCCGTAGCGAAGGCACCGCGCGAAGAATCGACATCGCCTCCGTAGGGACCCCCGGGACTCCGTCGTCAGAGAGGATGTTCCGCCCGAAGGAGGCTCCACATGAACTTTCCCCGTCTGTCCCGTCTGGTTGCTGGTTCCGCGTTCGTGGCCGTGCTGGCGACGATCGGTCTGACTTCCACCGCTGCCCAGGCCCAGGGGATGCCGCGCGGCTTCGAGCGCGGTCGCTTCCAGCAGCCCTCGTACCAGGTGCCGGTGTACCAGGCGCCGGTGAACCGGGCCCCGGTGTACCAGATGCCGCAGTACGCGGTGCCGCAGCGCGCGCCGTACTTCGAGGGACGCCGCGACGAGCGCTTCGAGCGCCGCGAGGAGCCGCGGTTCGAGGGCCGCTGGGGTCAGCGCTTCGAGCGCCGCGAGGAGCCGCGCTTCGAAGGCCGCGGTCGCTGGGGCCGGTAGTCGTCCACGTCCGTCACTGCCATCGGGTAGCGTGCGCCGCTCGCGATGTCCGCCGCGCTCCCCCTCGGCCTGCACCTGACCCTCGTCGCGCACGACGCCACGCTGCGCTTCGTGCTGTGGTTCGAGCGCGCCGCGCCGCCCGAGACGCCGCGCACGTTCAAGGCTGCCGAGCGCGACGTGCCGTTCATGCACCCGTTCCTCGCGGCGCCTGGTGAAGCGCCGTCGTGGCTCCCGAAGGGCCTCGCACCGGCCCGCGCCATCGTCCGCCTCGACCGCCTCGGGAGCTTCCTTCCGCTGCCCGTTCCAGGTCTCGTGCAGGCATGGGACGTCGCGACGTTTCGCACCGCGACGCGCACCGTCGGCCGTGCGCCATACGGCGTGGCCGGCTTCGTCGTGCCGCCGGTGCTCGCGCTGCATCCGCTGCGCGCGTGGGTGCGCGGCCATCTCGAGGCCCACGGCGCGGCCTTCGTGGCACCGTCGGCGCTCGCGGCCCTCGACATCCTCGACGCGCTCTGCGCGCGGCTCGCCGAGGGGCCGTTGCTGCCCACGATCGTCGCGATGAACGACGGCCCCGGCACCGTCGGCTGGGTGCCCCCGCTCTCGCTCGCGGACCTGCACCACCTCGACGCCTCGCTGCGCGCCGCGCGCCTCGACGGCGCCGACATCGGCGGCCTCGCCCCGCACCTCTACCGCGACCCACCAAACTGGACCGACGCGCGCGAGCCCGTTTCCACGCTGCACTTCGTCACCGAGCTCTTCGCCGCCGCGGTCGCCCGCGCCGACGCGCACCCCGCGAACGTCTCCGAGCGGTCGCTGCACGAGGCCGTGGCCCGCGGCGCCGTCGACGCGCTGCACGCCGACCAGGGGAGCTGCCTCGGCCCCGCGCACCCTCTCCGGGCGATGCGCGATGCGCCCCGGGAGCACCTCGAAGTGCGGCTGCGTCCGGTGCCCGGCGCGAAGGGCAACACGCCGTGGGACCTCGCCGTCGGGCTCGTCTCCCCCGACGGCCATTTCGCGTCCCTCGAGAGCCTCGCGCGAAGCGATGCGCTGCGGCACTCGTCGGCGGAGCACGGCGGTAGGGTGTGGTTCCACGCCGGGTCCATGCTCGCGCGCGACTGGGCCGCGAGCGTCGCGCCGATCCGCCAGTTCCTCGCCGCGCCGGAGCTGCTCGCGGGGCACACGCGGCTGTCGGAGACGGACGCCATCGACGTGCTCCAGGCCCCGTCGGTGACGGGCCTGTCGACGGTGCACACGCGCTGGGCGCTCTCCATCGGATACCCCGCGCCGCGCGGCAAGCCACCGACGATGTTCTCGGCCAAGCCCGACGCCGGCGGCAGCGCCAAGGTGCGCGTGCGCTGGGAGCTCGCGGGGCCCGCCGACGTCGCACTGCCACCGCTCCACGCCGTGCGCTTCGTGCCCGCGCTGGAGCTCGCCCTCGACGACGGAACGCTCACCCTCGACGAGGCCGAGCGCGCGCTGCGAGCGGGTCCGCAGCGCTTCGTGCGCGTCGGCGCGGTGGTGCTCCCGCGGGCCGACCTCGAGGCCGCCGTGGAGCTGCTGCGCGCCCGGGAGAAGGTGCTGCAGCGCCTCGAGGCGTCGCGCGGGGTGCCGTGGTCCACGGCCGTCGAGCTCGAGGACGAGTGGGCCGCGGAGGCCGCCGCCGCGCGCATGGAGACGGTCTTCGCGGCGCGCTGGAACGCCTTTCTCGCAGGGCTCCGGGATGGATCGGGGGTGCCGCGCAAGGAGCCTCCGAAGGGGTTCCGCGGCACGCTGCGGCCGTATCAGCTCCGCGGCCTCGCGTGGCTGTCGTTCATCACGACGAACGGCTTCGGCGGGTGCCTCGCCGACGACATGGGCCTCGGCAAGACCGTGCAGGTGCTCGCGTTGCTGGCGCTGCGCCGCGAAGAAGCGCCCAAGGCGCCCGCGAGCCTCGTGGTGTGTCCGACGGCGATGGTGCTGGGATGGGCCCGCGAGGCCGAGCGCTTCACGCCGGGGCTGCGCGTCGTCGTGCACCAGGGCGGCGAGCGCGCCGTCGATGCCGAGACCCTCGCTGCGCGCGTGCGCGACGCCGACCTCGTGGTCACGAGCTACGCCCTCGTGCGCCGCGACGCCGAGGCCCTCGGCGCGGTGACCTGGGACATCGTCATCGCCGACGAGGCGCAGAACCTCAAGAACCCCGATGCCCAGCAAACCCGGGTGCTGCGCGGGCTCTCGTCGCACGCTCGGCTCTGCATGACGGGCACGCCGGTGGAGAACCGGATCCGCGATCTGTGGTCCATTTTTCACGTCGCGATCCCGGGGTTGCTGGGCGGGCCCACGCGCTTCGCACGGACCTTCGGCACGGCGGTGCGCAGCGGCGACGCCCGCGCCATGGAGCGCCTCGGCGGGCGCATCGGACCGTTCCTGTTGCGACGCACCAAGGCCGACCCGGGCATCGCCGCGGACCTTCCGCCGAAGCAGGAGCAGGACGAGTACTGCGTGCTCACGCGGGAGCAGGCCGCGCTCTACCGCGCGATGACCGACGCCACCCTCGACGGCCTCGCGGACACCACGGGCATGACGCGGCGCGCGCACATCCTCGGCGCGCTCACGCGCTTCAAGCAGATCTGCGACCACCCGGAGTGCTTCGC
>CAIMWA010000352.1 GCA_903845045.1 uncultured delta proteobacterium | reverse complement strand
GTGTGGTCCGTTGCGCGCGACGCTTCACCGCGATCGCAGCGATCCGGAGCTCGCGGTGCAGCGCTTCGCCTCGCCGATCGCGAAGGCCATGGAGGTCCCTGGCGGGTGGGTGTTCGTCACGCGCAACGGCGCCGTCGCGGCGAGCGACACCTTCCTCGGACGGCTGCGGAACCTGGGTCATGTCCCCCGTCTGGAGTCGCCCCGTCTGTCGAATGGACGAATTGTGCTCGTCGGCGGTGACGGGTCGCTGTGGACGACGGACGGGCACGAGCCGCTGCATCGCTCGCACCTCCCGGGACGCGTCGTGGCCGCGGCCTTCGAGGACGCTGGCTTCGGCGCGGCGCTGCGCGACGATGGAGCGGTCGTGACGACCCACGATGGGGGCGCGACGTGGTCGCCGGTGGATCTCCTCGGAGAGCAGGCGTGGGACGTCGACTACGGCGAAGGAGGCATCGGCGTCACGTCGACGGCGGGGCGGCAGGCGCTCGGACGCGAGGGACACCTCGTGCGGACGACATGCGTCGATCGGACGGGCGGTTTCAATCCGATGTACTCGTCGGCGGCGTATGCGAGGGGGCCAATCGGAGACTTCGCGGACCGCGCGTCCGAGGTCTTCGACGACCCGCAGCGCACGCCTGCGGTCGCCGAGGTACGATGGGACGAACGGCGAACGGAACCGCGATTTCCGCGGGTCGGTCCTATCGCAGAGACGTGCGTACGAGGAGAGAGCTTGCGGCTTCCGGGCATTCCACCGCCCCCTCGCCCTCCGCACTTCGACGATCACGGCTACGAGGTCCGCGAAGCCGACGGCCTCGCTGCGGAGGGACTGTGGCAACCCGGAGCCAATGGCGTGAGCTGGCGGCGCTGGACCGGTGCAGGATTCCGCGTCGGCACGACGGGCCCCGAGCTTCGCGGGACGCCCGAGTACCCGCAAGTCTGGTCCGAGCGTGCCTTCGATGACGGGACGGACTACGTGCACCTCCTCGCGGTCTCCGAAGGTGGCGTGCTGCTCGAGCGGGCTGGCGACCAATGGCTCGAATGGGGAGTGTCGCGGGGTCCGACCATCGTGCTCCGCCAGCCGACACAGGACTGCTTCGCAAACGGCGTGGCGGGCATCGGCGTGGCGCAGACCGACGGGGGCGTCGCGCATCTCATGCAACGGCGTTCCATCGCCGTGGCCATCGACGTTGCGCCCACGGGGCGGATTCGGACGCGTCGCGCGGTGCGTCGGAATACGGATACCTTCGTGCTTGCGCGCTGGGGTGCCGCCGTCGGCATCGCGACCTGGGATCGCGACGGGATCGCGCCGTCGGCCTTCCTGCCCCTCGACGGGTCGGCCGAGCGTGCGTTTCCTCCGCGATCATCGGGGCCGGTGCGCGCGTGCGGAGCGTCCGCGATGCAGGCCAGCCCGAACGCGATCACCTTGTGGGTGCCGGGGATGGACGTGCGCCTGGGCGGCGTCGACGACGTCGGCGCGACGCCCGAAGACACCCGTGAGACCGGTCAGACCGAGCTCGAATGGACCGAGGGCGGGATGTGCGTTCGATCGTACCAAAACGAAGGCGTCGCCGTCTTCGCGGCGCCCGGAAACCACCTCGATGGAGTGCATCGTACCTTCGAGGGGACGTGCAGACTCCGCTGCACGGGAGATCCGGGCTGAAGCGCCTGTGCGGGGGCTGCTCCACGGTGGCGCTCCGTCGGTTTCGTACCGTATCAACGCCCCATGCGGTTCGTCTTCTGGCTGCGCATCTCGCCGGAGCGGTATCTGGACTACTACCGAGGCGTGGTGAGCGTGGTGCACGCCCGCTGCATCGACGGCACGACGGTGCAGTTCCCCGCGTCGCAGCTTCGCCGCTTCATCCGCCCCGAGGGCATCCACGGGCTCTTCGAGCTCCAGTGCGACGCGCAGCACAAGTTCGTGGGGCTTCGGCGGCTCGACGAGCCGACCTGAGAGGCGACGGGCGCGGTCATCCCACGACGCGCAGCACCCGATCGGCGCGAAGGACCTCGGGCTCGTCCGCGGCACCGACGCGTACGAGGCCGACTTGCGGGTCGCGATACCAACGTACGAAGGCCTCGATCTCGCGTTCGGCGCGACCGGGCAGGCGAACGACGAGGCGCACGGAGCGTGACGAGCCCGCGTGCTCCCCAGCGTGCGTGCGATGGACGTCCGCACGCGCACCGGCCCGTTGCCCGCGCGAACCTCCCAAAGGTCCAGGGCGTTCACGGGCGCCAGGGCGGCGGAGACGCGCGCGAAGATCTTGCGCAGCGCCCCGACGTCGGACGAGGCGCAGTGC
>CAIMWA010000351.1 GCA_903845045.1 uncultured delta proteobacterium | reverse complement strand
CGCGCCGTGCCGTCGTCGGACGCCGTCACGATGTAGCGGCCCGTGGTGTCCGTCGTCGCCGATCGCACGGGCCCGTGGTGCCCGTCGCCGCGCCCGCCGAGCTCCGCGAGGGACCGGCCGCCGCGGGTGTCCCAAAGGCGCGCGGTGCCGTCGTCGGAGCCCGTGAGGAGGCGTTCGCCGTCGGGGGTGTAGACGGCGCTCCGCACGGCGCCGCGGTGACCCTGGAGCGTGTGCGCGAGGCTCCGCGAGGCGACGTCCCAGACGCGCACGATGCCGTCGCTGCCGCCCGCCGCCACCTGCCGGCCGCTCGGGGAGAACGCCAGGGAGACGGGCTCCGCCGGCGCCGTCGAGAGCTCGCCGAGGGCGGTCCACGTCGCGGAGTTCCACAGCGCGACGGAGCCGTTCGCGAAGGCCACCGCTGCGACGTCGCCGGCCGGCGCCAGGGCCATGCCGCGAATCGCGGCCGACGATGCCCCCAGCGTGTGCAGCAGCGTCCCGTCGACGCGCCAGGCCTGCACCGATCCTCCGAGCGCCGTGAGCGCCCACGCGCCGTCGGCGGAGAGGCGCGCCACCGCGCCGGTGGTCGGGAGCAGCGACCGACCGAGAAGGTGCCCGGTGTCCGCATCGAGGCCGCGCGCGCCGTCGCTGCCGACCGCCAGCAGCGCGCCACCGGTTCGCGGGCCGTCGAACGCAGTGACCTGCGTGGGGCCGGCGGTGATGGGCTCCGTGGACCCCACGGAGGCGTTGCGGGCCCGCGCCGCCGCGACCACCGCCGAGACGAGCCCGTCGAAGATCGACGGCGATCGGACGCTGGCCGTCCTCGACGGAGCCCCGGCCGCGACGATGGCGCTGCGTAGGGCCTCGGTCTCCCAGCCGCGCCAGCGCGCGAGGCGTCCTGCGCGTCCGCCGCGCTCGACGTTGGAGAGGTCCTGCGAGAGGTTTCGGGCCCCGCGCTCGACGTCCCAGGCGCGCGTCGCGAGGAGCGCGCAGAGCAGCGTGGCGCAGCCCGCCCAGAGGGCGAGGAGCACCGAGGAACCGCGGTGGTGGCGTCGATTTTCGTCGGGCATCGGTGGGCGCTGCGATGCATGCCGCCAAACGGCCGCGGAGACAACTACGGCGGCGATGCGTGATGCGAATGGTGTCGGCGGCGATGACCGGTCGACGGAGGCGACGGGGTCGACGCAATGGTCGGCGTTACCGGCGCAGCGGTCGCGGGGAGCGCATCGGAGGCCGCGAACACGAGCGTCTGGTCGCGGTCCGGCACGACGGTGACGGTGCGTGACGAGGCTCCATCACGAACCTGCACGGCCACCGGCGACGCGCCCCGAGGAACCTCGAAGGACAGCGAGGGCTGGAGCACGCCTCCCGCGCGCACCTCGGCGTCGCGGCCCACTCCGGAGACCGAGAGCCGCACCCGCGGCGCGTCGGGGGACACGCGCACCGGCGCCGGCACCGCCGCCGCCTGCGCCGCAGGTCGATGACGCGCGACGAAGAGCGCCGTCGAAGCACAGAGCGCGGCCACCACCGCTGCGATGGCCCACGTCGGCCGCGACGTCGTCGGCGGAGGCGGCACCACGGACCGCGACCGCTCGATGGCGTCGAGGCTCAACGGAGGCGGGGCCGACATCGGGCGCGACGACGGCGGATCGTGCGTGACGTCGATGCCCGCCGCGCCGAAGGGGCGGAGCGCGTCGAGAAAGTCCTGGGCCGTCGCGAACCGCATCGCCGGCATCGGCTCGAGCGCGCGGAGCACCACCCCGTCGATGGCCGCAGGCACGTCGGAGCGCAGCCGGCTCGGTCGCTCCGCCTCGACGGTGTGCTCGACCATCTCCTGGAGCTGCTCCGGTCCGCCGTCGCCGGGGTACGGGAACACACCGGTCAACAGCTCGTAGAGCAGCACGCCGACGGAGTAGAGATCGGCTCGGTGGTCAGCGCGCGCGGCGTCGAGCCACTGCTCCGGGGCGATGTACTGCGGCGTTCCTAGGACGGCGCCGTTGCCCGTCGTGGGCCGTTGCGCGCCCGGCGCCGGCGCGAACTTCGACACGCCGAAATCGAGGAGCTTTACACGGAGCTCCGAGCCGTCGAGCACGAACACGTTCTCGGGCTTCACGTCGCGGTGGATGACCCCGAGCGCGTGCGCGGCGGCGAGCGCCGAGAGCACCTGTCCCGTGATGCGGACCGCCTCGTCGACGGGCATCCGGTACGGGCCGCGCATCCGTTCGAGCAGCGACTGGCCGCGCAAGAACTCCATGACGAGGAACGGCCGGCCTTCGTGCACCCCGAGGTCGATGACGTCGACGATGTTCGGATGTCCGATGGCAGCGGCGGCCTGGGCCTCGCGGCAGAAGCGCTCCATGGTCTCGCGTCCGACGCCGGCATCGGCGCGGAGCACCTTGAGCGCGACGGGGCGCTGCAGCGTGCGGTGCACCGCCTCGAAGACCTCGCCCATGGCCCCGGCGTCGAGCCTCCGCACGATCTCGTAGCGATCGGTGACGATGTCGCCCGGCACGAACATCCGCGAGGTCCTTCCGCGCACGGCGAATTCGCCGCGATGCCGAGTGTCGGCGGGGCGACGGGGCGCTGTCCAGCGCCGAGCTACTCGTGTCGCAGCGCCTGGATCGGGTCGAGCTGCGCCGCGCGCCGCGCCGGGAAGAATCCGAAGACGACGCCGATGCCTCCGGACGTCGCCAGCGCCACGACGGCGGCCACCGGCGAGAAGCGCACGCTCCACTCCATGGCCTTGCCGAGGGCCGCGCCCGCGCCGACGCCGAGGGCGAGACCCGCGACGCCGCCGATGGCCGACAGCGTGATCGCCTCGACGAGGAACTGCGCGAGGATGTCGTTGGACCGAGCGCCCACGGCCATGCGGATCCCGATCTCGCGGGTACGCTCCGAGACGCTCACGAGCATGATGTTCATGACGCCGATGCCGCCGACGAGGAGGGCGATGCACGCGATGGAGAGCAGCAGCGCCGACAGCGTGGAGCGCGTGCGCTCGAGCGTCGCCATGAGGTCCTGGAGGTTGCGGACGGTGAAGTCGTTCTCCTCGGCCTCGGGGATGCGGTGCCGCTGCCGGAGCAGCGCCGACACCTGCTCCTGGGCGCGCGCCATCAGGTACTGCTCGCGCACGGACACGAGTATCTGGTCGACGTCGCGCCCGGGCGTGTGCTTCAGCCGCGCGCGCACCGCCGAGATCGGCATGACCACGGTGTCGTCGTAGTCCTGGCCGAAGCTCCCCTGACCCTTCGGGGCGAGGAGCCCGACGATCTGGCACGGCACGCGACCGATGCGAATGGTCTGTCCCACAGGGTCGGCGGTGTCGAAGAGCGCGCGCCGCACGGTCTCGCCGACGAGGCACGCGCGCCCGGCGATGCGCTGGTCGGCGTCGGTGAACGGCTGGCCGCGCGAGAGGGTCCAAGCGCGAACGCGCAGGTAGTCGGGGGTGCTGCCGGTGACCCGCGTCGCGTAATTGCGGCTCCCGTAGACGACCTGCGAGCTCACCGAGAGCACCGGCGCGACGGCCTGCACGTTGAAGAGCTCGCGCGAGATCGCGTCGCTGTCGTCCTCCGAGAGCGTCGGCCGGCTCCCGACCTCGCCGCGCACGCCCGACGTGCTCGTCGCCCCGGGGAACACCCACAAGAGGTTCACGCCCAGGGCGCTCATCTGCCGCTCGATGCTCGTGCTCGCGCCGTCGCCGAGGGCCGTCATCGCCACCACCGCCGCGACGCCGATGAGGATGCCGAGCACCGTCAGCGCCGCGCGGAGCTTGTTGCGCAGCAGCGACCGCAGCGCGAGGCGCAGTGCCATCCACCACATGCCCACGCCGCTACGCCCCCCCGCCGGCGGCCGACGACTCCGCCATGGCCGAAGGCGACGCGACGCGCGGGTTCGCGACGCGCGTGTCCGATGCGATGCGCCCGTCGCGCACGATCACCGAGCGCGACGCGCACGCCGCCACGTCGGCCTCGTGGGTGACCAGCACGATGGTGAGGCCCCGCTCGCGGTGCAGGCGCTGGAGGATCTCGAGCACCTCCTCGCTCGTGCGGGAGTCGAGGTTGCCCGTGGGCTCGTCGGCGAGGAGCACCTTCGGGTCGGTGACGAGGGCACGGGCGATGGCCACGCGCTGCTGCTGGCCCCCGGAGAGCTGCGACGGCGTGTTCGCCAGCTTGTCGCCGAGGCCCACGAGCGCCAGCGCCTCGCGCGCACGGTCGCGGCGCTCCCGCGACGAGGTCCCGCGGTAGGCGAGGGGCAGCTCCACGTTCTCGAGCGCCGATGTGCGCGCCAGCAGGTTGAAGCCCTGGAACACGAAGCCGATGAGGCGGTTGCGCGCGAAGGAGCGCGCGTCGGCGTCGAGCATCGAGACGTCGTGCCCGGCGAGGAGGTAGCGGCCCGCGCTCGGACGGTCGAGGCATCCGACGAGGTTCATGAGCGTGCTCTTGCCGCTGCCCGACGGTCCACCGACGGCCACGAAATCACCATGATTCACCGAGAAGTCGACGCCTCGCAGGGCGTGAAAGAGCACGTCGCCGGTGCGGTAGACCTTCTCGATGCCCTCCATGCGAATGACCGGCTCGGCGTCGGTCACGGGGACCTCCTGCGGCCGCCCCCCATGCCCGGCGTGCCGCCAGGAGGCGGGGGTCCACCCGCGGGGCTCACCTCGACCTCGTCGAGCACGACATCGGAGCCCACGTCGAGGCCCGCCGCAGACACCTCGGTGTTGCGATCGTCGTGAAGGCCCAGCGTGACCGGGACGGCCGAGGGGCGCCCGCCGCGCAGCACGTAGACGGTGCCTCGGTGCGGGTCGCGGTCCGGGACGCCGCCGTCGTTGGGTGCGCTCGCCGGGCGAAAACGGAGCGCGGCGTTGGGCACGAAGAGCACGCCGGGATGCCTCGCCGACACCACCGTGACCGTCGCCGTCATGCCCGGCCGCAGCTTGAGCTCGGGGTTCGCGACGGCGATGACGGCCGGATACGTGACGACGCCGCTCGTGGTGGTGGAGCCGTAGCGCAGCTCGACGAGCTCGCCGCGAAACGTCTCGCCGGGGAACGCGTCGACGCGCGCGGTCGCCGAGAGGTGCTCGCGCATCTGCGAGACGTCGGCCTCGTCGACGTTGGCGATGATGCGCATCCGCGTGAGGTCCGCCGCGATCTGGAAGAGCACAGGGGCCTGGAAGCTCGCCGCAACGGTCTGCCCCGGGTTCACCGAGCGTTGGATCACCACGCCCTCGATGGGCGTCGTGATGCGGGTGTACGCCAGGTTCGTGAGGGCGCTGTCGAGGGCGGCGCGAGCGCGGGCGATCTCCGCGCGGGCGATGGCGACCTCGGCGACGGCCACGTCGCGAGCGCCGCGGGCCGCGTCGACGTCGGCCGGGGCGTTGAGGCCGCGGGAGCGAAGGTCCACGGCGCGCTGCTGGTTCACCTCGGCGAGACGGAGGTTCACCTGCGCCCGTTGGAGCTGCGCCTCGTCGGAGAGCAGCGTCGCCCGCGACTGCGCCACCGCCGCACGGAACGGCGTCGCCTCGATGGAGGCGAGGTGTTGGTCGCGATGCACGTGGTGGTTGAAGTCCACGAGCACCTCGGACACGCGCCCGGACACCTGGCTCGAGATGTCGACCTGGGTCTCGGGCTGCAGCGAGCCGCTGGTCTCTACCGAGGCTACGATGTCCCCGCGCGCGACCCGCGTGGTGACGTAGCGCGGCCCCGCGGGGCGGGCGCGGCGACGCGAGACGGCCACCGCTGCGGCGGCCACGAGCGCGAGCGCGACGAGGGCGTAGATCCAGCGCGGGCGCCGGCGGGTGTGGAGTTCGGCGAAGGGGTCTGTGCTCACGGGTCTCCGGAGGGCGCGCGCAGCATTCTCCCGCGGGCCGCACGGCGCAACCCGTGAAAGCGCAGGGACGTTCCCTTCGATCGCGGAGTGTGCGACGTGGAAGGCGTGACCGACGCCCCGACCGCTCCGAAGGCCGAGCCGGCGCCGCTGCTCGTGGCGCGCGGGCTGGAGCGCGCCAGCGGGCGGGATGGTGGTGCCTTCGGCCCGGTGGATCTCGAAGCGCCCGGCGGATCCCTCGTCGGCGTCGTGGGGCCCAACGGAGCGGGCAAGACATCGCTGCTGCGGGCCCTAGCGGGGCTCCTCGCCGTCGATGCGGGCACGGTGCGGGTGCGCGGCGACGACCTGCGAGCGCTCGCGGCCGCGCGTCGGGCCCGGTGCGTGGCCTGGGTGCCGCAGCGCGATGCCGTGTGCGAAGGCTGGAGCGTGCGCGCGTGGGTGGCGCAGGCGCGCGCTCCGTACACCGGATGGACCGGGGCGCTCCGCGCGAATGACGAAGGCGCGGTGGACGGCGCGATGCGGGTGTGGGACCTGGCCGCGCTCGCGGACCGCGACGTGGCGACGCTCTCCGGCGGGGAGCTGCGACGCTGCGCCCTGGCGCGAGCGTTCGCGCAGGAGACCCCGGTGATGCTCCTCGACGAGCCGCTGGCCTCGCTCGACCTGGGACAGCAGCTCGGCTTCGCGACGCGGCTGCGCGGGTGGCTTCGGCCCGACCGTGCGGCGGTGATGGTGGTGCACGACCTCGCGTTCGCGGCGCGGTGGTGCGACGCGCTGGTGCTGCTGGCCGACGGGCGCGTGCGAGGCGCCGGGCTGCCGTCCGACGTGCTGCGGAGCGAGCCGTTGAGCGAAGCGTTCGGCGTTCCGCTGCGGGTCCGCCGCGGTCCCGAGGGCGTCGTGGCGGTAGACGCCGTGGAGGGCTGACCCCGTGCGCTTCGTCGCCGTGGAGCTGCCGGCCCGGCACGATCGGAGCGACGAGCAGTTCGCCCGGTTGGAGCGGGTTCTGGCGGCCGAGGGCGCCCTCGACGACGCCGTGGTGGTGCTGCCCGAGCTCGCGTTCTGCGGCTACGTCTCGGCCCTCGGCGACTTCGACCGGACGCCCGTCGCCGAGCCCGTCGATGGTCCCACGGTGATGCGCGCGGCATCGCTGGCGCGGCGTCATCGCGCGGCGATGCTCGTCCCGTTCGTGGAGCGCGACGGCGCGCGATGCTTCAACGCAACGGTGCTCCTCGACCGCGACGGCGCGCCGCAGATGCTCTACCGCAAGCGGCACCCGTGGATCCCCGAGCGCTGGGCGACGCCCGGAGACCTCGGACCCGGAGCGGTCGTCTTCGAGGGCGTGCGCATCTGCGTAGCCGTCTGCTTCGACGTGCACACGCTCGCCATCGACGCCGCCGTCGAGCTCGCCGCCGCCGACGTGCTGCTCTTCCAGAGCGCGTGGGTGGACGACGACCCGGCGGTTCGCCCCGCGCTGCTGCGAGGCCTTCGCGATCTCTTCGGGTGTGCCGTGGTGAACGCGAATTGGGGGCACGGCGTTCCCTCCGTTGCCGGGCAGGGAGCATCTCTGGCGTTGGCGGGGCGTTCGGGAGCTTCGGTGCGGCGGCGTGACGTCGCCGGCGTGCCCGTCGTCGAGGCCGTCGTTCCGGCACCCCCGTTGCCCCCGCGCGGAGAACGCGCGAAAGACGCGGGGGCATGAACCGCATCGCGAGGCTCTGGTCCGGCGTCACGTCCGAAGAGGTCGCGCACCTCGCGCACCGCGACCACGCGTCGCCGCACCGCGTGCTTGGCGCCCATCCCGTCGACGGCGGATGGGTCGTACGCACCTGGCGCCCGGGCGCGGCATCGGTGCTGCTCGACCGCGGGCGCGGGCGATGGCTCGCGATGGAGCGCATCCATGACGACGGTCTCTGGGCCGCATGGGTGCGCAACGTGGTGCCGCCGGGCGTGCGCGTGCGCGCGACCCGCGACGGCGTCACGTGGACGGCGCGGGAGCCCTGGAACTTCCTGCCCACCGTCGGCGACCTCGACCTGCACCTCTTCGGCGAAGGCCGGCATCAACGGCTTCACGAGGTGCTCGGCGCGCACCCGCGTCGCGTGGACGGCATCGATGGCGTGGCCTTCGCGGTGTGGGCGCCCACGGCGCGCGCGGTGAGCGTGGTCGGCGACTGGAACCTCTGGGACGACCGTGCCCACCCCATGCGCACCCTCGGCGCGTCGGGCGTGTGGGAGATCTTCGTGCCCGAGGTCCCGGTCGGCGCGAAGTACCAATTCGAGCTCGTGACGGCGCGCGGCGAGCGGCTCCGCAAGACCGATCCCTTCGCGGCGCGCACCGAGAACCGCCCGGCGCAGTCGTCCATCGTGTTCGCGTCGCAGCATGCGTGGGGTGACGGCGGCTGGGTGGCCGCCCGCGACGCTCGCTCGGCGCAGCGCGGACCCATGTCGGTGTACGAGCTGCACGCCACGTCGTGGCGCCACGGTCCCGACGGCGCGTGGCTGTCCTGGCGCGATCTGGCGCCGCTGCTCGCGGACTACGTCTCCGCGCTCGGCTTCACCCACGTCGAGCTGCTGCCCGTGAGCGAGCACCCCTTCGACGGGTCCTGGGGCTACCAGGTCACCGGCTACTTCGCCCCGACGGCGCGGCACGGCGACCCCGATGATTTCCGTGCGTTCGTGGACCACCTGCACGCGCGTGGCATCGGCGTCATCGTCGACTGGGTCCCCGCCCACTTTCCCCGGGACCCTCACGCGCTCGCGCGCTTCGACGGCACGGCGCTCTTCGAGCACCCCGACCCGCGCCTCGGCGACCACCCCGACTGGGGCACGCACGTCTTCAATTTCGGCCGCGTCGAGGTTCGCAACTTCCTCCTCGCGAGCGCGCGGGCCTGGGTGGCCGACTTCCACGTCGACGGGCTGCGCGTCGACGCCGTCGCGTCGATGCTCTACCTCGACTACTCCCGCCCCGCCGGTCAGTGGGTGCCCAACGCGCACGGCGGACGCGAGAACCTCGAGGCGGTCTCGCTGCTGCAGACCCTCAACGAGCAGCTCCACGCCGAGTTCCCGGGCGTGGCCGTCATCGCCGAGGAGAGCACGGCGTGGCCCGGCGTCACGCGCCCGGTCTTCGGCGGCGGCCTCGGGTTCACGCTCAAATGGAACATGGGCTGGATGCACGACACGCTGGGCTACTTCCAGCGCGACCCCATCCACCGGGCGCACCATCACCACCAGCTGACCTTCGGACTCGTGTACGCGTGGAGCGAGCACTTCGTCCTGGCTCTGTCGCACGACGAGGTGGTCCACGGTAAGCGCTCGCTCCTCGAGAAGATGCCTGGCGATCGATGGCAGCGCTTCGCCAACCTGCGCGCGCTCTACGCGTGGATGTGGGGCCATCCGGGTCGCAAGCTGCTCTTCATGGGTGCCGAGATCGCCGCCGTTCGCGAGTGGAACGAGGCTGCCACGCTCGACTGGGGGCTCCTGGACGACGGCGCGCATCGCGGCGTTTCGCGCCTCGTCGGCGACCTGAACGCGCTCTATCGCGCGACGCCCGCGCTGTGGCGGCACGACGACGCACCCGAGGGTTTTCAGTGGCTCGACGCCGACGACGCGTCGTCCAGCGTACTGGCGTTCGCGCGCTTCGGCGACGACGGGGACGCTCCGGTGATCGTCGTGCTCAACGCAACTCCCGTGGTGCACGAGGCTAGGCGCGTGGGCGTGCCCGCGGCCGGTGCGTGGCGCGTGGTGCTCAACACCGACGCGGCGGTGTACGGGGGCAGCGACGTCGGGAACGTTGCCGTGGTGCACACCCAGCGGGTGACGGCGCACGGCCGGCCGGACTCGCTGGTGCTCCGCGTGCCGCCGCTCGCCGTGGTGATCCTGGCGCGCGAGATCCCCTGAGGCCGGGCTGGACGACCGGGGCCGAAAGGGGCTACTCCAGCGTCGTCGTTCGACGGACGGCGGCGGGTCGCCGTCGACGGGCGGCGCCAGAGTTCCAGGGCGTAGAGGAGTGATCGAGATGATGTCGAAGTGGATCCTGCGTGGCGTGGCGATCGCGAGCGTCCTGGTCTCGTACAACTGCCGCAGCCGTAACAACAACGACGCCAACAGCACGACGACGACGACGCCTGCGCCGGCCGCCGCGCAGCCCGCCGCCCAGCCCGTGGTGCAGCCGGCCATGCAGCCCGCGGTGCAGCCGACGGTGCAGCAGGGCATGCAGCGCATCGCCGCCCCCACGGCCCCGGCCGTCCCGGGCGGTGACTATATTTCGGGGCAGATGGCGACGCGGCAGGCTCAATTCGCCGCCGGAACCAACCCCGTGCTGCCGCTGACGCGAGGCACCCTCGCGACCGGCGCGTCGCAGAACTACGCGGTCAACATGACCCCGGGGATGTGCTACAAGATCATCGGCGTGGGCGGTCCCGGGGTCACCGACCTCGACCTGAAGCTCTACGATCCCGCGGGAACGATGGTCGACCAGGACATCGCGACGGACAACTTCCCCGTCATCGGTCTCCAGCGACAGCTCTGTCCGACCGCGGCGGGGCAGTACCGCCTCGAGGTCAACATGTTCAGCGGCGCCGGCGAGTTCGGCGTGCAGGTCTTCGGCCGCTGAGCCTCTCGCCGCTCACCGCATGAGCATCGTCCACGGGCCGCTCCGCGCGGCGACGTGGAATCCATTCCTCGTCAGCGCTGCGACGAACGTCGGGCTGCTGGCCGCCGCGGTCGTTGCGTCCGCGCATCGCACCGTGAGATTCGCGGCGTCCAGCGGCGTCGGCGCCCCGTAGGCTCGATCGGGGCGCGCTTCGTCCGGTCGACCGCTGCGCCACTCGACCCAGAGCGCGTCCTGTCGCGCGAACTCGATGCACCACGGTCCCGCGGTCCCCGCGACGAGCGCGCCGATCCGCGCAGCGTCGCGCGGAAGCGCCCCCTCCATGGGCGGAGGGCCCCCTGCGACGACCACGACCAGGAGCAGCGCGGCCGCGCGGATCTTGTCCAGGGCCAGCGCCTCGATGCCCGCCGCGAGCATGGGCACCGCCAGCCAAACGCAGGGCAGCAGCGTGCGCGCCGCGTGATGCGTCGGACCGCCACCTCGGAAGGTCTCGAGCGCGAGCCCCGCGAGCACCGCCACGCCCATCCCCAGCGCCGTACGCTCGGTCGCCGTGCCCTTGCCCCGCGCCACGCCCACCGCCAGGAGCGGCGGGATCCACCACGCCTCACGCATCAGCGACTGAGGGAGCTCGGCCCACCGAAGGTGCAGCGCTGCGAGCGGGACGCCGGTTGCCGCACGCTGCCGCGTCACGCGCCACACGAAGTCGATGGGGTCGCCTCGGTGCACGAAGTTCAGCGCCATCCACCCGATGGGCACCGCGAGAGCGAGCGTGCCGGCTCGGAGCGCATCGCTCCGTCGCGCAGGTTCGCGCCACCCCACCCATGCGAAGCCGAAGATGGCGAACCACGCCTCGTAGCGAAATCCTGCGGCGATCGCGAGGGCGAGGCCCGCTTGCCACCAGGCCCCGCGGGACCCTGAGGTCCAGCGCTCGAGGGCGATCGTCAGGAGCGCGATGCACGGCATCTCTGGAATGCCGCCGGAAGCGCTCGCAAAGAGGCTCCAACGCCAGGACACGGCGAAGACCAGGGCGAGGGTGACCGGCAAGGCGTCGAGGCCCGCCCGCCGGCAGCTTCGCGCGAGGGTCACGCACGCGATCACCGTGGCGCCGAGGGAGACCGCGAACGGCGCCGT
>CAIMWA010000350.1 GCA_903845045.1 uncultured delta proteobacterium | reverse complement strand
TCGGGACCCACTGCTCGCGGACGTACCAGCCGAGGTAGTTGGCGTGTAGCGAGAGCGCCTCGTTGATCGCCCCCTCGGTGTTGTTCACGACCGGCCCGGTGGCGCTGCCGGTCCGGAACTGCGCGATCGTCCCGTCCCACGGGCCCCACTCCCCCTGGAACGTGCCGTGGGAGAGAGACGCGCTGATCGCCGTGCGCTCGTCCGAGCTGAGGTAGCCTGACGAGCAGATGCCGATGCACCGGCGCACAGGGGTGGCCCCGCTCTCCAGGGCGTAGCGCACGGAGTTCCGGTCTACGGCGAGCGAGTCGGCCGCCGAGAGGGTCCCGCCCACCACGTTCATCGTGAGCTGCGGCGCGGGCGAGCCGGCCGCGGCGTTGAAGTACTGGTTGACCAGCGCGCGCAGCGTGGGCTCGCGCGCCCCGGAGGGCCACGGGTATTCAGAGTGCCACTCGCCCCAGTAACCGTAGGTCGAGATGTCGACGCTCTCGAGCGACGCCCGCCACTGGGGGGTCGCGCGGTACCGTGTGCCGAGCGCCGTCAGCAGCGCGCCGTAGGCGTCGATGAAGCGGGCATCCTCGTAGTGCGGCTCCCAATCGTAGCCTGGGGTCGCCCCGGGGTAGGGCGCGTAGGTCGGCAGGATTCGCACGCCATACCAGGAGTTGTACCAGCGCCCCGCGTCGGGGAGCGCAAGGAACCACGCCGGGACGTGGGGGCGGGGGATCGAGGTGGGGTCGACGGAGTGGATCCCGATCTTCACGCGCCGCCCGGTGCCAGCCCAGGTCCCGATGAAGCGGTCGATCGCCGAGAAGTCGTAGACGCCGCTCGTCGGCTCGAGGTCGGCCCACGTGAAGTAGTTGGTGTAGACGGCGCTCGCGTAGGGCGTGATCTCGACGGAGGACGGGTTCGCCACCGGATCGAACGAATATCCGAGCCAGCCCATGCCCGGGTTGCGAAGAACGGCGCTCGGCGTCTCGACGGGTAGGACGCGGACGATCGACGCCGACGCGTCCCCCCCACCGCCGGCGTCGGGCGGGGCGTCGGGCGGGGCGTCGGGTGCGGCGTCGGGTGCGTCCGCGTCGGCGCGGGGCTCCGCATCGGGCGCTTCCGCGGCGTCCGGGCCGATCCCGACATCGAACGCGTCGACCGACGCCGACCCGTCCCCGTCCGCGGCGCCCGCGTCGGACGTCTGAACGTCGGTCGGCGCCGTCCCGGCCTCGAACGCGTCGGCCGAACCAACGTCCGCGACACCAGCGTCGCCGCACTGGCACGGCAAGAAGGTCCGGTCCGCCGCGCACACCTGCACGCCGATCGCGCCGCCCGGGCACCCGCAGGTCGCCTGCGCGCCCTGCACGCAGCCCGGCGACGGGGCCAGGTCGGTCGAGCAGCCCGCCAACAGCGCGGTTGCAACCGCCAACAGCCCCGCCCGACCGCTCGTGCGCTCGCCCTTCGGCTCCGTCCTCATGCTCGGCTCCTCGGTTTCGTGGTTTCTCGTCACGGGGCGCGCCTCGAAGGGTCTTCCCGGGCCGCGCTTCCGACGGGACGCTATCTCGACCGGCGGGCCGACGTCGCGGCGACGCCGCGCCGCCAAGCCCCGGGGCGTTGGACGCCCGGCACGTGGGCCCCAGGTGGTGGGACGCTGCGAGGGCCGTCACCCACCCGCGTCAGGCGTCGCGCGCCGGCTTCTTCCCTCGCTAGACTCGATAGGCATCATGGGA
>CAIMWA010000349.1 GCA_903845045.1 uncultured delta proteobacterium | reverse complement strand
CTGGCCACGACGCTCAAGCCCTTCTTCGTGCTCTTCGCCGTCACCCTCGCGCCTGCGGTGTTCGCCGCCACGGGCGGGGCCGAGCGCCGTCGCGCAGCGCTCGCGGTCGTCGTCGGCGGCGTCGCCGGAGGACTGCCCGCGCTCGCCTTCACCCTCGTCTTCGGCGACCTCGGTGCGTACCTCCGCGAGGGCTTCGTGCTCGGACCGCTCTTCTACAAGGGGATCTACGATCGCCCGCTGCGCGACATCGTGCTCGACGCGCGGCACCCCTTCGCGTGGCTCTCGCTCGGGCTGGGTTCGGCCGTGGCCGTGATCCCCGCGTGCCTCGCGCGGCGGCGCCTGCGATCGGTGCTGCCGCTCGCGCTCGGGCCCCCGTTGGCGACGGCCGTCGTGCTGCTGCAGCACAAGGGGTTCCCGTACCACGTGCACGTCGTCGCGGGGCTCACCCTGCTTCTCTGGGTGCAGCTCTTCTTCGTCGCCGTCGAGGACCTCCCGCGTCGGTGGACGCCCGCAGTAGCGATGTCCGGAGCGGCGCTTGCGGCGGCGGCGTGGTGTGCGGCGCTGCTCCCGTCCAGCGGGCTACTCTTTGCCGAGAGCCTCGACTACGAGCGCCTCGGTGGACCGGAGTGGGAGTCGGCGCGGCCCGGTCCCGCGCTCGCGGCGCCGGACTACTACCCCCTCGAGCTTCGCCTCGCCGCGCGGTGGCTCCGCGAACACACGCCGAGCGACTCGCGGGTCTTCGTCTACGGCCACGACATCGCCCTGCTCACGTACGCCCGTCGGCGCAGCGCCGTCGCGACGCTGACCAGCTCGGGCTTCGACGTCGCGGGCCTCCTCGTACCGCCGCAGCGTGCCACGCTCGACGCCGCGCGTGTTCGCGGGCTCGAGGCCGCCCAGCGCGACAACATCGCCGACGCCCTGCGCAGGCTGCGCGACGCCCCGGCGGCGTGCGTGCTCATCGACCACTCGCCGTGGATGACCGAGCCCACCGCGCTGGCCGACCTGAACCGCCATGCGCCCGAGCTCGAGGCGTGGCTCGTCGACGGTTGGTTCGAGAGCACAACCTTCGGTCCGGTGCACGTGTGGCAGCGCCGCGCGGTGGCGCTCAGCGCTGGACGGCGCGCGCCCGTCGTCCCGGAGTGACCCGCGACATCGGCGGGGGCCGGATGCCGCCCTGCACGGCCTCGCCGAGGAGCGGTGTTCCAAGCTGTTCCAGGGCGGGTCCGACGGGCGCGGGCGTCAGGCCGCCCTGCAATGGCGGCGGGGGCGGCACCGCGACGGGCTGTACGTCCCCCATGCGCGCGGGAGCTCCCATGTGCGCGAAGGCCGTCCCGATGGCGCCCACGGCCAACGCGGCGACCGCACCCGCCGCGGCGGCGACCTTCACCCGGCGTCGTCGCACGCCCGTCGGGCAGTCGGCGGTGAGCACCGTGCCGTCGGCGCGCTGGTAGAACCGTACGCAGAGCTTGCCCTCCTTGGCCGCAAGGAGCGCCTCGGCGTCGGCGCGGGTCATCGCCGAGAGGTTGTAGACGTTCTTCTCGCAGCGTCCGCAGAAGCGCACGGCCTCGTCGCCGGTCATCGCATCCCAGGGCTCGTTGCAGGGCGACGCGATGCGGAGCTCGCCGAGCACCGGCAGCGACCGCGGCGACCGCGCGTGAACGGTCCGGCGCAGGCGGGCCAGCTCGTCGCGCACCGGAGATTCCTGACGAGCGAGCTCCGTGGCGCGGGAGCGCGCGTCGGTGATGCCCGCGAGGTCGCGCTCGAGCTCGGCGATGCGGAGGCGGAGCGCGTCGACGTCGTTGCGGTAGGTCATGGAACGTTGAACGTGCGAGGGGCGTGGAAGGCTTGGCGCCCCGGGACGATTTCCTTCGAGCCGGCCCCGCGCGGCCGCCCGCCGAGCGGTGCTACGGTGCTCCGATGGTGCGAGTGCGGAGCCTCTTGCTGGCGGTGGTGGCCGCAGGCTGCGGCGCGAGGACGGGCCTCCGCGTGCCACACGCCGACGCCGGCCTCGATGTTCGCGACGTCGTCGACGTGCCCGAGGGCATGGACCGCCCGGACGTTCGCGACGTGGCGGACGTCTTCGACGCGTCCGACGTCGTCGACGTGCGCGACGTTCCCGACGTCCCCGAGGTGTGCATCCCCGTCGACGATCGTTGCAGCGCGCGCGAGGCGTGCGGCAACGGCCTCGACGACGACTGCAACGGGTCCGTCGACGAGGGCTGCCCGTGCGCGCCGGGCGCCGTGCAACCCTGCTTCGCGGGTCCTCCAGGGCGCCGAGACGTGGGCGCGTGCCGCGACGGAACGCAGCGCTGCCTCGGCACCGGGGTCTGGAACGCATGCGCTGGCGGCATCGCGCCGCGCCCCGACATCTGCGACGGCCAGGACGACTCGTGCACGGGCTGCCTTCGCGACACCGGCTGTCCAATCCGCTGCCCTGGTCCCGGCGACGCGCGCGTGCCCGACGGCCACCCCTTCGGCGACTACGCGTTGCACGGCGCGCAATTCTTCGGCGGCCGCGCGCAGTCGTGGCGCTGGACGGTGCAGGGCGGCCCCTGCGATCAGCTCGTGGCCACGCAGAGCTTCACGCTCACCGGCGCCGACCAGCGCGACGCCGTGTTCCATCCGTCGCTCTCCGGTGACTACACCGTCACGCTGACCGTCACGCCCGTCGGCGAGGCGCCGCTGTCCTGCACCTTCCTCGTGCACATCGCCGGACCGGGCCTTCGCGTGGAGCTGTGCTGGGACCGCAGCAACGACGTCGACGTCGACCTCTACCTGCATCGCCCCGGGAGCAATGCGCCGTGGTGGCCATCGCTCGGCGCCGCCGAGCCCACCGACGACAGCGTGTGCAGCTGGGCGAATTGCGAGGCCGTGATCCGCGGTCAGGCCGACGGCGGCGTCGCCACGCCGCGGGCCGATTGGGGCTACGCGTCGTCACCGCTGTCGGCCTGCCAGGACGGTCCGCACGGGGCCGAGTGGCGCGCGCTCGGCTTCTGCGGGAACCCGCGCCTCGACATCGACAACAACCTGACGAAGGCCCGGGGCACGCCGGAGAACGCCAACGTCGACGCGCCGCGCGAGGGCGAGACGTTCCGTGTGATGGCCCACAACTTCGGCGGACAGGCGACGCACCCCGTGGTGAACATCTACTGCGGCGGCCGCCTTTACGGGACCTACGGCGCCGCGCCGGACCTCGTCCCCGGCTTCGAGGCGCCCGGCGGCTTCGGCCGCGGCGCGATGTGGCGCGTCGTCGACGTCACCACGCACGTGAACGCCGCGGGCGAGACCGTGGGGTGCGACCTGCGCGAGCTGCACGCGCCCGGCGCGACGTCGGGCTACGACGTGAGCATCGACGACGTGCGCTTCTGAGCCTGCACCGGGGCCGTTGGCGCGCGGTGTAGCATTCGCGCGATGAAGCACCGCTCCACCCGGTTCGCCGCGCTCGCCGTCGTGCTCGGCTGCGTCTCCGCATGTCCCTCGAGGTCGCCGCACGTCGCCTCGGCGCCTCGCAGCGCGAGCCCCGCGACGGTCCGCCGACCGGTGGTCGACCGCTACCACGGCGTCGCCGTCACCGACGACTACCAGTGGCTCGAGGACGCCGAGAACCCCGAGGTGCGCGCCTGGGTCGCGGCGCAGAACGTCCGCACCCGCGCGGCGCTCGACGGGCTCCCGGGACGTTCCGACATCGAGGCGCAGCTCCGTCGCATCTACGAGGCCTCCTTCGCGAACTACCGCGGCGTGGTGCGGGCGGGAGGCCGGCTCTTCGCGTTGCGCTCGCGCCCCGGGGCGCAGCAGCCGTTCCTCGTGTCGCTCGCGTCGGCCGACGACCGCGCGTCCGAGCGCGTGGTGCTGGACCCCAACGACATCGACGCGAGCGGCGCGACGGCCATCGACCTCTTCGAGGTCTCTCCCGACGGGCGCCGCGTCGCCGTGGCGCTCGCGCAGAACGGCAGCGAGGTGGGCACGCTGCACTTCTACGACGTCGAGACGCGCCGCGAGATCGGCGAGCCCATCGCGCGGGTGAGCAACCCCACCGGCGGCGGGAGCGTCTCGTGGGCGCCCGACGGAAACGGCGTGTACTACACGCGCTATCCCCGCGACGGCGAGCGCCCCGCCGCGGACCTCGCGTTTTACCAGCAGCTGTATTTTCACGCCCTCGGCACGGACCCGGCGACGGACCGCTACGAGCTCGGCCGGGAGTCGCCGCGCATCGCCGAGACCTCCGTCGACGTGTCGGCCGACGGCCGGTGGGTGCTCGCGCAGGTGGCGAACGGCGACGGCGGCGAGTACGCGCACTACCTCCGTGGACCGACGGGCACGTGGCGTCAGCTCACGCGCTACGAGGACGCCATCTCCGAGGTGCGCTTCGGCGGCGGGGGCCTCTTTCTCCTCTCGCATCGCAATGCGCCGCGGGGCGCGTTGCTCCACATCGCGCTCGACGCGCCTTCGCTCGATGCCGCCGTCACCGTGGTGCCCGAGAGCGAGGCGGTGATCCGCCAGTTCGTCGCGACGCACCGCCGACTGTACGTGGCGGGCATCGTAGGCGGCCCGTCGCAGGTGCGCATCTTCGATCACGCGGGGCACCCCGAGGGCGAGGTGTCGCTCCCGCCGTTCTGCTCCGTCGACTCGGTGGTCGGCCTCGACGACGACGCGGTGCTCTTCCGCGCCGAGACCTACCTCACGCCGCCGGCCTGGTACCGAGCGGCTCCGGGAGCGGCGACGGGCGGCGTGCTCACGGCGCTGCACGACGATCCGCCGGTGCGCTTCGACGACGCCGAGGTGGTGCGCGAGGTCGCGACGTCGCGCGACGGAACGCAGGTGCCGGTGATGGTCATCCGCCGGCGCGGAACGACGCTGGACGGCTCGAACTCGACGCTCCTCGGCGGCTACGGCGGCTACGGCGTGAGCATGGTGCCCGCGTACGCGCCGACGAACCGCGTGTGGCTCGACCGCGGCGGCGTCGTGGCGGTGGCCATCCTGCGCGGCGGCGGCGAGTTCGGCGAGGCGTGGCACCGCGCGGGCAACCTCACGCACAAGCAGAACGTCTTCGACGACTTCATCGCCGCGGCCGAGCGCCTCGTCGCGCTCCGGTACACGACCCCGGCGCACCTCGCGATCCGCGGGCGCAGCAACGGCGGGCTGCTCATGGGGGCCGCGCTCACGCAGCGACCGGAGCTGTTCCGCGCCGTGTACGCGGGCGTGGGCATCTACGACATGCTGCGCGTCGAGCGCGATCCCAACGGGGCGTTCAACGTCACCGAGTTCGGCACCGTCACCGACGCCGAGCAGTTCCGCGCGCTCTACGCGTACTCGCCGCTGCACCGCGTGACCGACGGAACCGCGTACCCGGCGGTGCTGCTCACCACCGGCGAGCACGACGGGCGCGTGAACCCGTCGCACTCGCGCAAGATGGCGGCGCGTCTGCAAGCTGCGACGTCGTCGGGCCGGCCGGTGCTGCTGCGGGTGAGCGCGCACGCCGGGCACGGCATGGGCAGCTCCCGCAGCGAGCTCGTCGCCGAGCAGACCGACGTCTGGACCTTTCTCTTCGATCAGCTCGGGATGCGCGGCACCCCGTGAGGCGCTCCGGCGCTCAGCGCCAGGAGTTCGACGCGACGGTGTACGTCTCGACGGTGTTGATGCCGTAGTTCGTGGCGGAGGTCTGCCCCTCGGCGGCCATGAGGCGCCCGTCGAGCAGCGCCACGAAGGCGGGGTACGCGCGCGCCGTCGGCATGTTCGCGAGCGTCGCGAAGGTGCCGGCGGTGGGGTCGAGGGCGACGAAGGTGTTCAGCGTTCCGCCCGTCGCGCCGGTGCCCGTGAAGCCGCCGGTGATGTAGATGCGTCCGTCGGCGCCGCGCGCGACGCCCGGCCCGGAGCGCGCCACCGCCATCGTCGGACCGGTCGTCCAGGTGTTCGTCGAGGGGGTGTAGATGTAGATCGAGGGCTGTCGCACGCTCGTCGAGTCGAGGCCGCCGACGACGAAGAAGCGCCCGTCGTTGGCCACCGCCGCCCCAGGACCGCGCCGCTGCACGGGCATCGCGGCGAGCGAGGTCCAGCGGTTCGTCGCGGGGTCGTAGACCTCGGTGTTGCTCAGCGCGCCGCCCACCGCGTCGCCGCCGCCGAAGACGTAGAGCTTGCCGTCGAGCCCGCGCGCCGCCGCCGCCGACCACCGCGCGACCGACATCGGGGTCAGCGTCGCCCAGGCGTTCGTCGCCGGCGTGTACGCGTACACCGTCGTCGAGGCCACGCCGCCGATCTCGCCGCCGAAGCTGTACACGCGGTTGTCGCTGCCCACAGCGCCGGCCGGCGAGTACACCGCCACGGGCATCGCCGCGCGCACGGTCCAGGCGTTCGTCGACGGGTCGTACTGCTCGAGCGTGTCGAGCGTGGCCGTCCCCGACGCGCCGCCGAAGATCCACACGCGTCCGTCGGAGGTGACGCCCGCTCCGACGCCATAACGAGCGACCATCGAAAGCGGCGGCACGGTCACCGTCGCGCAGACCCCCGCGACGCACCCGAGCCCGGCGCCGCAGGCGTGGCCGCAGGCGCCGCAGTTGCGCGCGTCCGTCTGCGGCTGCGTCTCGCAACCGTTCGACGTCGAACCATCGCAGTCGGCGTAGCCGGCCGCGCATGCGTAGGAGCAGCTCCCCGCCGTGCACGCCACCTGCGCGCCGACCTGGCCGTAGCCGGGGCACACCGCGCCGCACGCACCGCAGTTGCGCGGATCGGACGCGAGCGTGGCCTCGCAGCCCGTCGCCGCGCTGCCGTCGCAATTCGAGAAGCCCACGGTGCAGCTGAGCTGGCACGCCCCCGCGGCGCACGACGCCACAGCGTTGGGACCGGTGGCGCACGCGTTGCCGCAGGCTCCGCAGTTCAGCGCGCTCGTGGCGAGGCCCGTCTCGCAGCCGTTGGCCGTCGCGCCGTCGCAGTTGCCCCACCCGGCATCGCACGTGAAGCCGCAGGTGCCGCCGGAGCACGACGCCATGCTCGCGTGCGCCGCCGAAGCGCAGGAGGCGTCGGTGGTTCCGAGGCCGTCGGCGTTGCATGTGCGCACCGTCGCGCCCGCTCCGCAGGCCGCCGTACCGGGCACGCAGACCCACGGCGTGCACACGCCCCCGGCGCAGCCCTGGCTCGCAGCGCACGCCACGGTGGTGCGATCGAGGCCGTCGGAGGTGCACACCGCGCGCGCCGTCGGGCTCGCGCACGTCGCCGATCCGGGGACGCACGAGCGCGCTTCGCAGACGCCGTTGCGGCAGGCCTCCGTCGCGGCGCACGACGTCGGGGTGAAGCCGAGGCCGTCGGCGTTGCACACCTGCCGCGCCGACGATGAAGCGCACGTCATCGAGCCGGGCGCGCAGATCTGCATGCGGCACGTGCCCATGGAGCACGACTGGCCGGAGCCGCAGGTCGTTGACGTCCATGCGGTCCCCCGCGCGTCGCAGTTCCGCACGTGCGCGAGGTCCACGCACTCGACCGCGTTCGGCGTGCAGGCCTGGCGCACGCAGAGCTGGTCCGCCGCGCAGTACTGGCCGGCGAGGCAGTCGGTGTCCGCGACGCAGTCGACGCAGACGCCGTGCGCGGTGTCGCAGACCTGCTCGAGGGTGTTGCACTCGCGCGACGAACGGCACGTCGCCGGCGCCGGCAGGCAGCTCCCGCGACGGCACACGGCCCCGCCGGTGCAGTCGACGTTGGTGACGCAGTCCACGCAGCGCCCGGCGCCGATGTCGCACACCTGGCCGGGGCATGCGCGCGACGAGGCGCAGGTCGTCGCCGCGACGCAGCGGTTCGCCTGGCACACCTGCGTGCTGTCCGCACAGTCCGCCGCGGTGACGCACGCCACGCAGACGCCGTGGGCGTGGTCGCAGACACCCCCCGGGCAGTCGGCGTTCAGGTGGCACGCGCCTCCCGCCTCGATGATCGGAACGTCCCGCGCGCCATCGACGCTCGCACCGTCGAGCACCGCAGGGGTGTCCGTGGCCGCGTCGAGCACCGGCGCCGCATCGGAGCCCACGTCGGCGCCGCCCGCGTCCGTCGCGTCGAGCGGTGCCGTCACGTCGGCGGCAGGGACGTCCGCGACGGAGCCGTCGGAGCCCCCTCCCGCGTCGCCCACCGGCGGAAGATTCACCGTCGGCGTGCATGCCGACACCACGAGTCCGACCACGAGCAGGCGGCTGCGCATCGGTCGATGCTACTGCCTCAGCCACGCACCGAAGGCAACGGCCCAGCGCGCGTCGATGATCTTCCGCACCAGGGTCCGCGGGGGATGTGTGTGTTCGAGGAGAGGGGAGCGCCGCGAGGCCTGCCCGATGCGGGCCCCGCGGTGCAGGGGAACGAGGATCAGGACGCCGGCGCGGCGTCCATGGTGCCGTCGTCCGTCGAGTCGTGATCCAGCGCGTTCGGGATGCCGTCGTTGTCGACGTCGTTGTCCATGGTGTTCGGGATGCCGTCGCCGTCCATGTCCGCATCCATCGCGTCCGGCATGCCGTCGCCGTCCATGTCGCCGTGGAACGTCATGTCCGAGGAGCCGTCGCCCTCGTCGCCGTCGCCCGTCGCGAAGGCGTCGGAGCTGTTGTCGACGCCGTCGCCGTTGATGTCGTCGTCCATCGCGTTCGGCGTTCCGTCGTGGTCGGTGTCGGCCTCCATCGCGTCCGGCGTGCCGTTGCCGTCGTCGTCGGTGTCGATGGAGTTCTCGGTGCCGTCGCCGTCGGCGTCGGGATCGGCCTCGTTGGTGAGCCCGTCGCCGTCGCTGTCGCCGAACTCGCCCTGCGTGAGCGAGCCCTGCGCCGACGCGGGGTCGCCCGTGTCGTCCATGCCGTTGTTGTCGTCGTCGCGGTCCATCGCGTTCGGGGTGCCGTCGCCGTCGAGGTCGGGGTCCGTCGCGTCCGGAATGCCGTCGCTGTCGGTGTCCGAGAAGAGCGCCGGGTTGTGGGCGTCGTCGGTGCCGAAGCTCACGTCCATCGCGTCGTTGTGGTCGACGAGCTCGCCGAGGTCGATGGGCGCGTCGTCACACGTCGCCGTGCCCGCACACGCCTTGTTCGCCACGCGGAAGACGTTGGTCTTGCCGGTGCGCCCCGCCGGCCGCGGGAACGTCAGCGGCACGGAGCGCTTACCGATCACCGAGATGATCCGGTAGGCCTTGCCCTTCGTCACGTTGTTGAAGACGAAGTTGCCCTGCGCGTCCGGCGTCGCCGTCTGCACGCGCTGCTTCGTCTTGGCATCGATGAGAACGAGCGACGTCACCGTGCGCGCGCCCGACCCGAGGCGGACCTTGCCGCGGATCTGCCGCGACGTCGCGGTCACCGCGGTGCCCGGGGTGCTGCTGCAGCCCGTGCCCGCCGGGCCCATCATCATCATGCTGAGCCCAAGGATCTTCAGCCAATTCGAGACCTTCACGTTGTTCACTCCTAGACGTTTGCGTTGTCGTTGACGGACCTGCCGCGCGCGCGCCGCGATGCGCGCCACGCTTCGGTGAGGAAGACCAGTGCCACCGTGGGGGCGCTCCAGGCGCCACTCGGGGAGAGCGAGCAGCCGCCGCCGCCGAGGCGCACCACCGGTGCGATCGCGGGCTGCGGAGCACACGCTGCGGACGGCTGTGGACCCAGCGACGGAGGGTACGCGTCGCAGAGCCCCGCGACGTCGTCGGACGTGAGCGCGCGGCGCTGGCGCTCGACGTCGCCGCCGCCGGACGCCATCACCGCGGTGGCCACCCGCGAGTGGTCGAAGCCCGCGAGGTGCCCGAGCTCGTGCAGCAGCACCGTCGGCGCATCGGCCACGCCCCACACCGGCGCGCCGTCTCCGAATTCGCGGCCCAACACGTTCTGCGCGTCCTTCACGTCGAACTCGATGTCGGCGTCGAGGAGCATCGCCGAGGGGTGGTCCGTCGTGACCACGGTGATCGCGATGGTCCCCGGGAGGTGGAACGCGTCCGGCGTCCACGAGCGGTTCACGGAGACGGTGTTGCGCCCGTCGAACGCGAGGCCCGCGGGCACGTCGGCCTCTCCGGCGTCGACGAAGCGCACCGACGGCGCACCGCCCTCGCACGTCGCCGAGGACCACGTCGCGAGCGCCCACGGGAGGTGGGTGCGCAGCAGCGGTCCGAGGTCCTCGACGTCCGGCGCAGGCGCGGCGAGGCCACGGCGGTTCAGCGTCACGCCCACGCAGCTCATCGGCCACGCCACGGCCACGCCCTGCATGCAGCCGTCCTCGGGCGTGCGAGGCTCCGTCG
>CAIMWA010000348.1 GCA_903845045.1 uncultured delta proteobacterium | reverse complement strand
GGCCGCCGCCGGGCCGCCGTCGCCGCAGACCAGGCGATGGGTTCGCATGCGCACCGCCGCGTCGACGGCGCCATCGCCATCGGCCGCGAAGGCCGCGGCGTCGCGGCGGACCCGCGAGAGCTCGTCGCGGGCCTCGACGACGGCCACGCGATCGGTCGGAGACGCCGCGCCCAGGAGCGCCGCCAGCACGGTGCTGCGGCCGGACCCGCGGGCGCCGACGACGAGGATGTTGCGTCGCGCCGCCACCGCGCGCTGGAGCAGCGGGAGCGCCGTCGCCGCGACGGCCCCGCGCGCGGCGAGGTCGTCGAGGGTCGTCGGGCGGGCCGGAGCGCGCTCGAGGGAGGCCACCGGTCCGTTGAGCGCGAGCGGCGGGAGCACCGCGACGAAGCGCGATCCGTCGCGCAGCGTCACGTCGATGGACGCCTGCCCGGCGCGATCGACGCCGTGGCCGTGGAGGAAGCGGTCGATGCCCTCGACGGCCGCGGACGGCGACGAGAAGCAATAGCCCGACGCGACGACGACGCCGCCGCGACCGACGGACACGAGACCCGACGACTCGACGACGAGCGCCGTGACCTCACCGTCCTCGACGAGGGCGTCGAAGGGACCCGCCCCGGCGATCTCGGCGAGGGCGTCGCGGGTGAGCCGCTCGGGCGTAACGCCCGACGGGAGGTTGGGAAGCGAGCGCGCGGCCTGCTCCACGGTGGGGCGGAGGCGTGCCCGGGCCACCTCGTCACCGAGGGCCGACTCGGCGCCGCGGCTGCGGGCCCCGCGCACGACCTGGGCCAGGAGCTCCTGGTACTCGTCGGCGGCTCCGGCGGCCGCGCGGATCAGCGGGCGCGCGGGGGCGATCGGGGTGGCCGACGCGGCGACGGGCATCGGCGCGACCTCAAGGGGGCGCGGAGCCGGAGGAGGAGGCACCGGGAGCGGCGACACGTCGGGCTGCCGCGTCGGCTCGTCGAGGTTCGGGGTCATCGGCAGCACCTCGCGCTGCGACGACTCGGGGATCGAGGCCGGCGCGAGCGGCGCGGCGGCCGGCGGTGTCGCCTGCGACGGCATCGGCGTGGGCGTGAACGCCGGCGCCGGGCCTCCGAAGGACGGCGGCGGCGGTCCGAAGCCCTGCGGCGCAGCGCCGAAGGCCGGAGGAGGACCGCCGTACGACGGAGGCGGCGGGGCGTTGCCCAGCGACGGAGCGGGGCCACCGAAGGACGGCGGCGGTCCTCCGAAGGACGGCGGCGGAGCGTTGCCCAGCGACGGCGCAGGGCCACCGAAGGACGGCGGCGGGGCGTTGCCAAGCGACGGCGCAGGGCCACCGAAGGAGGGTGGCGGCCCCCCGAAGGACTGCGGAGGGGCGTTGCCCATCGACGGCGCAGGGCCGCCAAAGGACGGCGGCGGTCCACCGAAGGACGGCGGCGGAGCGTTGCCCAGCGACGGCGGCGGTCCGCCCCCGAAGGCACCCGGGGGCGGTCCCCCTGCGAAGGAAGGCGGCGGCGCTCCCCCAAAGGACGGCGGCGGGGCGTTGCCCAGCGACGGCGGCGGTCCGCCCCCGAAGGACGGCGGCGGTCCCCCAAAGGACGGCGGCGGAGCGTTGCCAAGGGACGGAGGCGGTCCTCCCCCGAAGGCACCCGGCGGCGGTCCGAGCGGCGGTCCGTCGGTGCCCGGCGCCCCCTGCGGACGCGACGGCCCCGGCGGCATCCCTCCGCCCGAAGGACCCGGTCGAAGGCCCGGCGGACCACCCATCGGCGGACCGCCCATCGGCGGGCCACCCATCGGCGGGCCACCCATCGGCGGGCCACCCATCGGCGGACCACCTGCGGCGGGGCTCCCGGGTCCCATCACGGTTCCTCGCGGCGGAGGCTGCGGCGCGCTTCCAGGCACCGGACCCATGCCGCCGGCACCGGGCATCGGCGGGGGCACGCTGCGGCCCATCGGCGGGGGAGCTCCAGGTCCCGGGCCAGGTCCCGGTCGCGGGGCGCCGGGCGGCGGACCGAAGCCCGCACGCGGGGGCTCCGGCGTCGCTTCGGCGGGGCCATCGAAGCCACCGACGTCGCCCGAGGGCGGCGGACCGACGTCCTGCGCGGCGTCGAAGGCGGCGTCGGCAGCGTCGTCACCGGTGCCCGCAACGTCGCCCATCTCCACGGTGACCACGAAGTCGCCGATGTAGATCTTGTCCCCGGGGCGGATCACCGACGGCGTCGTGATGCGACGGCCGTTCAGGTACGTCCCGTTGGTGCTCTTCAGGTCGGCGACGAAGAACCGCCCTTCGCGCCGGAACACCTGCGAGTGACGCTTGGAGACGTTGCCCTTGGGCAGCACGATGTCGTTCCCAGGGACGCGGCCGACGGTGACCTCGTCCTTGTCGAACTCCATCCGCTTGGGCGTTCCGCCCTTCTCGGTCACGTTCAACGTCAACATCGCGGGTGCTCTGCTCCTCGGGCGGCATCGTAACCGATTCCGCGTCGGCGATGCCTAGCAACCGTCCGTCGCGCCGCGCACGATTCCGCGGGCCACGCGCAGCACGCCGCCGCCCTCGGCGCCGACGCACACCGCGGCGCCGTCGGGACCGAGCACCAGCACCGCGCGCTCGCCGGTCTCGTCGATGGAAACGGGGCGGCCGAAGCCGAGCTCGCGCACCGCGTCGTCGCCGACCCGGCGCACCGGCATCCAGCCCTCGGCGAAGCTCCAGCCCTCGAGGGCCGCGCGCACCGCCGCACGGGCCTGGGCATCACCGCGGCCGGCCGCGAGCAACGCAGCGCCGTCGAGCGCGCCGTCGACGCCCATGCGTCCGCTGCGCGTGCGGCGCAGCGCGCCGAGGTGACCGAGCGTTCCGAGGGCCCGTGCGAGGTCGCGCGCGAGGGAGCGCACGTAGAAGCCCTTGCTCACCCTCAGCGACAGCCCGCACGACGGCGGGTCGGCGCGCACCCAGCG
>CAIMWA010000347.1 GCA_903845045.1 uncultured delta proteobacterium | reverse complement strand
GGGGACGGTTTCAACAAGTTGCCATTCCGGTGTGACCGGAATGGTCGCGACGCGAAAGGCTTGTTTTCAAGCACTTCCTCCCGACGAAATTCCGGTGTCACCGGAATGTTGAATTGTTGAAACCGTCCCCGAGCGGTCCAAGCACCGCAACGTCCGGGGACGCAAGTGCCTCGTTGCCTGCACGGCGCGCCGACCGGGCGCTGAATGCAACAACGTAACTCTGTCCCCGGAGTCGTTCAGCGCGTTCCGGGCGCGCCGAAGGTCTCGACGACCTCGGCCCGATCGACGGGACCGAAGTGCCCCGGAAAGAACGTCGTGGCGCGCGGCGCAAGGTCGTTGAGGAGATGCTGGACGTCGGCGCGGTTCGCGGCGAGGTCGCACATGTAGAGGTGCACCACGGCGCCGTCGCCGACGACGGCTCCGCGAAAGAGGTCCCCGACGAAGGCCGCGGCGCCGGCGGTGACGACGAGGGATCCGCGGGTGTGGCCGGGCATGGCGGTCACCGCGGCATCGACGCCGGTGAGGGGGCCGAGCGCGAGCGCGTCGTCGACGGCGATGTCGACGGGGGTCGGCGTGTAGATCGCGGCCTGATCCGACGCGCGCCGCGTGCGGGCGAGAAAACCCGTGGGGCAGAGCGGCTCGTTGCGCCCGCTCGCGAGCATGCCGCGGTCGCCGCTGCCCGCCACCACGCGGGCGCCGTAGCGCTGCTGGAAATACCGCGCTCCGCCGGCGTGGTCGGCGTGACCGTGGGTGAGCACCACGGCGCGCAGGTGCGTCGGGTCGAGGCCCTCGGCGCGCAGCGCGGCGTCGAGGGCGGCGGCGTTGCGCTCGTAACCACTGTCGATCATCACGAGGGAGCCGGCCTGCGCGAGCACGTACGAGTGCGAAGAGTCGCGGGTGAACGTGTGGACGGTGAGGTCGCCGAAGCGCCGCTGCACGTGCGCCGTCCCGCACCCGGCGAGCACGGCGAGGAGGAACATCCCGACGAGGGCGACGAGGCGCGAGAGGGGCTGCACGCGCCGAGCGTACGCCAACTCGGGCTCCCGCTGGGCTCCCGGGAACGTGCGTCGGTCCATCGTCTCCTCCAGCGTGGGATCGCAAGCCGCGTTCTCGGTGACGCTGTTCGGTCACACGATCTCGTTCCTCGAGGTCGAACCCACGGTCTACATCAATGGACCGACGGCGCTCACCGCCGACACGACGCCCGGCGTGGCCGATGGCGCGCAGGCGTTCAACATCCCGATGCTCTTCGGCGTGCGCGTCACGCCCATCGACGGCATCGGCCTGCCCGGCCTCAGCGAGATGCGTTACCCGGTCGTGCTCACGACGGCCGACAGCGAGGTCTCGACGAACAGCAACTATCAGCGCATCTCCGGCGGACTGCCCAACCAGATGGGCTACGCGCGCACCTGGCAGACGGCGCAACACGTGAACGCGTTCACCACCACGTCGCAGTCGTTGACCGCGAAAGCCGACATCCCGCTCGGGACCATCGGGATCGTGCAGCTCAGCCTGGGCCTGAGCTTTCCGACGAAGACCGGCGACCTCACGGTGAACACCGACCGGCTCATCGACCTCACCAGCGCCTTCGCACTCACGGACTACCCGCACGCCGCGCTGCCCCACCGCGTGGGGTGGCTGTTCCCCAGCACGTCGGGGCTCGTGGGCTACCACGAGGGCGCGTGGCAGCCGAACTCCAACTGCGGCGGCGGACTCTGCGGCACGGCCTGGGCGTGGGGCGTCGAGCCCGAGGGGTACACCGACCCCTACACCGCCGGGAACGCATACTTCCGCGAGAGCTCCGTCACTGCCGGACCGATGGACGCACGGGCGCGGCAGGACGACGACCACTCGGTGCGCGGCGCCACGTCCTTCGGCGTAGGCCTTGCGCTCCAGGCCGCGCTCGGGACGCCGGACGGTTGTCCCTTCACGCTCCAGGTCCAGGCTTCGGGTGGGATCAACGGGAACGTCGAGGTGGACCACATCGTGCGCGAGGGCGTCTTCGCGGAGCAGTTGCCGCGAACGAACCAGTTTCTCCCGACGACGGGACTCGTCGTTCGTCCTCGCACCTACGCCAGCGTGACCCTCGGGGGCGCGATCACCCTGAAGCTCGGGCTCAACATTGGATGGTTCGGCACCGTCGAGTGGGACAACGACCTGTACTCGACGCCCACGGTCCTCCTCGCGTCCTACGACACCGAGAACACGCACTCGTGGCCCGATGCCTCCTCGCTGCGCCTCGGCACGGGCTCCCCGTCGGGCACGCCGATGACCAGCCCGGTGGTGCACTCGCTCCACCCATTCAAGTCCGCTTCCCGGGTGAACCCCATTTCATGGGCCCGGCAACGGGGCGCGCATCGGCACACCGCGCGAAGCGATCGACCGAAGGGTGATCCGCGAGGCGCAGCGGGCGTCGCGACACGCGGTTGCCTCGCGACCCGCGGTCCATGCACAGTGCCCATCGGGTGAACCATGCGAACGTTGCGCAGCGTCGGGCCGTACGTCCTTCTCTCCCTCGCGGGCTGTAGCACCGTCGTTCGTGGCGCGGCCTCGTTCGACGATGCGTCGTCGACGGACGCGCCGGTCGTCGAGGCCAGTGTCGTCGACGCGGGGCCGCCGCCCGACGCGCCGGCGCCCCTCGACGTCCCCGCGCCACGCGACGTCTCCGCCCCCACGGACCTCCCCACGCCGACGGACACCTCGATCGCTCCGGACGTGGTTTCCGCTGTCGACGTCGCATCGGCAGTCGACGTTCCCGTGCATCCCGACGCCGGCGTCGCCGATCCCGCGCGTTGCGCCCACGGCTGCGGCGCCGGCGAGGTCTGCACCATGAGCGGCCTCGGGGACTCGTTCTGCGCGCGCATGTGCACGAACGGCTCGGCCGCCACCGAGACGGCGCAGTGCGGCGTCGGGCGCACCTGCCTCGACAACGCCAATGGGGCCCTCGGCACCGGCGCCTGCACGCACCCCTGCGACGCCGCGGCAGCGTCCGGCTCCCCGGGATCGTGCCCGCGCGGGCAGCTCTGCACCGGGTTCTGGCTCATGAGCATGACGGGCATGCCCGACGCGGCGGGGTGCGTCCCTTGGTGCAGCACCGACGCCGACTGCGCCGGCGAACCGGGCAGAAGTTTCTGCAATGCGCGCACCGGAAGCTGCGGGAGCACCGGCGACGTCGGCATCGGGCAGGCCGACGGGACGCCGTGCGACCCCACCACCCTCGCACAGTGCCGAGGGCTGTGCGTCGGCAGCTCGGCGACGCGGATGACGCAAGGCATCTGCGCGTCGTTCATCGACCTCGCGGTGCGCCCGAATTGCCCGGACCCGAACTTCATGGCGCCGCTCCGCCGCCCCGGCGACAACCTCGGCCTCTGCATCTATCAATCGTGCGTGCACAACGCCGACTGCGCGCGCGGCTTCGTGTGCCGATACCAGGAGGATCCCAGCAGCGGCATGTTCGTCCCCGGGTCGCCGTTGTATTGCGATTACCCGACGATGGCGCAGCCCTCCGGCATGCCGTGACCGACGAAGGGCGGCTCGACGCCTCGGGCTGACCCGCGCCGCTACGGAAAGTACGCGCGGGTGTTCGCGTGCACCGTCGCGTCGGCGCGCAGGGCGTCGACGGCGATCCACTTCCAGCGGGCGTGCTGGGCGGCCGGGAGCGCGGCGAGGTCGAGGTCCAGCGCGAGGCGGTGCGCGTAGACGACGTAGTGCGTGGAGACGCCCGGCACGCCCGCGAAGTTGTCTTCGTAGAGGTGCTCGTAGACGCCGAGCGGCGTGGCGTCGGCGAGGCCGCGCTCGACGCCGAGCTCCTCGCGGGTCAGCCGCCGAAAGGCCGCGTCGAGGCGCTCGTCCTTCTGGATGCGCCCGCCCGGAACGAACCACGAACCCCCGGCGGGGCGGTTGCTGCGAAAGCCCACGAGCACGTCGCCGCGGGGGCTCTGCACCACGAGGTCGAGGGAGACGAGCGGCGCCAAGCGCACCACCGCCAGGAAGTCTTCGTGCGAGAGCCGCGCGCCGTTCATGCCGCGCCTCGTAGCACCGATCGGCGACTGCGCCGACACGACCGGCGTCACCGCGATCCTTGACAGCGCCGCCTGCGCCGTGGTGCATGGAATCTTCGCCCTCAGCCCCCACCTTTTTTCCTGCTTTCGGAGCATCGCATGCGGACGTCGCTGGTTCCCTGCCCCTCGTGCCACCGCCACGTTCGTTCGTCGGAGAGCGCGTGCCCGTTCTGCCAGGGCGCCCTGCCGTCGGACCTCGGCGCCCGCGCGGTCCCCGGCACGACGCAGCGCCTCTCGCGCGCGGCGGCGTTCACCTTCGCGGCCACGCTCGCGGCGACGGGCTGCAGCAGCGATACCTCGCCGGCCGACGCCTCGACGGTGACCGACACCGGCGCGACGACGGACACGGGCGGCGCCACGGACACGGGCTCGCCCACGGACCGCGGCACGGCGACGGACACCGGCACCCCCGCGGACACCGGCACGGACGCAGGCATGCTTGCGATGTACGGAGGACCGCCCGCGGACTCCGGTGTCGACGCGGGTACGCCCGACGACCACGGCGGCATCGCGCCGCTGTACGGCCTGCCCGCCGACGCGGGTCCGTCGGACTCGGGCGCGCCGACGGACAACGGCGGCATCTCGCCGCTCTACGGGGCCGTTCCCGCCGACGCTGGCGACGCGAGCATCGGCGTCCGCTACGGCGCTCCGCCCCCGCCCGTCGACGCGGGCTGACCGGCCATCCCCGGATGACGGTGCTGCCGCCGCGTCCGCGTTCGCTCCCCCTCGCCCCGCTGGCTGCGCCTGCGCGACGGCACCTTCCGCTGGCCGACGACGTCGGGCCCCTCGATCGCGCGTACCGCCCGGTGCTCGCCGTGTGGGAGCTCACGCTGCAGTGCGACCTCGCGTGCCGTCACTGCGGCTCCCGCGCCGGACGCGCCCGCCCCGACGAGCTCTCCACCGCCGAGGCCCTGGACCTCGTCGATCAGATCGCGGCCATGGGCACCCGCGAGGTGACGCTCATCGGCGGCGAGGCGTATCTCCGCGACGACTGGGTGACCATCGGCAAGGCCGTGCGTGCCCACGGCATGGAGCTGAGCATCACCACCGGCGGCCGCGGCATGTCTCCGGAGCGGGCGCGCGAGGCCAAGGAGGCCGGCGTGCAGACGGCATCGGTGAGCATCGACGCCCTCGAGGCCACGCACGACGCGCTGCGCGGCGTCCAAGGGAGCTGGCGCGCAGCCATGGACGCGCTCCGGAACCTTCGCGCCGAGGGCATCCCGGTGTCGTGCAATACGCAGATCGCGCGGCCGGCGCTGCGCGAGATCGAGCCGCTGCTGGAGCACCTCGTCGCCGCGGGCATGCACTCATGGCAGGTCGCGATGACGGTGCCCATGGGCCGCGCGGCGGACGAGCCGGCGCTGGTGCTCGAGCCCTACCAGGTGCTCGAGGTGATGCCGTTGATCGCCCGCGCCGCACGAAGGCTGAAGCGCGACCGCGTGCGGCTCTGGCCGGGCAACGACATCGGGTACTTCGGTCCGTACGAGACGGAGCTGCGCGGAGCGATGCCGCGGGGGCACATGGCGGCGTGCGGTGCCGGGCGCGGCACGCTCGGCATCGAGGCCGACGGCACGCTCAAGGGCTGCCCTTCGCTCCCCACGAAGGACTACGCCGGTGGCAACGTCCGCGACGACTCCGTGAAGGACATCTGGGAGCGCGCCGCGCCGCTGCGCTTCACCCGCCAGCGAACGCGCGACGATCTCTGGGGCTGGTGCGCGACCTGTTACTACGGCGACGACTGCCTCGGCGGCTGCTCGTGGACCTCGCACGTGGTCTTCGGCCGCACCGGCAACAACCCGTTCTGCCACCACCGCGCGCTCGAGCTGCTGAGCCAGGGATTGCGCGAACGCCTCGTGCTGGCGACGCCGGCCCCGGGCGAGCCCTTCGACCACGGGATCTTCACGCTGGTCACGGAGCCCTGGCCCGAGACCGAGCTCGCCCGCGCCCGGGAGCTCGCGGCCACGGGCGAGGGCTGGCTGCTCGAAGCGACGTCGTAGCGATCGCTACCAGCGGCGGAGGTCGAGGCGGGCGTCGGGCGGTGGCGGGGTGGAGGTCGGTACGAGGCGCTCCTCGCGGGTGACCGAGACCCGCGCGACGGCGACGCGTCCGCGGTTCAGCACGAAGGGCACGACGCGCCGCTCGCCGAGCGCGGTGACGGTGACGGTGCCGCGTACGGAGTCTTCGAGGGCGCCGGCGACGGTCGACGAGCCGTCGGTGCGAACGACCTCGATGCGCCACGCGCCGACGCCGAGGCGCGCGACGCCGAGGGCCTCGCGGTCCCGGGAGAGCGCATCGGAGGCGCTGGTCCCGGCGCGGCCGCCCTGCCAGGAGACGCGCGCGCCCTGCGGGTCGACGAGCACGACGTCGAGGTCCACGGGACGGTCCCACGCGGCCTGGACCACGAGCTCGCCGTGCGCAGCGGGAGCAGCCTCGACGGCTCGAGAGGCCGCGAGCATCTCGATCCGGAGGCTGAGAGCGCCGTCGGCGATGGGGCCGAGGAACAGCTCGGCGAAGGCGTCGCGACCGAGGGCGCGCTCGCACCGCACCGCAGCGGCAACCTTCGGCGCGTCGGTGGGTGCCGCCTCGGCGGCGCTCACGCGATACGCGCAGGCCGTCTCGGCGTCGCCGGCGCGGTCGTGGAGCATCGCGAGACGCTCCAGCAGCGCGGTGTCGTCGGGGCGCACGTCGGCCACGCCGCCCAGCCAGCGCATCGCACGCACCCGGTCTCCGCGCCGCGCGGCGACGTCGGCGACGCGCTGCAGGGCGTCGGCATCGAGGGGGTCTCGCGCGAGCCACCGCTCGGCCAACGCCCCCGCCTCGTCGACGTCGCCGACGGCGGAGAGCCAGCGGAACAGCTCCCGCGTACGGTCGCGGCTGTCGGGGTTCTCGGCGAGCGCACGCCGCGCGGCGTCGACGTGGGACCGC
>CAIMWA010000346.1 GCA_903845045.1 uncultured delta proteobacterium | reverse complement strand
CCACTGCCGCGCGGGCACCGCAGGAATCACGCGATCGACGAGCTTCGCCGCGGTCTCGCTCATGCGCCGCCCGCCGCACGACGAGCAGACGCCGCGGTGCTTGCACGAGAACGCGACGAGGCGGTCGTGTCCGCACGTCGGGCATCGCGCGCGCATGAAGCCGCAGGCGAGCACGCCGCAGCGAACGTAGGCCTCGAAGTCGCGCACCACGTAACGCGGCAGCGGGCGTCCCCCTTCGGCATCGACGCGCTCGGTGAACGCGAGGAAGTGCTCGGTGACGAGCCGGTGCACGACCGAGTCGCGCATCGGCTCTCGGGCTCCGACGTGGGCATGCGCGGCAGACCCGTCGGCCATGGCGGGAGGGCCGCCGGTGCCGTCGCCGTGCCGCGATCGCCGCGGCGAAAATCAAGCGTTTCGTTTCGATCCGCCAGGGGTGGCGGGTGGCGGCCGCCATGGCGGTGCGGTGGCGGCCGACGCGCGAATCCGACGCCGTTCGACAAGTGCGCGACGTTCACGTCGATCGTGCAACCTCCGCGCGGGGACTCATCGACGCGCCCGTCGTCCTTCGCGGAGCGCGGACCTCGAGGACGAGCCGGGGCGGGATCAGCCCTCGGGCGGTGCGTCGGTTCCCGGATCGGTCAGCGCCTCGGAGGCCTCGCCGGTGATCCACTCGACGACCTCACGACGCTCCGACTCGCTCAGGCGGAGCTCGAGATTCTCCGCGAGAGCAAGGACGTTCTCGCAGAACGCGAGGGCCAGTCGTCGGGGATCCCGCAGCGATGCGTCGGCGCCGAGCAACGACGGGCGGCGATAGCGGATCCCCCGCAGGACGAACGTGACGTCCGCCCGCGAGACTGCGTGCCCGCGTCCCGCGCAGGCATCCCGGACGGCCTTCGAGGTCTCGACGATGTGGTACGGCGCGGTGCGGAGGGCGACGTCCATCGCGTCGAAGATGCCCGCGTACTCCTCGGTCGTGCGGCGGGGAGCTCCCGTCTGTCGAGATACGCGCTCGACGGCGCTCATCACGCCGGGTTCCTCGTCAACGTTGGCCGTCAGCTTGTGACGTTCCTCGTCGAAGACGAAGCCGCCCGCCATCGGCGAGACCGCGACGCCCGGACCCGCGAAGCCCTCGACGCATCGCTTGAAGCTGCCTGCGCCGAGCCAGTTGGAGTCCCGAAGAAGGTCGCCGAAGACTCCGTCGAGAAGATGCGCGAGGCGGGCGAGCGGCACGGGGTGAGCCGACCGCGAGACGATGCCGCGCACCTCTTCACCGACGGCGTCGCGAAGCGCCGAGACGTCCACCCCTTCGCTGCCAGACGGCGCCGACGGGGCAGCCTCGATGACCCGCGGCTCGCCATTCGTACTCGCCCCTCGCGGCGGACCCTCGAGCGGGACTGGACGTGTGGGTGGCTTGCCCCGCTCAGGGACGGCCATCGCGGGACCCGACGGCGCGCTCGTCGTCGAGGCGAAGCCCAACGCCTTCTCGATGAAGTCGTCCGAGCGGATGACGAAGTCGCTCGCCGCCTCGAAGGCCGTCGAGCTCGGGCCCACCGTGAGGATCACCGTGCGTCGGTCGCGTTCGCGGAGGCGGAGCAGCACCGGGCGGAAGTCTGCGTCGCCGGAGAAGATGATGAACTCGTCGAAGTGCGTGGCGCCGCCGAGGGCGTCGAGGATGTCCATCACCATGTGGATGTCCGCGCTGTTCTTGCCCTGCATCGTGACGCTGGGGCAGTCGATCACGCGGAACGCCGACGACGTGAACGCCGAGCGGAAGCGACCGTGCCGGCTCGGATTCAAGTAGCAGAGGCGGACGAGCGTGCGCCGCTTGCGGGGCGTCGAGTCGTCCGCCGCGTGCCGGAGCGCGCTCGACTCGAGCCACCGGACCCACCGGGCGGGATCGTTCGCGAAGCGCAGCGCGATCGCCTCGCCGCCCTCGTTTCGGAGCGAGAGAAAGATGTTGTCGAAATCGACGAAGAGCGCGGTCTTCACCTCGTCACTCCGGTGCTCTCGACGCCCACGGATCCATGAGGGCCGCGAGACGACCGGCAGGGGCCCCGTCGCTCGCAGCGGGCAGCAGGTGGAGGCAGCGGGGCCCCTGCGACCGCCCTCGACGCGGAAGCGGCGACCCGCGTGCGACGCGCTCGAAGCCTGCCTTGAGCGATGCATCGTCCATTGGGATGGTCGAGACCTATCGACGTCGGTGTTCGCGGTCAACGTGAGGCGGGCCATGTCTGGCACCCCGATCGGTAGCGGCGCCGTCCAGCCGATCGCGGTCGGCAGGGGAGGCGTCGGGTGGCCAGGCGCTTCCCCGGCGCGCTCTCGCCTCCGCTCGGACTGGCGTTGTCGTGTATCGCGGAATGAAGTATTCATCGTCACGTTGTCACGCTCACCCTGACCCGGAGCCGCGATGCCCCCGGCAAAGAAGCGCGATCGCGCTGTAGACGCCACAACAAAGCCGCAACGTGCGCATCGGCGGCCGGCCGGCGGCCCCCGGCCGCGCCCCTCGGTCCCCGTGACAATCGTGCGGACGTCGGCCGAGGCGGTGACAACGGAGCACTCCCTACCGGCGGTTCCGGTGATCGTCCTCGGCCACGACGAACTCGTGGCAGCCGACGAGGGCATCGACGCGCTCGCTGCGTGTCCCGAGATCTTCGTGCGGAACGGCAAGCTCGCGTGGCTCGCGCCGACCTCGAGCGACGTCGCGTCGGGTCGGAACCGATTTCCCTCCTTTCGCATCGAGCACCTGCCGAACACGCGTCTTCGGGAGCTGCTGAGCCACCACGCGCGGTGGGTGCTGCCCTCTCGCGACGACCCCACGCAGTTCGAGTCCGTCCCGGTGCCCGTGTGGGCGGTGAACGCGATCGGCGCGCGACGGCAGTGGCCGGGGCTGCGGGTCCTGGCCGGGGTCGTGACGACGCCGGTCCTTCGCGCCGACGGGACGCTCGTCGAAGAACCCGGCTACGAT
>CAIMWA010000345.1 GCA_903845045.1 uncultured delta proteobacterium | reverse complement strand
TTTGATAAATTTTTTAAAAACGCTTTGTCTACCTTAATGCCCCTCTGCTCCATGCGGCGAAGCACCGCGGCGCCGCGCGACCACGCCCACTCGCCGCCCTTGATCGCTTCGGCGAGCTCGGCGTCGCCCAGGGCTCGCAGCACCATCACCGCGGCGGCGCGCGACGGCTCGACGCTCTCGCCGGCGGCGCCGGAGTGCACGCCATGGATCGCGCGGACCACGATGCCCGCGAGGTCCCCCGACGGCAGCTCGCCGGCTCCGAGGGCCGCGGCGAAGTCGAGGAGCGCGTCCACCGTGGGCGTGTACTCGAAGGCGATCTCCTGCACCTCGACGGCGTCGAGCGCCGCCGCCACGCGCGCCGCCCGCTGGTATTCCCCGGCGTCGAAGCGCACCAGCGCGTGGTCGTGAAAGACCGCCTCCTCGATGAACTGCAGCGTGAAGGGAGGACCGTTCTCGTCGATGGCGTCGGCGAGGGAGCGGGCGAGCTGCGCGCTGATGGGGTGCGCGGTGCCGTGCACGGCGAGCGTGCGCAGGAGGATGAACAGCCGGTCCACGACGGAGCGCGCGGAGCTCCCGTCGCGCTCCGGGGCACCTGACGGCATTGATCGCGCGTCGCTCGTCACGCGTCCGGGAGGTTCTCACACCTCGCGGAGGGATTTCAGCCGCGCGCGAAGTTCTGGCGGGTCGAGGAGCTCGCCGGGGTGCCACCTCGACAGCGCCGCGGCCGCCTCGCGGTGGTTCTCGGCCGCGTCGCAGAGGGCCACCCGCGCGGCCGTCGCCATCTTCTTCGACCGGATCAGCGGCAGGCAGAGCTCGACGAGGATCCCCGCGCTCAGGAGCGCCCGCCCGAGGGCCCGCACGCTCTCCGAGGACCACCCCTCGCCGTGCTGCGCCGCGAGGGCGTCGACGAGGACGCGCATCCCCGGCTCGCCCGCCGCGAACCACAGCGGCGCGAGCTCCGACTCCACGAAGCCGCCGGACAGTTCGGACCAGCGCGGGGCCAGCGCCGCGGCGGCCTCGGGGCGAAGCTCCAGCGGCAGCGCGGCGAGCAGCGCCGGAAGCGCGGGGCGCGGGAGCTTCGCCATCAACGGCGACAGCAGCGCGATGGCGCCCTCGCGCTCGGCCAGCAGCGAGCCGAGGGCGTGGGCCTCCGGAGGCCGCAGCGCCGCCGGGTTGAGCATGGCGATGAACCGCGCGGCGCCGAGCGACGTGATCACGCGCACGGCGATGTCGACCTGGTGCGTCTCCGTCGCCGCGGCGTCGAGCAGGGCGTGGACGATGCGCGTCGCGAGGGCCGGCGCCGCCGCCGCGAGGAGGTTGCAGAGCACGCGGTGGCCTTCGACGTCGTCGGCCAGCGCGCGCACCGTGTTGGACGGGAAATCGGGGTCGTCGAGGGCCTGCATGAGCCGTCGTGCGTAGGCGTCGTTGCGGCGCACCGACGACGCGAGGAGGTCGACCACGTCGACGTCGAGGTGCGCCCGCAGCGCCGTCGCCAGCCGCCGCGCGAGCACCTCCGGCGGGACCACCGGCTGCAGCGCGGGCATCGCGACGATGGCGGCGCCCTCGCAGAGGCTCCACCGCGCGGGGTCGTCGCAGCGGTAGCGGAGCGCGGCGCGCAGGGCCTCGTGCATCGCCGGCGCGTCGCCTGGCGCCGGGGTCTCGAGGGCGGCCTCGAACTCGTCGCGCGCGGCGGCGTGGTCCACGTCGGCGGCGGCGAGGCTCACGGCGTCGTGGTCGAAGGTCTCGACGCCGGCGCCGCGCACCGCCGAGAGCGCACCGCCGAGCGCGCCCTCGGGCGACACCGTCTGCGACGCCGTCTCGCCGTCGCCGGCCTCGACGATGTTCGTCTGGAGCTCGATCTCGAAGCCCGCCGCTGCGCCGCCGCCCCAGAGCCAGTCGCGGAACCGCTCGATGGTCGAAGGCTCGGGCTCGAGCCGCGCGATGGCCTCGGCGAGGGAGGCGAGGTCCGGTACGCCGAAGCGGTCGCGCGGCGTGACGACGCGCAGCCCCGCCATGAACGCGGGCAGCAGCCAGCGAACCTCCCCGGCGTCGAAGCCCAGCGTCACCGTGTCGCACACGCGGAGCTCCCCGGCGCCGAAGCGCAGCGGCGCGCGGTCGAGGGCCTGCCACGCCTCGCGCACCCGCACCGCCGCGGCCTCGGACGCTACGCCGTGCGTGCGCGCCGAGCGTACGAGCGCGTCGAAGGCGCGGCCGAGCGTGCGCACATCCTTGGATGCCACGGCCCTATCATAGCGGACGCCGGGCGCGCGGCACCGTGTCCACGCGCTGTGATCGAAGCTCGGCCGCGGTAGAGTGCCGCGCCATGCGTTCCTCCCCAGCGGTGCGCGCGCTCGCGGCGGTGCTCTCGGTGGGCGGATGCGGTCGGCGCTCGTCTGGCGCCGGCGATCAGCTCCCGGGGGGTCACGCGCGTCCGCTGGCGCCCCCGCCCACGGCCGACCCGCGGGCCGTCCGGCTGCCTGCGGTGGCGTTTCCGTTGCGCCTTCCGAGCTGCGAGTACGACGTGCGCCCGCCGAACGCCGAGCGCCTCGACGTGCACCACCACGCGGATGC
>CAIMWA010000344.1 GCA_903845045.1 uncultured delta proteobacterium | reverse complement strand
CGTCGACGTCGCTGCGCCTCACGCCGCACGAGGGCGACGTGCGCTTCGAGCACCCCGCGTTCACCCGCGACGGACGCGGCGCCTACGTGCTCTCCGACGCCGGCCGCGAGGCCATGAACCTCGCGTGGCTCCCGGTGGACCACGCCCTCGCGGGCACGCCGACCTTCGTCGTGAGCGACCCCCACGACGCCGACCACATGGCGCTGCGCGGCGACGCCCTCGCGCTGGTCTTCAACGTCGACGGCGTCTCGTCGCTGCGCCTCTACGACGCCGCGGACCCGATGCACCCGCGGGAGTTGGCGCGTCCTGCGCTTCCGCCCGGCGTCATCACCACGGTGAGCTTCGCGCCCGACGGTCACTCGCTCTTCATCGACCTCTCGCGCGCGACGTCGCCGGACGAGGTGTGGCGCGTCTCGTTCCCCGACGGCGCGGTGTCGACGGTGACGGCGAGCGACCACGCAGGACTCGACACCGCCGCGCTCGTGGAGCCCACGGTCACGCACGCGACGAGCTTCGACGGCCTCGAGGTGCCGGTGTTCCTCTACACGCCGCGGGGGCTGCGACCGGGTGAGCGCGCGCCTGTCGTCGTGTGGGTGCACGGCGGACCGGAGTCGCAGTTCAACCCGTATTTCAGCGCGGTGATCCAGTACCTCGTGGGGCACGGGTACGTGGTGGCGGCGCCCAACGTGCGCGGCTCCACGGGCTACGGAAAGCGCTACGCGCACCTCGACGACGTCGCCCACCGCGAGGACAGCGTGCGCGACCTCGCGGCGGTGAACCGCTGGCTCCGCGCGCGCCCCGACGTCGACCCCGATCGCATCGCCGTGCTCGGCGGATCCTACGGCGGCTACATGGTCCTCGCGGCGCTCACGCTCGATCCCGACCTCTGGGCGGCGGGCTGCGACATCGTGGGCATCGCGAACTTCCGCACGTTCCTCGAGCGCACGGCGCCGTATCGACGGGCGCTGCGCGAGGACGAGTACGGCTCCCTCGCGCACGACGGCGACCTCCTCGACCGCATCTCCCCCATCCACCGTGTGGACCGCATCCGCGCGCCGCTCTTCGTGATCCATGGTGCGAACGACCCGCGGGTGCCCGTGGGCGAGGCCGAGCAGATCGTCGCCGCGTTGCGCGCGCGCCATCAGCGCGTCGAGTACCTGCGCTTCGACGACGAGGGCCACGGCATCTTCCGCCGCGAGAACAAGCTCCGCGCGTACACGGCGCTGACGGCGTTCTTCGACGAGGTGCTTCGGCGCTGACTCGCTACGGCGTGACCGTCGCGACGACGGGATCGGCGCTGTACTGCCGGCGCTCGCGGTACGCCGCCATCTCGTCGGCGCTCACCGCGCGGCCGATGAGGAAGAGGTCGTCGACGGTGCCGTTGATCCCGAGCTGCGGCTCGCCGTCGTTCATGTCCGCGCCGATGAGCACCGGCGCCGGCGGGTACTGGATCGGCGCCTCGGGCGGATACACGCAGGTGTTCGGCGCGATCATGCCGTCGACGGTTCCAGGGCACAGATACGGGCAGGCCTCCCAGCACGTCGGCGGTCCCGACGCCGGGTAGCACGGCGCCACGAGGGGATCGGGCTGGTGGTGCGAAGGGTCCGGGTCCGCGGGGCAGTAGTGGCCGCCCGGCGGGAACAGGTTGAGCTCCTGCGGGTACGAGTACGTGTGGCCGTCGTAGTAGCTGCGGCGCTGCGTGTGCGGCCGCACCGTCGTGTCGATGGTCAGCGCGAGGAAGTGCCAGTGGTTCACGAACGCCGCGCCGGCGAGGGGCTCGACGGTGGTGATGTGCGCGTACTGCATCACGTCGGTGCACGGCTCGACGCAGGAGTTGCCCTGGTAGAGCGTGTCGTCGTCGCCGTCGCCGCGGAAGAAGATCGCCCACGGGTTGAAGATGGCGTTGTTCACCACGTGCGGATCGGTCTCCGCGAGGTGCCAGAAGTTCGCGCGCGCCGTGAGGTTCGGCATGCCGAAGCACACCACCGTCTGGAAGTTGTCGTTGAAGTGGTTCGACGGCGTCGCCGGGTTCACCCACACGCCCACGGAGAGCTGCGTGCGCGCGGTGTTGAACGGCGCCGCGCTCGCCGACTGCCAATTCACCACGCGGTTCGGGCTCGAGAGCCCCGAGGCCTTGAGCGTCGGCACGCTCGGAAAGTTCAGCGAGTGCTGGCGCCGCGTGAAGTGCCCCGAGGGGTTGAGCAGCGACGTCGGGCTGTCGTCGCTCCACAGCGCCGGCCGCGTGGCCACGTCGACGGGCGGGTCGTCGTAGGGCGTCTGGTGGATGTACGCGTCGAAGGGCGGCGCGTTGGTCCCGCCCGCGGGGCACGTGCGCGAGCCGGTGCCCTCGTCGAAGGTGTACGCGCCGAGGAGGTTCGCGGCGCGCAGCGGCACGCGGTCGAAGACGTCGTCGTAGCTCTGCGCGGCGGGCACCGCGGTGGCGCCGCCGTACTGCAGCGTGAGCACCGTTCCGCCCGGCGCGATGGCCGGAACGCGCACCCACACGGTGCCCGCGGCGCAGTCCTGCACCCAGTGCGGCGCCCACGCGTTCGAGGTCGTGCGGAACACCATGCGGTCGCACGCCGCGCCCACGGCCGCGAGCACGGTCGGCGGCAGCGTCACGCGCACCTGAAACTCGGTGAGCGCCGCCGTCGCGCCGGTCACGTCGACGCGGGCGCGGGAGGGCAGGCCGCAGGTCGGGTCCGTGCCGCAGGGCTCGGTGCGCGTGGGGGGCGTGTACGGCGCGCAGGTGAGGCGCATGGGCACGTCGGCGGCGGGCTTGTCCGGGGCCGCGCCGTCGACCGGGGGCTTCGGCGTGTCCAGGTCGACGCCGCCGTCGAGGGGGCGGCCCTCGTCGTCGGTGGGGATGGGGCCGTTGTCGTCCATGCTCACGGCCGCGTCGTCGAGGGGGACGAGGCTGCCGCGGGTGGGACACGCGCTGACGGCCACGCCGAGCGCGACGAGCGGGAGCAGGGGGCGGAGTGCCATGGCTCGGACCGTATCGGCCCTGCGCGGCGGCGTCGAGGGATCGGCTGCGGTCGCGCAGCACGACCCGGCGACCGCGGGGTCAGCGCAGGACGCAGCGGCCCGCGGGGCTCTGCGGACCGACGAGCACGAACTGCACGCGGCGGTTCACGCGGTCGGCGGCGCGGCCGAGGCCGGCGTCGAGGGGGCACGTCTGGCCGAAGCCGTGGGACTCCAACCGTCGCTCGGGCACGTCGTGGGCGAGGAGGTAGCGGCGCACCGAGGCGGCGCGGCGCTGCGAGAGGTCGAGGTTGCGCGCCGGGCTCCCGCGGCCGTCGGTGTGGCCCTGTACGTCGACGAGCAGCGACGGCGACGCGCGAAGGATCGCCGCGACGGCGTCGAGCACGCGGAAGCTCGGCCGCCCCACGATGACGTCGCTGTTGGTGCGAAAGCGGATCTGCTGGGAGATGTGCACCTGCGTGCCGGTGAGCTCCGCGATGGCCTCGCCGTCGGGGCATCCGTCTTCGTCGTCGACGCCGTTGAAGGTCTCCGGCGCGAGCGGGCAACGGTCTGGACCTTCGGGAGCATCGACGATGTGATCGTGGTCCGCGTCGGGCGCCGGGCACCCGCGCTGCGTCGTGCTCGGGAGCGTTCCCGCGGGCACCTCGGGGCACGCGTCCTCGCCGTCGAAGACGCCGTCGCCGTCGCGGTCCGTGAGCGGGCAGCCGGGGCGCTGCGGGTCCGGCGTGTTGCCTGGAACGGCGTCGGGGCACGCGTCGTCGTGGTCGCCGATGCCGTCGCCGTCGCGGTCCGCGAGCGGGCACCCGAGATGCGCGGGGTCGGGGTGCACGCCCACGGGCACCGTCGGGCACGCGTCCTCGTTGTCGGGCACGCCGTCATGGTCCGCGTCGCCGAGGGGACAGCCCCAGCGGTTCGGGTCGGGGTGCGCGCCGGCGGGCACCGTCGGGCACTGGTCCGTCGCGTCGGCGATGCCGTCGCCGTCGGTGTCGACCACCGCCAAGCGCCTCGGAGCGGGCGTCGCATACACCGCCGAAAACATCACGCGCCCCGCGGGAACGCCCGATCCCTCGCCGATGCCGAAGCCGCCGCCGGCGCCGAGCTGCACGAGGTCCGCGACGAGGTACCGCGCGCCGACGAGCACCTCGCCGCCCCACTCGCGCGACGTGAAGGCCGCGCTGCCGGCCCCGTTGGGCAGGCTCCCCATGGCGCTGAAGACCGTCATTTCGGGGCCGACGTGGAGCCGCCCATCGAGCAGCGCGGCGCCGAGACCCGCCGCGAAATGAAGCTCGTTGCCGAGGGCGAAGTTCAGCGCGTCGATGCCGCTGGCGATCTGGAAGCCCGCGCCGAAGGTCCAGCGCAGCCACGCCGCGCGCCCCGCGAGCACGAGCCGCGGCTCGAGGCGCACCGATCCGTCGCCGGTGTTGCCGTCGCGGCTGCCCGTCGGGAGCCACACGTTCACGCCGAGGTGCAGCGAGAACGGGTCGTGGTCCGCGTCGCCGAAGATGCGCGCGCGCACGCCGAGGCGCAGGTCGCCGAGGGCCACGCCGCCGTACGGACCCACGGTGCCCACGGCCGCGGGCGCCGCCTCGCCAGACTGCGCGAGCGCCACCGGCAGCGACAGGTGGATGGACAGCCGGTCGATGGGCGACACCGCCGCGACGACGTGCGCGCTGAACATCCCCGAGACCACCGACTGCGTGCGCGTGGGCTGCCCCGCCTGCTGGATCTGCAGCCGCAGCGGGTCGATGGCGTAGTCGCCGAGGATGCCCGCGGCGACGAGGCGCACCGGCCGGTACCACGGGTGCTCGGCGACGAAGAACGCATCGCCCGCGGGCGCCGGTTCGAAGCGGTCGAGGGCCCAGCCCGAGACGTTCTGCGCGCGAGCAACCGACGGAGAGAGAAGCGCCGCCGCCACCACCGCGCGTCGCATCGTGTGCTTCATCGCGCACCCCCGGCGCTGCGCCGCCGTCGACGCGCGCCCACGGCCGCCAGCGCGAGGCCCGCGAGCCACGCTCCGTTCGCGCGCGAGCCCGACGATCCCGCCGTGCGGCAGCCGCAGCCGCTGCCCTCGAGGGCGTACTCCACCGGCGCCACGTCGAAGCCTACGGGAACGTCGGCGCGGGGGCGATCGGTGGGGCGCGCCACGTCGGCGACGCTCGCGTCGCGGGTCACGCCGGCGTCGAAGCCGACGATGCACATGCCGTTGCCGTCGCAGAGGCAGCCGTCCGGCGGGCGCGACGTCGACGTGCCCGTGACGATGGGTCGATCGCCGGCCGCGCGCGCGATGCAGTTGCCGCCGGTGAGCTCGGCGTTGCACGTCTCGCAGAAGCCGTCGCAGGAGCGGTTGCAGCACACGCCCTGGGAGCACGTTCCGCTGCGGCACTGGCCGTTCATGGTGCACCCCGTGCCGTTGCTGCGCGGACCCTCGCAGACGCCCATGACGCACGACGTTCCGCCGGCGCAGTCGCTGTTGTCGATGCAGCGCGTGGCGCAGACGGCGCCCATGCAGTGGTACGGCGCGCACTGCGACGTCACCGTCGCCGGGCAGTTGCCGAGGCCGTCGCAGTTCGCGCCCGCCGTCGCGACGTCGTCGGTGCACGTGGCCTCGCGGCAGCGCGTCATGGTGTCGGGGTACACGCACGACACGCGGGTCACGCCGTCGCAGGTTCCCGCGCAGGTGCCGGTGCCGCCGCACGCCGAGCGCATGCCTTGAGGCGCGCCGGTGACCGCCGCGCAGGTGCCCGGGCTCGTCGGGAGGTTGCACGCCTCGCACTGGCCGTTGCAGGCCTGGTTGCAGCACACGCCGTCGGCGCAGAAGCCCGTGGCGCACTCGTCGTTGATGCCGCAGCCCGCGCCCGGCGGACGCCGCGGCATGCAGCTCGTGCCGTCGCAGTAGCTGCCCTCGGCGCAGTCGGCGCTGGTGGTGCAGCCCGTCGCGCACGCCGCGCTCGCGCAGAGGAACGGCATGCACATGTGCGTCACAGGGTCGGGGCAGAGGCCGGCGCCGTTGCAGGTCGCGGCCTCGGTGGCGACGCCCATGGAGCACGACGCCGCCCGGCACGCGGTGGTGTTGTCGGGGTACACGCAGCTCGCGCGGAGCGTGCCGTCGCAGGTGCCCGCGCACGGTCCGGTGCCGCCGACGCAGGCGGCGCGCGCTCCGTGCGGCGCGCCGGTGACGGGGACGCAGGTGCCTTGCATGCCGGGCACGTCGCAGGCCTCGCAGCTCCCCGCGCAGGCGCTGCCGCAGCAGAAGCCGTCGACGCAGAAGCCCGACGCGCACTGGTTGTTCGCCGTGCACCCGGACCCCGGCGGCGTCGTGGGGACGCAGTGCCCCGTGGGGTCGCAGAAGTTGCCCGCGGTGCAGTCCGCGTCGCCCGTGCACATCGTCCCGCAGGCGGCGCCGGCGCAGCGGTACGGAGCGCACATGGTGGCTCCGGGCGTTCCGCACGCGCCCATGCCGTTGCAGCCCGCGGCCGGGGTGAAGAGGCTGCCGTCGCAGTGCGGCGCCGCGCACGTGGTCCCCGTTCCCGGGAAGCTGCACGCGTTGCTGGTCACGCCGTTGCACGACCCGGCGCACGCGCCGCTGCCTCCGCAAGCAGGACGGGCGCCGTGGGGGGCGCCGGTGACCGGGGTGCAGGATCCGGCGGCGTTGCAGGCCTGGCACTGGCCGCCGCACGCCGAGTCGCAGCACACGCCGTCGACGCAGAAGCCCGAGCGACAGCGCGAGGCGGTGCCGCAGGGCGTGCCGTTGGGCGCCTCGAGGGTGCAGTTCGCAGAGCAGCCGTCGCCGGCGCGCGTGTTGCCGTCGTCGCACTCCTCGCCGGCCTCGCGCACGCCGTTGCCGCACACCGCGACGCCGCCGGAGCGGACGTTGAAGCGCCACAGCCCGGGCACCGCGGGCACGACGTTGGAGGTGGCGCAGAGGTTCAGCACGGCGCCGGTGCGCGAGCCCGGGAGCGCGAAGAAGTCCGTCGAGTTGCCCGCGTCGAAGCCGGCCTGCGCAGGCGTTCCGCCGAGGCCGCCGCTGCCGCCGGAGGCGTCGCCGGTGGTCCAGGAGCACTGGTTGTAACGAAGCTCGACGTCGAAGTCGCCGGCGACGATGTCACCGCGGTTCGTGAGCACCACCTGGAAGTCGTCGAGGCGCGAGTTGTTCGCGTTGTAGAAGCCGACGTAATGCCACGTCGCGATGAAGCGGCCGGGCGACGCGCCGCCGGTGGGCATGCCCGCGCCGGTGGGCTCGACGTAGT
>CAIMWA010000343.1 GCA_903845045.1 uncultured delta proteobacterium | reverse complement strand
TGCCGGCGCCGTCGGAGCCGCCACCGCGGGCGCCGCGGCCACCGGCGCCGCCGTCGGGGGCGTCGCGGTGTTCGCGGCCACGGTGTTGCTGTCGCCCTCGCCGCGCCCCTTGACGATGAACGCCGCCCCGAGGCCGCCGGCCACGAGGATGAGAGCGGCAGCGACGATCGCCACGGTCATGTTCTTCGAGCCTTGCTGCGCGCGCACCGGCTCCGGCTGCGCGACGACGGCCGCCACGGGCACGGCCACGGGAGCGAGGACCGGCGCCGCGAGCGGAGAGCTCAGGCCCGACGATGCACCCACGGTGAGCAGGTCGTCGACGGAGCTCTTGGGCTTGCTGCCCGGCGTCGCGTTGAGCGCGCCGGCGAGCTTGTTGATGTCGATGAGCCCGCTGGAGTCGCCCGACGCGGTTCCCGCCGGGGCCGCCGGAGCGTCCTTCGGGTTCGACAGCTGCTGCAGCGTGGCGAGGGAGAAGAGCACCGAGTTCTCGTTGCGCTGCCCAGTCATCGAGTCGGGCGACGCGGGCGGCGCTGCAGGCTCGCTGGCCGGCGTGAACATCGACTTCGCGGCCTCTTGCGCGCGGGCCTCGGCGGCGAAGAGATCGCCACCGCCGACCTTCGCGCGAGCCGCGCTGGCCGGCCTCGCGCTCTGAGCGCGCGCAGGCTCTGGCACGTTGAAATCGGCCGCCGCGACGGGCGCCGGCGCCGGCATCGCAACCTCGACCGGCGCGGGAGCCGGCGCGGCGAATAGATCCCCCGCGGGCACGCCGACGTCGACCGCGGCGGGAGCAGGAGCGGGCGCCATGGCGAAGACCGCGGCGAGCTCCGAGACCTCTTGCAGCGGCGACCACCCGTCGAAGCCATCGCGCCACACGTACGCCTCGGCGTCGATGGTCCCGTTGCCGAGCATCTCCTGGACCTGCGACAGCGAGAACGGCCCTTGCTGTTCGCCGTTCACGACCACGTGCCAGATGGGCTCGTCGGCGCCGCCCGTCGGCAGCGCTCGCGTCGCCTCGTCCTCGAGCGGACGCTGCGCCTCGACGCCCGGGTCAGCGCCGCGGACGATGATGTCCGACGAGCACTTCTTGCACTTGATCTTGAAGACCTTCTTACCTTGGACCTTCTCGTCCGCGATCTTGTAGGCCGCTCCGCAGCTCTGGCATTCGATCTTCATGTGGCTCTGTCCCGTGCGAGGCCCTGGCGTGGTGGCGATTGAATGTTGGACGGGGTCCCGCGGAGGTTCGTAGCGACGCCTCGACGTCGATGTCCCTGCGCCGTGGTCGGGCATTCTAGAGATCCGCGGAATCCTGGGTCAAGCGTGGTGTTGGCCCGCTCTTCCCTTCGATCGACGTCCGCGGCGCTCCTTGGGGTTCCCACGATCATCCGTCCCGGAGCCGCTCGCCGTCTTCGACGCAGAAGTCCATCGGGGCGGCGTAGCGTCGGGCGCAACGCGGGCAGCTTCGCGTCGCCGCCGACGTCGCGGCCCCCGCGGCAACGGCAACGAGCGTCGATCCGTCATCGGTGCAGAACACCGATCCGTCGACGAAGACCTTGGCGCACACCGGGCATGCGCGTGACGGAGAGGCCGAAGGCGGTGCGGGCGCAACGACGACCGCGGGATCCGGCACCGACACGGCGGCGGGCGGCGGCGGCGCGACGGACACCGCCGGGGCTTGCGCGATCGGCGAAGGAACCTCCACCGGCGGCGACTCGCGCCTGCGAATCGGCATCGTCACGTCCGCGGGACCCGCACGACGAGCCTCCGGCGCTGCCTCGTCGATCGGAGCAGCCTCATCGTCGAGGCCCGCGTCGGGACGAGGCCCCCGCCGACGACGCAGCAGGGCCGCGATGACGGCGCCCGCCACGAGCAATCCGAGCAGCGCTGCGACGATGGCCTTGACGACACCGTGTCCGCCCGCGGAACGAGGCTCCGGAGCGACGTAGACCCCCACCGACGGTGCGCTGGCCACTTCTTCGTCGCCCGCGTCGACCTCGTCGACGTGCGCGGCCGCCATCGACTCGTACGCGCCCGCGCTCACGACCGACGCCGTCGCTCGGCCCGACAACGCGCCCGACGTCGCCGTCGCCTCCCAGGTGCCCTCACCCGTGCGCGAAGAGATGCATCCGCCTTGCGTCACGGCCTCGGCGGCGCCGTCGATGCGACGCCACGACCACTCCACCGCCGCCCCCGGCACCTCGCAGCGACGGCCGTCGAAGACCCGCACGTGGAAGCACGTCCGTCCGCCCACGGGCAGGCTTCGGCGGGCCGGAAAGACGGCCACCACGGCGGCGGATCCATGCGTCGCGCAACGCTGCACGGGAGGCTCCGGCGTCGGCGCGGGTGGCGTGGGCGCGGGCGGTGTCGGCGGTGTCGGCGCAGCGGGCTGCGCGCGCTCGTACTCGCGGATCTGCACCGCGGACGCGCGGCACATCGATCCCTGGATGTGCCACTCGTACTCCGTCTCGTCGCGCAGCGAGAGGGTCGTCGCCTCGCCTCGCGTCGTGTACGTGCCGCGCTCGGCGAGCGCGCTCCCATCGGGCGTCGAGCACGACGTCACCCATCGCGTCGCCGACGGGTGCGAGGCGCTGCGGAGCACGACGTCGCGGTTGTCGCTCCAGCATCGATCGGTGCGCGTGGAGTGCCCTCCCCCGTCGACGACGAGCGCGCCGCCGGACTCGCGCACGGTCACGTCGCGCCCCGGGCTGCCGTGGTGCGCCGAGGGCCTCGGACCGCACGCCTCGCCCCACTCGCGCACGGTGACCTCGAGGTCGTCGCGCGTGGTGCGCCACGTGCCTGCGAGGTCCTGGGACCACACGGCCGCGGGCACCAGGAGCGCGGCGCCGAACGTTGCGAAGGAGAGGCGGGGGGACATCGGCGTGTCGGACACTACGTCAACCCGGCGGGAGCCGGCGACGCCGCGCGTCCGTCGAGGAAGGAATTCAGCCTTCGGCGCGGACCTTCTTGACCGCGTCGGTGAGCTCCGGAACGGCCTTGAAGAGGTCGGCGACGAGGCCGTAGTCCGCGAGCTGGAAGATCGGCGCCTCGGGGTCCTTGTTGATGGCGACGATGACCTTGCTGTTCTTCATGCCGGCCACGTGCTGGATCGCGCCGGAGATGCCCACGGCGATGTACAGCTTCGGCGCGACGACCTTGCCGGTCTGTCCGACCTGCAGATCGTTCGGCACGTAGCCGGCGTCGACGGCGGCGCGGCTCGCCCCCATCGCAGCGCCGAACACGTCGACGAGGGGCTCGAGAACGGTCTTGAAGCCGTCGGCGCTCTTCAGCGACCGGCCGCCGGCGACCACGGTGCCCGCCTCCGCGAGGTCCGGACGCGCCGACTTGACCTCGTCGAAGCCGAGGAACTCCACGCGTCCCGCGAGCGGGTTCGCGACGACGGCGACCTTCTCCACCGGCGACGCTCCGCCCGACGGCGCAGCGGCGGCGAACTCCGACTGGCGCGCGCTCACCACCTGCACCGCGGTGGTGATCTGCATCTTCGCGTTCGCGTTGCCGGCGTACATCGGACGCCGGTACGTGAGCGCCCCACCGGACGCCTCGACGGCGGAGATGTCGCTGGCGAGGCCGGCGCCGAGGCGCACGGCGACGCGCGGGGCGAGGTCCTTGCCGAAGGAGCTCGCGGTGACGGCGACGACGGCGTAGCCCTTGGCTGCCTCGGCGACGGTCGGCGTGAACGCCTCGGCGACGTAGTTCGCCAGCGACGCATCGTCGGCGACCTTGACGACGCCGGCGCCGTCCGCGCGCAGGTCTTCGGCGGCGGCGCCGACGTTGTGGCCGACCACGAGGAGGTCGAAGGGCAGCCCGGAGTTCCGCGCGAAGGTGATCGCGCTGAGGGTGGTCTTGCGCAGCTTGGCGCCCGCGACTTCGGCGATGACGAGGATCTTGCTCATCTCACATGCTCCCGTTCAGAGGACCTTCGCTTCGGAGCGGAGCTTCTCGACGAGCTCGGCCACGTCCTTGACCTTCACGCCGCCCTTGCGCGCCGGCGGGAGCGCGAACTCGACGTACTTCGACTTGAGCGCCACGTCGACGCCGAGCGACGCGATGGGCGCCTCGACGATGGGCTTGGTCTTCGCCTTGATGATCATCGGGAGCGGCGTGAACCGCGCGCCGTCCGCGTAGTTGAAGGTCGCCGGCGTCACGTGGTTCACCACGCTCTTCGGAGACACGATGCGCAGGTCGACGGTGATGACCGCCGGCAGCGTGAGCTTCAGCTTCACGACGCCGCCGTCGACCTCGCGGCCGACGATCGCCGTCTTCTTGTCGGCGCTGAGCTCGACGCTCATCGCGAAGGTCGCGCTCGGCCACTGCAGAAGCTCGGCGAGCGCCTGCCCGACCTGGTTGCTGTCGCCGTCGACGGCCTGCTTGCCGAGGATCACGAGGTCGGGCTTCTGCGCCTCGACGACCTTCGCGAGGCTCCGCGCCACGAGGTCGCCGTCCAGCGACTCGTCGTCGGTGACGTAGAGCAGCCCGTCGTCAGCGCCCATCGCCAGCGCCTGCCGGATGCTCGTCGCCGTCTCCTTGGGACCGAAGGACACCACCGTCAGCTTGTCGCCGGCGTTGCGAGCCTTGGTCTGCCCGTTCTCGATGAGCCGCAGCGAAGCCTCGACGGCGTACTCGTCGAAGGGGTTCGCCTTCGGCTCGAGGCCCGTCGTCTCGATCTTCGCGCCGCCCGCGCCGATCTTGATCTTGTTCGCGTTGTCGGGATCTGCCGTGCGCTTCAGGGATACCAGGATCTTCACTGCTTCCGTCTCCTCGCTGACGGTTGGTGGACCACGCCGCGCTCCGCGGTGCTCGACCGCGAACGTGCGCTGCGCGCGCCCGATGTAGGGGTTCCAGACGCGCCGTGTCAACCCGCCGCGAGGTGCTGAACCGCCATTCAGTCGCGGGCCTTGAGTGAGCGCGCGCGGCGCTCCACCCACGCGATGACCTTGGCCTCGGGCTCCGAGCCGGTGAACCGCGAGAGCTCTTGGATGCCCGTGGGCGACGTCACGTTGACCTCGGTGAGGCGGCCGCCGATGACATCGAGGCCGACGAAGTGCAGCCCGTCGCGGCGAAGGCGATCGGCGACGGCGGCGATGATCGCGTGGTCGTCGGCGTCGAGCTCGCACGGGTGCACGCTGCCGCCGACGTGGATGTTGCTGCGGGCATCATCCTCGCGGGGCACGCGGAGGATCGCCCCGAGCGGCTCGCCGTCGAGCAGCAGCACGCGCTTGTCGCCGTTGCGCACCGCCGGAAGGAACTCCTGCACCATCGCGTAGCGCCGCCCCTCGAGGGTCAGCGTCTCGACGATGGAGCGGAAGTTCCGGTCGGCGAGGTCCACGATCAGGATGCCGCGTCCGCCGGCGCCGTCGAGGGGCTTCATGACCCCGGGTCCCTGAAGCTCCTCGAGGAACGCGCGCACGTCGGCCTCGCGCGCGGTCACGATGGTCCGCGGCATCACCTCGGGGAAGTGCATCGCGTAGAGCTTCTCGTTGGCGTCGCGGATGCCGCGCGGGTCGTTCACCACGAGCACTTCGCCGCGCACCTGCTCGAGCAGCAGCGTGTTGTAGAGGTACTGCGCGTCGAAGGGCGGGTCGAAGCGCACGAACACCGCGTCGAGCGTGGCGACGTCCACGGCCTCCGCGGGCCCGGCGGTGAAGTGACCGGGCGCGGCCACGCGGCGCACCTCGGTCCGGCGTGCCGTCGCGAACACCTTGCGGCCGCGCGCGCAGAGCCCGCCCGGGCCCACGACGTAGAGCTCGTGGCCGTGGCTCTGCGCTTGAAGCATCAGCGCGAAGGTGGTGTCCTTGTCGACGAGCACGTGCTCGATCGGATCCATGAGAAAGGCGAAGCGCATCCGGGGCCTCCGAGAGGACCATAGCGAGGCCGGCGTCGCGCCGATACCCCGACCTGCGCGCCCCCCCCGGGCGGCATCCGTCGCGGCGGTCCTCGCGGTGGCCGCGCTGCCTGCGCTCGGCTTCTTTCGTCCTGCCCAGGCCTTTCACGAGTATGCCGTGGCGGCGGACCACCCCGACGCGTCCGCCGCCGGTGCAGCCGTGCTCGCAGGAGGCGGAAACGCCGTCGACGCCGCCATCGCCACGGCCCTCGCCCTCGGCGTCGCATCGCCGGCCTCGAGCGGCTTCGGCGGCGGAGGCTTCGCGACGATCTGCACCGCGCGGGGCGAGTGCACCTTCGTCGACTTCCGCGAGACGGCGCCGGCCGCGGCGCGCGTCGACGCCTACCGAACGCCGGAGTCGAGCCGCGTCGGAGGCCTCGCCGTCGCGGTCCCCGGCGAGCCCGCGGGCCTCGCGTGGCTGTCGCAGCACCTCGGCCGCGTGGGCCTCGCGCGGGCGGCGGCCCCGGCCGTGCGCCTCGCCACTTCGGGCTTCGCCGCGAGCGCGTACGTCTCCACCGCGGCGGGCGTGAACCGCGCGGCGCTCGCCACCGATCCGTGGCTCGCGGGACTCTTCCTCCCCGGTGGAGCTCCCGTCGCCGCCGGCGCGCGCATGGTTCGTCCGCGGCTCGGCGCGACGCTCGCTCGCTACGGGCGCGAGGGCCTCGCGTTCGTTCGCGGCGACTTCGCGCGTGCGGCGGCGGAGGCGGCGCGAGCCCGCGGCGGCGTGCTCACCGAGGCCGACGTGCGAGCGTACGAGCCCGTGGTGCGAGCGCCGCTCCGGGTG
>CAIMWA010000342.1 GCA_903845045.1 uncultured delta proteobacterium | reverse complement strand
GCGTCTGGCCGATGCGGTGCGCGCGGTCCGTGGCCTGGTCCTCGACGGCGGGGTTCCACCATCGGTCGTAGTGGATCACCGCCGACGCCGCCGTGAGGTTCAGCCCGGAGCCGCCGGCGCGCAGCGACACGACGAGCACCGGCGGACCGTCCGGCGCCTCGAAGTCGCGCAGCACCGCCTCGCGCTCCGGGGGCGTGAGGCCGCCGTGGTAGAAATCCACCGCCACGTCGAAGCGCTCGTCGATGGCGCGCTGGAGGATGCGCCCCATCTCCAGGTACTGCGTGAACACGAGCACGCGCTGCTCGGCGTCGAGGAGCTCTTCGAGCAACGTCAGCGTGCGATCGAGCTTGCCGGAGCGCCCGAGGAGCTGGTCCGGACGTTCGCGCTCGAAGCTCTCGGGGTGGTTGCAGATCTGCTTGAGCCGCGTGAGCGCGCCGAGGATGTGCGCGCGCCGCGCGATGCCGTCGGCGCCGGCGATGCCCTCGAGCACGGCATCGGTCATGGCCCGGTACAGCGCGGTCTGCTCCCGCGTGAGGTCGCACCACGCGTCCTGCTCCTGCTTCGGCGGAAGGTCCGCGGCGATGCCCGGGTCGCGCTTCGTGCGGCGCAGGAGGAACGGTCCGACGCGCCTGCCGAGGCGCTGCACCGACCGCGCGTCGCCGCTGCCGATGGGCGATTGGAACGTGCGCGCGAAGCGCGTCGGGCCGCCCAGCAACCCGGGCAGCGCCACGTTGAAGATGGACCACAGGTCCCGCAAGCGGTTCTCCACCGGCGTGCCCGTGAGGCAGAGCTTCGCCGTCGCCGCGAGGGCGCGCACGGCCCGCGTCTGCAGCGCTTCGGGGTTCTTCAGCCCGTGCGCCTCGTCGGCGATGACCAGGTCCCAGCGCACGTCCTCGAAGAGATCGGCGTCGCGGCGAAGGAGCGCGTAGCTCGTCACGACCAGGTCGGCGCCCTTCACGGCGGCGGCGACGTCGGCCGGCGTCGAGGCGCGGGCCGCTCCCTGGTGCACCACGACGCGCAGCCCGGGTGTGAAGCGCGCGGACTCCTGCGCCCAGTTCAGCACCACCGCCGTCGGGCACACCACGAGGCTCGCCGGCGCGCCCGCCTCGCGCCGCAGCGCCAGCAGCGCGAGGATCTGCACGGTCTTGCCGAGCCCCATGTCGTCGGCGAGGCAGCCGCCGAAACCCTTCTCGACGACGAACGCCAGCCACGAAAGGCCGCGGAGCTGGTACGGCCGAAGGGTCCCGTGAAACGACGCCGGAGGCGTGCGCCGCGGCACCCCGGACCCGTCGCGGAGGCCGTCGAGAAAGGCCTCCCAGCGCTTCGCGAAGAGCGTCTCCTGAAGCGTCGCCGTGCGCTCCGCCAGCCACGCGTCCTCGAGCTCCACGGCCTTGGACCACGACACGCCGCGCGCGGCATCGAGGCTCCGCAGCACCTTCTGCCGGGCGCGCACGAGATCGACCGCGGCGGCGAGGTCGGCCCGCGGAACGACGCGCCCGTGGAGCCGCACGAACGCGGCGTCGCTGGCCGCGAGCAGCGCCTCGACGTCGGCCACGTCGAGCGTGCCGTCGCCCACGGCGAGCTCGAAGCGCGGCACGAAGCGCGCGGCATGGAGCGACGTCTCGGCGTCGTCGGCGAGGTCCCAGTGGAGACGCACGCGGGCGACGGTGCCGTGCGTCGGCGCGACGCTGAAGGCCGTGAACACGGCAGCCCGCGTCCCGTACTCGCCGATGGCGTCGAGCCAGTGTGCGCACGCCTCGCGATCGCCCTGGAACCGCCGCTGCGCGAGGAGCGCCTGCGCGGCCTCGTCGACCACGCGCACGCGCCCCGCGAGGAGCTCGGGAGCCGCGAACAGCGACGCGGCGTGGTCCGCGCCGAGGCTCCAGTCGCGGTACAGCACCTCCGCGGCGTGGAGCCAGACGGCGCCCTCGTGCTCGATGGCCGTGTCACGCAGCCGCGGGTCCGCCGCGATCGCCGCCACCGGCAGGAACGCCCCGGCGCTGCCGAGGAGCCCGGCCTCGAGCTCCCAACCGGCGCCCTCGTCGCCGAGCGGCTTCAGCCGCCCGTGGAGGTGCTCGCGCGGCACCGCCGGCGCCGTGAAGAGCGCGCTCGACGGGCCGAGGCAGCTCCCATGGTCGGCATGCAGCGCGTCCGCGGAGCCCCGCTCGAAGGCGTCGCGCAGGGCGGCCTCGGACACGTCCGCGGGCACCGCACCGCCGCGCCGCGCG
>CAIMWA010000341.1 GCA_903845045.1 uncultured delta proteobacterium | reverse complement strand
GCGGAGATGGCGCTGGTCGCGGCGCCGAGGGCGGTGTCCTCGTAGACGAACGCGAGGTACTCCGCGGCGGCCTCCTTCCACACGAAGTCGTGCACCGTGGCGACGGTGGTCTGGTCGCCGGCCCACTGGTGCGCCGTCTCATGGAACACCGTGTGCTCCAGCGAGCCCGCGTTGAGGGTCTGCGCGAGGGCGATGTTGCCGGGGTGCTCGAAGCCGGCCCAGGTCGTCGGCGCCACCGCGTAGCGCAGCGCGGTGCCGTACGGGAACGGCCCGAAATGCCCCTGGAGGAACGTCAGCATGCCGCGCACGTGCGACGCGTCGAGGAGAGCGCCGATGCGCGATCCGGGAAGGTCGTAGAGGGTGATGGCGACGCCGCCGGCGGTGCCGAGCGACTGCGGCACCCACGCCGGGTCCGCGAGCACCGCGAAGGTGCTGTACGTGGGGCCGCCGTCGAAGGCGAAATCGCACGCCGTGACGGTGTCGCCCGAAGTGACCGTGCCCGGGCAGAGCACCTGCGTGCCCGACGGGTGCGTCACGTCGAAGTGGTACGTCGCGAAGTGCGAGGGGCCGTTGTCGCAAGGTCCGAAGCGGTCGCACTCGCCGACCCACGAGAGCAGGTAGGTGAACGTCGCGCCGGTGCGGTCCTGCCGCGTCGAGAGGCCCACCTGGGTGCGCGTGAGGGTGCCCGTGGCCGGCGTCGCCGTCGCGCCGAGCACCACCGTCGCACCGATGGGCCAGCCGCGTCCGCCAGCGTCGCAGGCCGTCAACCGCCCCGACGCCACGGCGACGCGATCGGCCGGCACGCCGTCGAAGGTCACCGTGTCCGCGGCGTCGGGACGGAACGGGAGGGTGATGCAGTCACCGGCCGTGGTGACACGCAGTCGAAGCCGCGCGACGGTCCGCCGCGACGCGAGGTCCAGGGCCACGTCGTAGTGCTCGACGGTCACCGCGGCGGCGCCGGTGAACCGCGCGGCGGCCTCGGGAACGGCGTCGACCACGGCGTCGGTGGACGCGTCCGTCGCCGTCGGCGCCGGAGCGGGGGAGCTGCTGCACGCGGCAGCGAGGAGCGTCGCAAGGGCGGGTGCGCGGGTTCGCATGGCGTGTCGCGCGGGAGTGTCGCAGATCGGCGCCCTCCGTGGGATCATCCCCGGCGATGCACGTCCTTCGCTGCGTGGCCGCGGTGCTCGTGGCCGGCGCCGCCGCCCTCGGCTGTTCGACCCCGGCGGTGAGCTGCGACTGCCCCGCGTCGCCTCCGCGCGGGTGCGTGTTCACCGGCCGCACCGGGTGCGCCTGCGCCGCGATGGTGTGCTCCGACGTCGGCCCGCTGCTGGACATCCCCGTCGCCGACGTCGAGACGCGCGACGCACGGCGCGACACCACCACCGCGACCGACTCGCGCGTCGATGTCGGCGTCGTCGACGCAGCGACGGACGCACCGGTGGTGATCGACGGCGTGCCCTTCGACGGCGGCACCTTCGACGGCGGCACTTTCGACGGCGGCACCTTCGACGGCGGCACCTTCGATGCCCCGTTCGTCACCGACCGCGGAACGACCGCCGACGCGCCCCTCGATGGCGGGTCCGTCACTGGCGTCGACGCGGCGCGGGACACGGGCTCCACGGACGTCCCGGTCCCTCGCCCCGACGCCGTGGTGATCGGTCCCGACGTGCCGCCGCTGGACGCCGGAATGCCGTCGACGTGCGAGCCGGGCCTCGTGATGCCGCCGCCGCGCGTGTGCGCCACCAGCGCCGACTGCGTCACGGGCATCTTCGCCCTCGACTGCTGCGGCACGATGCGCGCCATCGCGTACAACGGCACGTCGCCCTCGAGCGCGGCGCTGTTCAACATGCTCCGCATGACGTGCGACCTCGCCGTAGGACCAGCGAGCGGGCGCATCTGCGGCTGCCCGAGCCGCGGCATCGTTCTCGACAACGGGAGCACCGTTCCACTGGGAACCCTCGTCGGCTCGGCGTGCCTCGGCGGTGTGTGCACCACGGTGGGACCGTGACCGCGGACGCCAACGCAGACGTCCTCGTGGCGGGCGCCGGACCGGCGGGCTGCGCGGCTGCCATCACCGCGGCGCGCGCAGGCCTTCGCGTGCTTCTCGTGGACCGCGCGACGTTCCCGCGACCGAAGGTGTGCGGCGACGCGCTGTCGAACCGCGCGGTGGCCCTCGTGGCGTCGCTCGGCGCCGGCGCGGGGCTCGACGCCGCACCGCATGCCGACGTGCACGGCGCCCTCGCGTTGCTCCCCGACGGCACCGCCATCGAGCGCGCGTACGGGTCCGCCGTGGGGCGCATCGTGGGGCGCCTGGACCTCGACGCGCTGCTCGTCGACGCCGCCGTCCGCGCAGGCGTGACGCTTCGCGAAGCCACGTCGGTGGAGTCGCTGACGGTGGAGCACGGGGCCGTCGTGGGGGCGCGCGTGGCCGGCGACGACGTGCGCTCTCGGTGGGTGGTGGCGGCCGACGGTCCGGGCTCCGTGGCCCGCGCGGCGCTGGGCGCGGCGAAGCCCCTCGGAAGGCACCTCGGCGTGTCGGCGACGGCCTACTTCGAGGGCGTCGCCGGGGCGCTGCGCGAGGGCTGGAGCGAGCATTGGTTCCACCCGTCGCTGCCCTGCGGCTACGGCTGGATCTTCCCCGCCGTCGACGGCGTCGTGAACGCGGGCGTGTACCTTCGTCGCGACGCCTATGACGGCGCCGGCGTGCCGCTGCAGAGGCTCTTCGCCGACTTCCTCGCGCGGCACCCCGAGCGCTTCGGGGGCGCCACGCGCATCGGCGCCGTTCGCTCCTGGCAGCTCCCCCTCGCGGACGTGCGGGCGCCCACGGGCATGGCGGGGCTGGTCACCGCGGGCGACGCGGGCCAGCACATCGACCCGCTCACCGGCGAGGGCATCTGGCAGGCGCTTCGCAGCGGCGTGCTGGCGGGCGAGGCGTGCGTGGCGGCGCTGCGCGACGGACGCGCGACCGCCGACGTGCTCCGCGCGCACCGCTGGAAGCTCCTTCGCGAGATCGACGCTCCGTCCACGCTGCGCGGGCGCATCCAGGACGCGATGTCGGCGGCGGTGGCCAGCGGCGCGTGGCGCAACCCCGCGCTGCGACGAGCGCTCCGCTGGGGCTACGGCAGCGGCGCCCTCGAGGTGTCGAAGACCGTGTCCTGACCCGTCAGCCGCGGGTCATCTCGAGCATCGTGGGTCGAAAGCCGAACTTCGCGAAGAGCCGCTGCGCGCGCTCGTTGGAGACCATGGTGTGCAGCACCACGCGGGGTCCGCCGCGGGCGTCGACGTCGGCGACGAAGGCCGTCATGAGCGCCTCGCCCACGCCCGCGCCGCGCGCCGCGGGGTCGACGAGGATGTCGTGCAGCGCGACGTGCGGCGCGAGGAGCAGGTTCCAGTCCTGCGGCTCGCTGCGCGCGTAGGTGTAGCCGACGACGGACCCGGCGGCGTCGACGGCCACGCGCAGCATCGCGTCGGCGTTGCCGAGCTCCTTGCGGAACCACCAGCGGTAGCCCTTCTCGACGTCGTCGGGGAGCACGAAGCGCCGCGCGTCGGTGTCGTGGTGCATGCGCACGAGGGCGCCGGCGAGGCGGCCGAGGGCCTCGAGGTCGTCCTCGGTGGCGGGGCGTACCGTGATCGCAACGGGTTCCATGGACCCCCAAGTATGAATCCGCGGTGGTAGCGTGCGCCACGATGAACACCGTCGCCGACCTCTGCGGTGCCTTCGACGTCATCGCGCCGACGCGCTGGGCCGAGCGCTGGGACAACACGGGCCTCCTCGTCGGCAGCCCCGGCGCGCCGATGACCCGCGTGCTGCTGACCATCGACCTCACCCGCGCGGTGTTCGACGAGGCGCTGGCCCTCGGCTGCGACGTGGTCGTGGCGTACCACCCGGTGATCTTCGACGGTCTCAAGCGCCTGCACGCCGGCACGCTCCCGTACGACCTCGTGCGCGCGGGGCTCTCGGTCTACAGCCCGCACACCGCCCTCGACGTCGCGCCGGGCGGCACCAACGACGTGCTCGCCGACGCCGTGGGCCTCACGAACCGCGTGCCGCTGCGCCTCACGGTGCCGACCGACGGGCTGGGCCTCGGGCGCGTCGGCAACGTCGTTCGGCAGGAGCGATCCGCGCTCCTCGCGACGGTGCGCGCGGCGCTGGGCGTCGACCACCTGCTCGTGGCGGGACCGACCGAGGGCGTGGTGCATCGCGCGGCGGTGGGCGCGGGGGCCTGCGGCGACCTGTTGAACGAGGTGCTGGCCTCCAACGCCGGGCTCTACGTGACCGGCGAGATGCGGCACCACGACGCCCTGCGCGCCGCCGCCGCGGGCGTCACCGTGGCCTGCGTGCTGCACTCGAACAGCGAGCGGCGCACCCTCGCCGTGCTGGCCAAGAGGCTGCAGACCGCGTGCGCGGGGCTCGACGTGCGCACCTCGACGGCCGATCGCGACCCCTTCGCCGTGCTGGCGTGACCGCGTCGCGGGGAAGTTGCCCGCGCGCGCCGCACCGTCGATCATCGCCGGAATGAAGCGGGTTGCGATGGTGATGGTGTGCGTCGGGGCGTGCAGTGATTTCGACCCCGTCGTGACCGCGCGCATCAGCGGCGGCGACGGGGCGGCGCCGAGCGCGACGGTGAACGGGTGCACCGCGAACATGTACGCGGACCGCACCTCGCCGAGCGCCGACCGCACCGTCGGCTTCGGCGGCGATCACGGGAGCACCGGCTTCACCTTCGCGCCGAAGTGCATCGCCATCACCGCGGGGCAGGACGTGACGTTCAGCGGTGCCTTCGCGACGCACCCGCTCTCCGCGGGCCTCGCCGGCGGCAGCCCCGGAGGATCGCCGGGCAACCCCATCCCCGGCACGGCCACGGGCACGTCGGTGACGGTGCGCTTTCCGGTGGCCGGGGTGTACCCGTTCACGTGCACCATGCACGGGCTGCTCGGCATGAACGGCGCCGTGCTCGTGCGCTGACGGTCAGCGACGCGGCGGAACGATCACCCCGCCGTCGCCGTCGCGGTCGATGTACCGCGGGCTCGTGAAGCCCACGGCGCGCGCCGCAGCGAGCGGAACGACGTCGGGCAGCGGAGCGTCGGCGTCGGCCCAGGCAAGCACCATGGCGTCGTGGGCGAGCGGGATCACGGCGTCGGCTTCGAAGCGGAGGCCGTCGCGCGGCGGAGCGGTGACGGTCCAGCGCTGCACCACGGTGTCGTCGCGCCACAGCTCGACGCGCTGCACCGGCACCCACTCGGGAGCGGTGACGCGCACGTGCACGCGCAGCCTGCCGTCGCGCCCGTCGGAGAGGGTGTCGAGGGTCACGAAGGGGCCGCTGCTGACGGTGGTGTCGCCGCGCCGCAGCGCCGTGATGACCCGCTCGCGCAGCGCCGCGGGGTCCCCGTCGGGCACGCGGATCCACGTGCGGGGATAGCCGGCCTCCTCGTACACGAGGCGGTGCGAGTCGCTGTTGCCGGTGGCCGTCACGCGCATGCCTCGGCGGCCGAGCCCGACGAGGTCCGTCACGGCCTCGCGCACGCGGTCGGGGCTCTCGAGCCAGAGGCCGTTGTACGTCTCCACCGCATCGAAGCCGTCGGCGAAGGACGCACCCGCTCGCCCGGTGGCGGCATCGAGCGCGGCGAGGTCGAAGTAGCCGAGGTTCGGGGCCATGCGCGGGTGGTTCACCTGCACGATGCCCGCCCCGGCGCGGCGCGTGGCGGCGAAGAGCTCCGCGGGAGCGACGCCCCAGTACGCGGGCACAGCGTCCTCGGGCGCCGTCGTCGCGGCCGGCACCGGCAGCGGGAACGCGTTGAAGTGCCCCCAGAGCTGCGCGCCCGCCGAGGTCACCTCGTCGCCGGGCAGCGTCGTCAGCCGCTCCTCGAGGCCCATGGTGCGCACCACCGGCGCGAGGTCCGTGATGCGGTTGTGGTCCGTCGCGACGGCGAAGCCGATGCCGTTGCAGACCAGCGACACGACGCGCTCCTCGAGGGTCACGCGGGAGTCCGGCGACGGCGCCGAGTGCAGGTGCAGGTCCGCGGGAATCCAGCCCGGATCGGCGACGGCGTGCAGCACCGCGCGCAGCACCGCGGAGCCGCGCGGACCGAGGGTCACGGCCTGCGAGTGCAGCGTCCACCCGAGCCCGTGCGAGACGGTGACGACGTAGGTTCCGGGCTGCAGCGCGACCTCGCCGGTGCCGTCGAGGAGGTACACCGACCGGTCCGACGCGAAGCCGCGGCCGCCGCTGAGGAGCTCGGGCTGCACGCTGGCGACGCCGGCGCGGACGAACATCACGTGCACCGGAAGCGCGGCTCCGCCCTCGGCCACCGCGGCCACGGTCAGCCTGGCGCTGTTCGTCGACACCTCGGGCTTCGGGGCGGGCGCGGTGACCTCGAGGGTGCGCACGAGCTCCGCGCCGCGTCCCTCCCAGGTGACCGCCGCGGGGAACGCCTCGCCTGCGATGTGCACGAAATTCCGCGCGGCGTCGGTGCTCTCGGAGCCCTCGAAGCGGAGCTGCACGCCGCGCTCGGTGACGGTGACCACGCGGGTCGGCGCGATGCCCTCCCAGCGCGCGTCGCGGTCCTCGACGGTGACGTCGGCGGTGCCGGGGTTGATCTCGTCGGCGAGCACGGCGCCCGCCGCGAGGCCCGTCGCCGTGGTGGTCATGCGGAACCGCGCGTCGCCGTCGACGCACACCACGCTGCGCAGCGCGACGCCGTCGACGGTGCCCACGCGCTCGACGCCGGAGCCTCCGTCGGGGCAGCGCGTCTCGCGCACCTCGCTCGCGACCATGGGGTGTGCGAGGCGCTGCGCGTCGATCCACACCGGGCGCCACCAGAGCAACGGATCGGGCGCATCGCGGCCGTCCAGGCGCACGTCGACGACGCTGCCGCGCAGCGGTCGATGCCCCGCGGCGTCGGCGTTCGTCGCGACGGTGAGGCGGGCTCCGCGGCGGGTGACGAGCACGCGATCGCCGGCGCGGCCGTACGCGTGCGCGGCGTGCTGGGCCGAAGCGAGGGCCTCGCCGTGCGCGGGCTGCGACGCGTCGACGGCGGCGCGCGGGGCGGCCGCGGCGTCGGTGACGAGCG
>CAIMWA010000340.1 GCA_903845045.1 uncultured delta proteobacterium | reverse complement strand
TCGGACACCGGCACGACGACCGACGCGGGCACGCCGTCGGACACCGGCACGGCCACCGACACGGGCACGCCGTCGGACACCGGCACGGCCACCGACACGGGCGCGCCGTCGGACACCGGCACGACCACCGACGTCGGCACGACGACCGACGCGGGCGCCCCGTCGGACACCGGCACGGCCACCGACGCGGGGACGGCCACCGACGTTCCTGCGGCGCCGACGTGCGCGGCCTACTGCGCCGCGGTGACTGCAAACTGTTCGGGCGCGAACCGCCAGTTCGGCGCGACGGACGCCGCGGCGATGACGTCGTGCCTGAGCGCCTGCGCGGCCTTCGGCTGGGGCGCCGGCGCCCTCGGCGACACCTCGGGGAACACCCTCGGGTGCCACCTCTACCACGCCAACGCGGCGGCCTCGGGCGCGGCGCTGCACTGCCCGCACGCCGGTCCGCTCGGCGGCGGCGTGTGCGGAACGACGCCGTGCGCCGACTTCTGCGCGGCGGACCTCGCCGTCTGCACCGGCGCCAACGCGGCCTACGCCTCGATGGACGCCTGCGTGACGGCGTGCACGGCGCTCACGGACCACGCGTCGGCGACGTCGCCGACGGCGACGGCGGGCAACACCCTGTCGTGCCGCACGTACCACCTCACGGCGGCGTCGGCGTCGTCGAGCGCGGCCGCCATGCACTGCTCGCACACCGCGGCGACCTCCGTCGTCTGCAACTGACCGCGCCGGGCCCCGAGCGTCGAGAGGCGCGCGGGGCGTTTCCCATCCTCCCCTGAGACGAAGGCCCGGTCGCCGGGGCACACGCCGAGGCGTGCGAGCGCCGCTGCGAAGCGGTCGCACCCGTCCATCGGCGGCTTCATCGGCGCCGCGGGGTTCATCCGCTCGCTCCGCCGCCGCCGGAGCGCCCGCCGCCACCCGAGAAGCCGCCGCCGCCGCCGCCCCCGCGATCACCGCGCCGTCCGGCGGCGCTGGCGAGGAGCCAGAACGCGAGGGCGGGGTGCCGGATGGCGAAGATCGCGAAGAGGGTCGCCGCGATGCCGCCGAGGATCCATTGCAGCAACGAAGGCATGCGTGGCGCGCGCACCGGCGCCGCGGGACCGTTCTCGCCGTGGAGCAGGCCGAGCACGCGGTCGACGCCGAGAGACACCGCGCCGTCGACGTCGCCGGAGCGCAGCCGCGGCGCGATGACGTCGCGGACGACCTGCGAGGCGGCGGCGTCGGGGAGCGGTCCCTCGAGGCCGTAGCCCACCTCGAGGCGCACGCGGCGGTCGTCGGTGAAGAGGAACAGCACGACGCCGTCGTCGACGCCCTGGCGCCCCACGCGCCACGCGCGGAAGGCGCGCGCGCACCACTCCTCGAGGGCGTCGCCGCCGGTGCTGCGACCCACCCACACGATCACCTGATGGCCCGTGCTGCGGGCGTACGCGCCGAGGCGCGCTTCAGCGGCGTCGCGCACCGCGGGGGACAGGCGACCGGTGCCGTCGGTCACCCAATGCGTGGGCACCGGCGGCGTCTCGCCGAGCGCGTGGGCCACGCTGGCGAGCGCGACGAGCGCCAGCACCACCGCTGCGAAGCGAAGCACCGCGCGCCTCAGAACTGCACCACCGGGGCCGAGCGGGCCTCCGGTGCTGCGGTGAAGTACGGCCGCGCGTGGAACCGTCCCGCGAAGGCCCCGGCGACGAGCATCGTGGGGAACGAGGCGCGCCGGGCGTTGAAGTCCCGGGCGGCCTCGTTGAAGCGCATGCGCTCGACGGCGATGCGGTTCTCGGTGCCCTCGAGCTGCGCCTGAAGGTCGCGAAAATTCTCCGTCGCGTGGAGGTCCGGGTAGCGCTCGACGACGACCATGAGCCGGCCGAGGGCCGACGAGAGCTCGTTCTGCGCCGCCTGCGATCGCGCGAAGGCGGCAGGGTCGCCAGGCACGCCGCCGCCGGTGCTCGCGCCGACGCTCTGGGCCCGGGTGCGCGCCTCGGTGACGGCGAGGAGCGTGCCGCGCTCGAAGGCCGCGGCGCCCTGCACCGTGCGCACGAGGTTGGGCACGAGGTCGAGGCGCCGTTGGTAGACGTTCTCGACCTGCGCCCACTGCGCCTGCACCTGCTGATCGAGGGCGACGAGGCGGTTGTAGGTCGCGACGCTCCAGGCCAAGACAGCGAGGACAGCGAAGCCGACGGCGAGGGCGACGGTGCGCCAGCCGAAGGTGCGGGGGGGGCTTGCGGCGAGGGTGCTCATGGAGGCTCCTTCGTCGGTCCGAGCGGTGCACCGCATGTGCCGGGCGGTTTCGCTGCGGCCGCGGACCGCTGTCGAGGACGGAACGCGCACCGGTTGCCGCGGCGTTTGCGTGTCGGGCTCGAAGGTGCCGAGGCGTGACCGGCGGTGTGCCCCGGTTCCCCCTCGCGCCGCGGCGCCGCTCGCAGCGATGCCGCGCGTGGGGCATGCTCGCAGCCCTCGTGCGCACCCCCTCGCTCTCCCTCGTCTCCATGCTGGTCGTCGTGGTCGGCTGCGGTGGAACCGCGGTTACAGCTTCGCCCTCGGACGCCGCGGCGGATCGCGTCGCAACGGCCGATGCCTCGGGCGACGCGGGTGCCGACGGCGGCGCTGACGTCGTCGTCGACGATGCCGCGGCCTGTGCGGCGATGCCCGCGACGACGCCGGACCTCGCGACGACCGATCGGGGCACCGTGCGCGGCGTCGTCGACGGCGCGGTCCTGTCTTTCAAGGGCATTCCGTACGCGGCCCCGCCGGTGGGAGCCTTGCGCTGGCGGTCCCCGCAGCCCGCGGCGTGCTGCGGCGCCGTGCGCGACGCGACGAGCTTCGGATCCGCGTGTGCGCAGCTCGACGCCACGGGGACGCCGTCGGGCTCCGAGGACTGCCTGACGCTGAACGTGTGGGCGCCCACCGCGCGGCCCGCGTCGCCGCTGCCGGTGCTGTTCTTCCTCCACGGCGGGGCCAACTACGCGGGATCGACGGAGCAGGTCACCCCGCTGGGCGTGCGCATCTACGATGGCGCGTGGCTCGCCGAGCACGGTCCCGCGGTGGTCGTGACGGCCAACTATCGCCTCGGACCCTTCGGCTTCGTCGGCCACCCGGCGCTCACCGCCGAGAGCCCGAACCACGCGTCGGGCAACTACGGCCTCCTCGATCAGATCGCGGCGCTGCGCTGGGTGCAGGCCAACGCCGCATCGTTCGGCGGCGACCCGTCGCGCGTGATGCTCTTCGGCGAGTCCGCGGGAGGCCTCGACACCTGCGCGTTGCTGACGTCGCCGCTCGCCGAGGGGTTGTTCGCGCGGGCGGCCATCGAGAGCGGCGGCTGCGTGGCCTCGACGCAGGCCGTGGCCGAGGCCGGCGGCACCACGCTCGCGTCGTCGCTCTGCGCGTCGGCGACGGACGCGCTCGGCTGTCTCCGCGGCGTCGCGATGGCCGACGTGCTCCGCGCGCTGCCGGGCTCGGCGGGCGTGACGCCCGGGGCCACGGGCTACCGCTACCAGCTCGCCGTCGACGGCTACGCGCTCCTCGAAGCACCGATGACGACCATCGCCGCGGGGCACCAGCGTCACGTGCCCGTGGTGATCGGCAACAACCGCGACGAGATGTCCTACTTCTTCCCGCCGACGCCGGCCAACGCGGCGATGACCGATGCGCAATACCGCGCGCTGGTGACCACGCAGTTCGGCGCGGCGGGGGGCGCGACGATCCTCGCGGCGTACCCGAGCGCGATGTTCCCGTCGCCGTACTTCGCGTACGTGGACATGCTGTCCGACGCGGTGTTCATCTGCCCGGCGAGGCGCATCGCGCGGGCGCTCGCCGGGGCCATGAGCGAGCCCGTGCGGCGGTACCTCTTCACGCACAGCGAGCCGGGGATCGCGGCGGCCTACGGAGCGGCGCACGCCTTCGAGCTGTCGTACGTGTTCCACAACCTCCCGACCGGGGCCACGGCGGACCAGACGGCGTTGGCCGACACCGTGGCGGGCTATTGGCTGCGCTTCGCGGCGACCGGCGACCCCAACGGCGGCGGCGCGACGACGTGGCCGACCTACGCGGCGGCGGCGGACCCGTACCTCACCCTCGACAGCACCCCCGCGGCGGCGGCGGGCTACCACGCCCTCCGCTGCGACGCGTGGGATCGGCTCTCGCCGTAGCGCGGCCCGTCGCCCGGTTCCGTATGCATCCGGGGGGCGGTGCGACCATTCGTCGCGTGGACGCGTTCCTCGAACACGCCCCGGCGGCGCTCGGGTATGTTGATGGATCCTGCGATGACCCACCTCGACCCGACCTCGTCTCTTCGTGCGCCTTCGGCCAGCAGCGCGCTCCTCACCGCGGCCCTCGGCGGGCTGCTCTGCTTCGCGCCCGGATGCACGCCTTCCGGCGACGGATCCAACGATGCGGGCACCCGCACCGACGTTCCGTCGGGCGACCGTGGGGGCAACGACGCGTCGACCGATGCCGCGCCGCCTGCGGACGTCGCCGTCGATGTGCCGGTCGCCGCGGATGTCGCTCCCTCGCAGGACGTGGCGGCTCCCGCGGATGCGGGCGCAGACGCTGGCGCCCCGGTGGACGTGGCGTCGACGGACGTCGCGACGCCTGCGGACCGCAGCGATCCGGTGGACGCGGTCGCCGCGGCCGATGGCGGGACCTCGGTCGATGCTTCGTCGGCGGATGCTTCGTCGGCGGATGGCGGGGCGAGCCTCGACGCGGGCTCGTCGTCGGACGCCGGAGCGTTCGATGCGACGGTCGCCGACGCGCAGGCCGACGCGGCGGTGGGCCACGACGTGATCTGCGACGTGCAGGCGGACCGCCAGATCGTGCACCTCGACGCCGCGACGGGCATGACCCTCGAGTCGTTCACGGTGATGTGCAACGGACTCGGCGGCTTCATCGAGATCCACCCGCACTGCGGCGGCATGAACTCGTGCTCGGGGTTCTCCTTCGACACGAACGACGGGACCTTCACGCAGCACAACTGCGCGTCGCTCAACACCTGCACCGGCTACAGCTGCGTCGTTCCCTGAGCGCCGGCGTCGGCCAGGCCGGACCACATGCCGCGCTCGACGCTGCGCGCCAGCCACTGACGCGCGCGGGACGGCAGAGCTTGGCGCTCCTCGGGCGGGCACGCTGCCTCGACCTCGGCGAGGGCCGCCCCCACGGTGACCCGCCCCAACGCTAGGAGCAGCTGGGCTTCGCGCGGCTCGAGCAGGAGCTGCCGGATGCCTCCAGGCTCGCGCAGCAGCGCCCACGCGCGGGGCTCGGCGAGCAGCGCGGGGACGGCGACGATGGACTCGCCGGGTGCGCTCGCGAGGGCCCGCTTGAGCTCGAGCCACGGCCAGCGCAGCACCACCACGGCGGTCGCCGGCGACGGGACGAGGCGCGCCTCGAGGAGCCGCGCGGCGTCGTCGGCCCCCGGGTGGTACGGCGCCACCGTCGGGGCGCGAAAGAGCGCGCGCCACGTCGCATCGAGGTCCGCAGCCTCCAGCAACGCCTCGCGCTGGGTCTCGGCGAGGGCCACCGATCGAAGGTACGGCGCGAAGCCATCGGGCACGCGGTCGATGTCCCAGCTCCGCGGAGCGTGAGCGAGGACGTACCCGGTGACGACGCCGTTGAAGTGCCAGTGTCCGAAGAGGCGCGCGGTGAGCGGAAACGCCGACTGCATCACGCCGAAGAGCCGGAACCAATACTGGCGATGGTAAACCGCGAGGCGCTGCGGGGCGGCGCCGTGGGGTCCGTCGACGGCGTCGTCGATGGCGTCGGGCGGGAACGCGTCGATGGAAGCCCGGAGCGTTCCGGTGCTGCGGTCGAGGGGCGTGCGGAGCACCGCGCCGAAGCGCGCCTGGAGCTCGCCGAGCCAGGGCGGTGCCGGGCGAGGGCTCACGCGCGCACCGCGGCGGCCTTGGCGATCTCCGCCAGCACGTCGGGCATCGGCGGGATGCGCTCGTCCCACTCGAGGAGCGTGGGGAACGGTCCGCCGAGGCGCCACGCTTCGGCGTAGAGCGCCCAGACGTCGTCGCAGACCGGGTGGTCGTGGGTGTCGACGAGGGTGCCGTCGGGCTCGCGCGTGTGGCCGGCGAGGTGCACCTGGAGCACCCGCGAGAAGTCCACGGCGCGCAGGTACGTGGACGCGTCGAAGCCGTGGTTGCGGCTCGACACGTAGACGTTGTTCACGTCGAGCATGAACCAGCACCCGGCCTCGCGAACGATGGTCGTGTAGAAGTCCCACTCGGTCATCGTGGAGCGCGCGAAGCCGACGTAGCTCGAGAGGTTCTCGAGGCCGAAGGGGCGTCCGAGGCGGCGCTGCACGTGGTGCGCGCGCTCCGCCGCGAGCTCCACGAGCTCGGGCACGTACGGCACCGGGAGAAGGTCGTGGTGCGACACGCCGTGCGCCGAGGTCCAGCAGAGGTGGTCGGTGACGAAGGGCGCGTCGACGTGGTCGGCGAGGCGGCACAGCGCGTCGAGGTAGTCCTCGTCGAGGGCATCGGGCCCGAAGAGGTTGAGGCCCACGCCGTGGAGCACCACGGGGTACCGCGCTCGGACCGCGTCGAGGCGCGCTCGCGGCGGCGCCGCCGAGCCCAGGAAGTTCTCGCTGATGACCTCGAAGTACCCGACCTCGGGCCAGTGCTCGAAGAGGTACGGGTAGTGCGCCGTGCGCAGTCCGATGCCGAGGGCGTCGCGGGGAAGGGGCCCGACGTTCACGGTGCGACGCTACCGCAGCGAGGCGCGACGGAGCGAGCGGTTCCCGGGTCCTCGGGCACCTCGCGTCGGGCCTGTACGCGAAGCTCGCAGGTGTACCGGCCGCGCGCGTCGCGGAGCCACAGCTCGTCGGGCGCGGGGAGCATCTCTTCGAGGCGCACGGCGTCGACGTCGCGCGCGTGGTGCGCGAGGAGCTCGGCGGCGAAGGGGCTCTCGACGTCGACGAGGAACGGCTTGCGCTCGCCGTCGACGCGCGCGAAGACGAAGCGCGGCAGGCCGAGGTCGCGCCGCGCGCGTCGTAGCGCCACGAAGCGCTGGAACGGCGTCGCGGCCCGCAGCGCGGCGGCGCCCAGCGTCCATCGCTCGCGTTGGTATACGGCGTGACCGACGCACACGCGCGGGGTGTGCGCGGTGCCGGCGCCGACCGTCGCGAAGACCGCCGGGGGCGTGGCGAGGGCGACGAACGGAGGGTGCAGCGTGAGGTCCGCGAGCGGGAGCGCGAGGAAGCGCCGTCCACCCGCTGCGTCGCGAAGGACCGGTGCTCCAGACTCCACGGAGACGGTGAGGTCCGCCGCCGCCACGACGTCGTGCGGGCCCGCAGCGAGCTCCGCCGGCGCCGCTGCGGCGCGAGGTCCCGGGAACGCGTAGTAGCCCTTGTTGTGGCGGCCCGTGGCGAGGGAGAGCAGGTCCGGCGCCGCCTCGTGACGCACCCACGCCTCGGCCGGCGCCGCGAGGCCTGCGACGCGCGGAAGGAACGTGAAGAGCCACCCCTCGGTGAGCAGCACGGCGTGGACGCTCGACAGCACAGGATGCAGCGCGCCGTCGTCGCCGAGGCGAAGGCAGAGGTCCGGCGAGGCGAAGCGGGGCACGTCGCGGGCGGCGGCATCGTCGGTGACCGTCGGGACCGTCGGCGCGGGCAGGTCGCGAAGCGCCGATGCCCAGCCGAAGAACCCCGCGCTCCCGGGATGCTCCGCGGCGACCGCTCGCGCGCAGGCCTCGGCGTAGGCGTCGCCGTGCGCGGCGCAGCGTTCGAGCAGCGGCGAGACCTCGGTCCCGAGGCGCGCGAGGGCGCCGCCGCCGACGCGCAGGCCGAACGGCGACGAGGCCTCCTCGTTGAGGACCAACCGGTCCGTGTAGAGCCGTCCTCCCGCACGGCGCGCGGGTCGTCCGGTGACCGCGACGAAGCGCGCTTCGAGGTCGCGCAGGCGCGCGGGACGGTCCGCGAAGGGCGCGGTCTCGAAGGCCGCCCGGAGCGCGTCGAAGGCGTCGATCTCCGCGGCCCATCGCGAGCGGGCGGGCGATGGCGGGAGGGCGAGCAGCGCCGCGCGAAGGTTGCCCAAGGTGTCGGCCTCGTCGCTGCGGAACCACAGTCGTCGAAGCAGCACGCCGGTCGCGAAGAGCGGCTCCGCGAGGGTCTCGAGGGCATCGACGGCGACGCCGAGGTCCGCGGTGAGGTCGGTGGCGGTGCGCGGAGCCGATGCTGCCGCGAGCAGTCGAAGCTCGGCGGGGCCGAGCGGCACGATGCGGCCGATGGCTTCGCAGCGTGCCTCGCCGCGCTGAACGTCGAGACGCCAGAGCGGACTGCGCGCGAGGGGGAGCTGCGCCCAGAGCGCGACGTCGGCGGCGATGGCGAAGCCCAAGGCCTCGACGGCCCAGTACGCGAGAAAGGTCCGGCGCTGCGAGGGCCCGGCGGAGCGCACCTCGACGGCGTCGTCGTCGCCCTCGGTGACCGCGTAGCCCATGGGACCAAAGAAGCTCGTGGTCTCGTTCTTCGCGCAGAGCCTCTGCAGGTACGCGTAGACGACGCGCTCGGTGCGACGCGAACGCGACGACGGCGCGGCGGGCGGGGAGGCGACCCAGCGGCTCCACACGTTGGCGTGCACGTCGGGGCTCGAGAGGAAGACGGCCTCCTGCACCGACGGGTCCGCGGCGCGGGCGTGGAGGGCCGAACGCAATGCCACGACCGATGCTTCGAAGCGCGCCTCGGCCTCGATGCGAAGGGCCGCGGAGGCAGCGTCGTCGAGGCACGCGTCGACGGTCGCGAGGGTGTCGGCGGTGAAGCCGAGGTCGACGAGCCAATCGAAGGGGAAGCCGGCGTGGCGCAGCACGAACGGCGCGGCGAGGGTCCAGCGCGGCGGCACCGGGGCCTACACGGTGACGAGGACGAAGGGGCGCCCGAGCTTCGTCTGCGGGCGCGGCATCGCGGCGCGAAGGGCCGCCGGCGAGCCGTCGTCGAGGGCGGCGGCGAGGGGGTCGAGCACGGTGCGCGGGTGCGTCCGATCCAGCGGAAGCACCGCGCGGGCCTCGTCGAGGTTCGTGGTGCCCTCGGCGAGCGCGACGCCGGCGAGGTCCTGCGCGAGCCGCACGCAGTCGCCGCACGCGCGCGCCCCTTCGGCGGCGAGGCGGTACCACGTCGCGGCCTCGGCGCGGTCGCTCCCTTCGCCGCGATCGAGATGCGTCCGCGCGATGCTCCCGGCGAGGACCTCGGCGTGAAAGACGTCGCCGGTGGCGAGGGCCTTCTCGCGCGCCCCGCGAAGCAGCGCCAGGCCCTCGTCGACGTCGCCGCGCCCGCGCAGCAGCGCCCCGCGGCGATGGAGGTGCACCTTGTCGAGGGCGTCGCTGCGCACCTTCGCGTTGAGCGCGGCGAAGGTGTCCCAGATGCGCAGCGCGGTGTCGTGGTCGCCGCGGCGCTCGTAGAGCACGCTGAAGTTCGAGACGAGGTTCGTCTTCAGGTGCACCGCCGACGCCCCGGGCACGCCGTCGATGCTCGCCATGGAGCGCTCCTCGGCGAGGTGCGCGGCGTCGAGGTCGTTGCGGCGGAAGTGCACCAGCGCCTCGAGGTTGTGCAGCCACGCGGCATGCAGCGCCGCAACGTCGCGAGGACGTCCCGCGAGGCACGCCAGTCCGGCAGCCACCTCGGACTCGGCGCTCGCGAGGTCACCGCGGCCCTTGAGGGCGACGAGCGCGCGATACAGGTGAAGGTCCGCCGCGATCTCCGGCGACGGGGCGACGGCGAGGGCGGCCTCGAAGGATGCGTTCGCGGCCTCACCGAAGCCCGCGAAGGCCTGCGCCACGCCGCGGTGGGTCAGCACGAGCGCGCGAAGGCCGGTGCCCTCGGCGAGGTGCGCGCGGTCGATCTCGAGCATCGGCACGTCGAAGCGGTCGTCGGCGAGCGCGTCCCACGCCGCGAGGAGCGCGCTCGGCGTCCACGCCGTCGAAGAGGCGTCGAGGAGGTCCAGCGCGGTGTCGGCTGCGAGCGCCGCGCCCTCGTAGTGCGTCGAGAAGAAGCACGCCCGCAGCGCCAGGAGCGCCGCCGCCATGCGCTGCACCGGCGGGGCATCGGCGCGCACCGCGAGGGCCAGATGCGATCCCTCCACCGTCGACCGGCGCCCCGCCGTGGAGACGCACGCGGCGTCCCGCGATCCCGCTCGCGGCGAGGCTCCGAGACGCGCTGCCACGCGCGAACGAAGCTCGCGGCCCGACGCCGCGAAGGAGCGTGCGGCGAAGGCCGGCGCGGCGTCCCATTCGCCCAGGGACACCTCGGCGCGAACGCCGTCGAGCGCGGCGAGCTGACCGGCGTACATGAGCCCTCGGAGGCTCACGAGGTCGCACGCGCCGGTGTTGCGGAGCACCAGCGGCGCATCGAGGTCGCGCAGGGCGTCGACGACGGTGCGCGCGGCCGCACGCAGCACGCGAAAGACCTGCTCGGACTCGCGAAAGAGCCGCCGCTGGTTCGGCGCGTCGGCGATGGCGAGGAGGTCCGGACCGTCGACGTGGCGTCGCGGGAAGAGGACGTTCCACTCCGCCGCGTAGCCCTCACGCATCGCGTCGAGGTGCTGCGGCGCCCGCTCGCCGAGCGCGTCGAGGAGCGCGCGCAGGCCGTCGAAGGCCACCGGGAGGTCGCTGCCCACGTCGACCTCCAGCGCACCCGGCAGCGAACCCGCCGCACCCGCGTGCAGAGACACCTCGAACCCCGATCGCTTCGTCGCCGTCATGGGAGGCCTTTCGTGCGCAAGCGCTCAGCCGAGCGTCTCGTGGAGGAACGCGAGCGTCCGCTGCCACGCCGTGTCGGCGGCGGCGGCGTCGAAGACCTCGGGGAGCAGCGGGTTCGCGAAGTTTCCTGCGGCGTCGTAGCGGTGCAGCCGGCCGTCGATGCCGTGCGTCGCGAACATCGCGGCGAGGGCGTCGACGCGTGGAGGCGTCACCTTCACGTCGCGCGCGCCGAAGTGGCCGAGCACGCGCACGCGCCGGTTGCGGAGCACGACGTCCTGCGGGACGCCGTAGTAGGTCACCGCCGCCGCGAGGTCGGGCAGGGCCGCCGCCGCCACGAGCGATGCCGCGCCGCCCATGGCGAAGCCGAGCGTCGCCACCTTCATGCCCGCGCTCCGCCGTCGAAGCGCCGCGACGACGAGGCCGAGCTCCAACGCCACCTGGTCCCATGCGAGCTGCGATGCGAGGGCGCCGGCGTCGGCGGGGCTCGTGGCCACGCGCCCGCGGTAGAGGTCCGGCGCGAAGACGACGAAGCCGTCGGCGGCGAGGCGCGTGGCCGCGGTGCGAACGGGCTGCGTCAGCCCGTAGAAGTCGTGGATGACGACGACGGCGCGCGGGACGCCGCCCGCGGACTCGTCGAGGTGCCCCGCGAAGACGCGACCGTCGCCGTCGACGAGCCGCGTGCGGTGCTCTGCGTAGCGGGCGACGCCGAATGGGCGCACGGACCGACGCGCGCTACCAGTTCTGGTGAGCGGGGATCGCGCTCGCGTGCACCGACGAGGAGATCTGGTTCACCAGGCCCTGGAGGCCTTCGAGCGGGTTCGAGGGCTGGCTCGTGGCCGCGGCCTTGGGGGCCGGCGGCGGCGGGGGCGCTGCCTCGCGGATGATGTTGACCGAGCTCTGACCGTTGACGCCTTGGATGTTCGACATGGCGTGTGCATGCCCGCCCTCGCCGAGGGCCTTCGCAACGATGGGCCTTCGCTTCGATTATTTTCCCTTAAATTCCCCATACGAAATCGATCTTGGGACCTCCAATCATCTTGCGCCGGGGCGCGGCCTCGGCGTCGCGGGGCGGCCCCACGGATTCCAGGCCGCTTCGCGCGCGCGGCGACGGACTCCGCACGCACCGCGGACCCACGGACCGAGGGGCGCGCGTCGCACGCGGCGGGGCCGCCACGCGTCAGCGGAAGAGCTCGAAGAGGCGCTGTCCGAAGTAGCTCACGGCGAGCAGCGGCGCGACGTAGCCGAGGGCCGACGCCCAGAAGTGCGTCGAGGCGCGCACCTTCGAGACGCCGAAGAATGCGTGGAGGAGCGGAGGCATCCAGAACACCAGGCGCAGCGTGAAGACCGTCGCGAAGGCCCGGCGCGCGAGGGCGTCGTCCCAGCGGCGGAAGCGGTCGGGGATGCGCGTCGACACCCAGTCGCGGGCGACGAAGCGCGCGAAGGAGAAGCCCACGACGCTGGCGGCCATCGTTCCGACCATGGACACGGCGAAGGCCACGGGCCACGGCCACACGAGCGGCGCCGCGAGGATGAACACCGTGCCGGGGACGCCGAAGGGCTGCAGCGCTGCGTACGCTGCGATGAAGCCGACGTAGCCCCAAGGGCCCAGCGCGAGGAGCGAGCGGCGCACCTCCGCAGCGCTCGAGAAGTGGGCCAGCAGGCCCGCACGCCACGCCACGACGAGGGCCGCGAGGACCACCGCGACGAGGGCGACGCGCACGGCGCGCTGCGATGGGGGCTTCACGCGTGAGGTGGTAGCGCAGGCGGGCCCGGCGCATCCACCGGGGGGGATCAGAGGCCGGTGCAGTTCTGCGTGCCGCCGGTGACGTGGGCGGTGAAGAGCACGCCCGCCAGCCCGTCGACGCCGTCGTGGAACGCCCATCCCGTGCAGATCGCGTGCGGTGACACCTCGCTGCCGCGGAAGTCGATCTGGCCGACGGGGTCGTCCGGCGGGATCGGGTCGTGGTCACGCACGTCGAGGCCGTAGAGCGTCGCGCCGAGCGCGGAGCACGGGATGTCGACGTAGGCCGTGGGCCAGGTGGCGCCCACGCGCGGGGCCTCCCAGCTGTCGTTCTCCGTCGGCGTGCGCCACACGGTGCTCGTCGCCGTGGCCGGGTTGTGGAGCTGCGCGAACATGTCCGGCCCCTCCCAGCGCCCGAGGAACCAGTCGATGGCGGTGCCGCACTGCGACGCCACGACGCCGTGGAAGGCGTCGCCCACGATGGTGTCGACGGTGGTGCCGACGCCCATGCGCTGGTTGTTGAGCTGGTCGCGCAGCGCCGTGCGCACCTGGTCCGCGGCGGCAGGACACACGAAGTCGCTGATGCCCGCGATGCCGTCCCACGGCGAGCCCGAGGGCTTGCGCGGCGTCGCATAGACGCGGGCGACGGCGAGGCGCAGCGTCGCGCCGGCGGGGCACGCGCGGGCCACGTCCGCGGGGTTGAAGCTCGCGGGGTTGCCGAAGCCCGGGATGCTCGGCGTGCCGGCGTCGTTCACGACCCCCGCGTCCGTCGCGGTGCACGCCGACGAGATCCAGGCCCAGGTGCCGCAGGCCGCGACGGTGCCGCTCGGGCCCGACGAGGTGCCGACGGCGCAGCGGTTCGCGCCCGGGCACCACCCGCACTGGCTGCGCGCGGTGCACGTCGAACACGATGTCGCGCTCACGCAGGGGTCGCCGGCGTCCGTCGCCGCGCCCGCGTCGGTCGAAGTTCCACCGTCGGATCCGCTGCACTGACCCGAGTACCAGGCCCAGGTGCCGCAGGTCGCCGCGCCGCTGTTCGGTCCGGTGCCGGTGCCGGTGAGGCAGCGGTTCGCGCCGGGGCACCACCCGCACTGGCTGCGCTGCGTGCACGTCGCGCAGTTCGTGGCGCTCGCACACGGATCCCCCGCGTCGGCGAGGGCGCCGGCGTCCGTCGCGGTGCCGGCGTCGGTGGACGAGCAGTCCGTCGAGAGCCACGACCAGCCCGACGAGCACGCTCCGCCCACCGTGGGCGCGTCGCGGGTGCCCGTCTGGCAGCGGCCGGTACCCCGGCAAAAGCCGCACGACGACTCGGCGGTGCAGCTCCCGCAGGTGGTGTTCGTCGCGCAGGGGTCGCCCGCGTCGACGGCCATGCCCGCATCGGTCGCCACGGTGCCGGTGTCCGTGGCAGTTCCGGTGTCTCTCGGCGGCGTGCCCGCGTCGACGGGAGCAGGACACATCGCAGGCGAGAACGACCACGCCCCCGCGCACGCTCCCACCGCAGGACCCGTCGCCGAGCCGGCCACGCAGGTGTTCGTGCCGGCGCACCAGCCGCACGGACCGAGGCTCGTGCACGTGCCGCACTGCGTGACCGCGCCGCAGTTCACGCCCGTGGACGGCGTGTCGACGGGTGAGCCGAGGTCCGTCGCGCCGGCGTCGGTGACGACCTGCACGTTGGACTCCCCGGATGCGCAGCCGACGAGGCTGCAGAGACCGAACACCAAGGCCGGAACGAGCAAACGCATCCCAGCCCGATCGCATCGCCGATGGGGATGTGTCAAGCGTACCGCACCGTGCGTCTTCGAGGCCTCGGAAGGTCTTCTTCGCGGTCAAGCCTCTGCGGCGACGGGCATGACGCCGCGTTCGCGCAGGAACGTCTCGAGCGCCTCGGGCGGCAGCGGGCGGCTCAGGTGGTAGCCCTGCACGAAGTGGCAGCCGACGCTCTGCAGGTAGGCGAGCTGCTCCGCGGTCTCGACGCCCTCGGCGATGGTCATCATGCCGAGGCTCCCGGCGATCTGGATGATCGCCTGCACGATGGCCCGGTCGTTCGCGTCGCCGGGCAGGCCGCGCACGAAGGACTGGTCGATCTTCAGCATGTAGGCCTTGAAGCGCTTGAGGTAGTTCAGCGACGAGAAGCCGGTGCCGAAGTCGTCGATGGACATGCGCACGCCCTGCTCGTGCAGCCGGTCCATGATGGTGGTGGCGGCGACGGCGTCGTCCATGGCGACGCCCTCGGTGAGCTCGAGCTCGAGGCAGTGCGGCGGCAGGCCGACGTCGGCGAGCACGCCGGCGATGAGCTGCGTGAGGTTGCCGTGGCGGAACTGTCCCGCCGAGAGGTTCACCGCCACCACCATCGGCGCCGCGCCGGCCGCGAGCCATCCGCGGAGCTGCGTCGCGGCGGTGCGCAGCACCCACTCGCCGATGGCGATGATCTGTCCCGTCTCCTCGGCGATGGGGATGAACTCGCCGGGCGACACCATGCCGAATTCCGGGTGCCGCCACCGCAGCAGCGCCTCGACGCCTGCCACGCGCCCGTCGGAGAGGGAGATCTGCGGCTGGTAGTGCAGCGAGAGCTGGTCGCGCTCCATCGCGTGCCGCAGGGCGCTCGCGAGCGTGAGCGTGCGCGCCGAGCGACGCTGCATCTCCGGCGTGAAGAAGCGGTAGCCGTTCCGGGCGTCCTGCTTCACGCGGTACATCGCCGCGTCGGCGTTCTTCGACAGCGTCTCGAAGTCCTCGCCGTCCTGCGGGTACATCGCGATGCCGATGGAGGCCGAGACGGTGAGCTCGTGCGAGGGCAGCAGGATCGGGCGCGCCACGGCCTCGAGGAGCCGCTCGGCCACCTGCGTGACGCCGCTCGCGTCGATGCCCGGCAGCACCAGGATGAACTCGTCGCCGCCGAGCCGCGACACCGTGTCGTGGTCGCGCACCGTCGCGCGGAGCCGGCGGCTCACCTCGATGAGCAGGTCGTCGCCGAGGCTGTGGCCGAGGGTGTCGTTGATGTCCTTGAAGCGGTCGAGGTCGAGGAAGAGCACCGCGAGCTGCTCGTTGCGGCGCCGGGCGAGGCTGGCCGCCATGCGGAAACGCTCGAGCAGCATCACTCGGTTGGGCAGACCCGTGAGCTGGTCGAAGTGCGCGAGGCGCTCGATGCGCTCCTCGGCGGCCTTCTTCTCGGTGATGTTGTCCTTGATGGAGAGGTAGTGCGTGATCGCGCCGTCGGCCTGGCGCACCGGGGAGATGAGCGTGCTCTCGACGAACTCGGTGCCGTCCTTGCGGCGGTTGACGAGCTCGCCGCGCCACGGGAGCCCTTCGCTCAGCCGCGCCCACATCTCGACGTAGCGCTCGCGCGGCGTCTTGCCCGACTGCAGCACCCGCGGGTTGCGCCCGAGCACCTCGGCGAGGCTGTACCCGGTCACGCGGCAGAACGCCGGGTTCGCATACTCGATGCGCGCGTTCACGTCGGTGATGATCACCGCGTTGGGGCTCTGCTCCACGGCCAGCGACAGCATGCCGACGGAGCGCTCGAGCTCCTTGCGTGCGGTGATCTCCGTGGACACGCCGCAGATCCCCTCGATGGCGCCGTCGGCGCCGCGCAGCGGCACCTTCACGGACCAGAACGTCCGCAGCGCGCCGGTCACCGGATCCGCGTAGGGCTCCTCCGACGCCCAGCGCTCGCCGTCCTCGACGACGCGCCGATCGGACGCTGCGTACGCGTCGGCCCGATCGCCGCCGATGATGATCTGGTCGTCCGCGCCGATCACCTCGGACGGCGGGCGCCCCATGAGGTCGGCCATCTCCTGGTTCACATACCGGTACTTGTATGTGCGGTCCTTCATGAAGATCGCGGCGTCGACGCCGTCGAGCACCGCCGAGAGCCGGCTCTCGCTCGCGCGCAGGGCAGACTCGGCGCGGCGCTGGCCCAGCACCCGCCAGACGGTGTCGGCGAGGAGTCGCAGCGTCTCCACGTCGAGGTCCGTGTACGGCTCGGGCTTCTTCGCGACGGAGAGGACCACCCGCACGGCGTCGCCCTCGACCACCGGCACGGCGAGGGTCCCTGGGTCCGAAGCGGGCCCCGTCCCGGCGTCGATGCCGCTCTCGCCTTCGCGGGCCACGCGGACGAAGCCTGCGCTGCTCCCCGTGAGCTCCCGGGCGACGGCCATCGCGCGCTCGAGGAAGGGTTCCTCGGCGACGCCGACGGCCGCGGCCGGGAGCCCGAGCAGCGCCTCGGCCCGCCGCGCCTGGAGCACCGCGTTGGCCTGGTCGGCCTTGAGCGTGGTGATGTCCACCGCGAGGAGCACGAAGCGTCGCGAGGCGGCGTCGGCGGACGCACGGACGGAGACGGACAGCTCGAACCACCGCGAACGCCCACCCACCGTCGCGCGGACCTGGCGCCGTGCGGGCACGCCGTCGGGGTTCGCATCGGCCTCGGCGATGGTGCTCATGCACACTCGCGCGACGGCCGCCGGGAGGAACTCGCCGAAGGTCTTGCCGACCACTTCGCCGACGACGGCGGCGAGGGAGGGGTCCCGCGCCGTCGGGTGGCCCACGACGCGCCCGTCGCGGTCGACCTCGAGCACCGTCGCGGGCATCGCCGCGAGCGTCGCCAGGAGCTTCGCCTCGGACGCGCGGAGCAGCTCGTACGGGAACTCGACGACGTCGACGAACACCGCGCGGTACAGGAAGAAGTACGACGCGACCTTGTAGAGGTGCCCGACGACGATGGAGACGTCGGCGGCGTCGCGGTAGAGCGTGAACATCAGCTCGCTCATCGCCATGGCGCACACCGCGCCGAAGAGCGCCGGGGCGTTGAACGGCAGGGGACCTCGCATGCGCACGGCGAGCGCCACCGCCGCCGCGAGGTCGAGCGCGATGAGGCCGTACTCGTAGACGACCTTCGCCGTGGTGAGCCCGTGGCCCGGCACGAACGTGCGCGGGAGCAGCTCGGGGTGCGCCAGGATCAGCCAGTGCGCGACGCCGACGACGGCGACCCCGGCGCCGAGAGCGAGGCGGCGAAGGGCCGGGTGCATGGTGGGACGCCACGGCGCGACGGCGACGTAGAGGAGCGCAGCGCTGGCGACGGTTCGTGCGGCGAGCCAGAAGCGAATGGTCTTGTCGACGGTGTTCGCCGTGACGAAGTCGGGCATGCCCTCGAAGGAGAGCATGTGCGAGAAGTCGAGGATCGCGACGAAGAAGAACGCCCAGGCGAGCCCGAGGACGTTGCCGGGCATGCCGCGCCGCCGTCCCGCGGAGCCCACCGCGAACGCCGTCATCGCGACGACGATGGACGTCGTCTCGAGCACCGTGTGCAGCGTGAGGTGCCCGACGGGTCCCAGCGGCGCTCGCATCGCGGGCGCGGCGGCGACGAAGGCGACGCCGAGGCCGAGGATCAGGAGGACGCGAACGGTGCGGCGCAGCGCGGTCCGATGGCTCGGGTCGATGCCTGCGCCGGACGCCGTCGATGTGGGGTCGCCGCTCAGCACGGACCGGCCCACATTCTACACGCGACGTCGCAAAAGGGCGGAAATGCAGCTACGGCGACGGCGCGATGCTCATGCCGTAGCGCGCCTGGGTGAACACGTTGTCGAGCTCTCCGTCGGCGACGCGGTCGGGGTCGTGCGAGTGGTCCCAAGGCAGGTCCACGCGCATGCTCGTGAGGATGTCGAAGTAGCTGCGAAAGCGCCCGTCGAGCAGCGCGGCCATGAAGCGCGCGGACGAGAGCCCGGCGCCCTCGAGGTACACCTCGATGCCGTTGGTGATGGTGTCGAGGTTCGCCGTGCCGCCCGGGTGCATGCGGAAGAACTGGTTGTAGTAGTTGAACGACACGCAGCTGTTGACCATCATGAGCTGGTACTTGTCGGGGAAGACCGACGCCGCGTAGTTCGTCGGGTCCAGCGGTCCGCGGCCCAGGTGCGAGTGGCCCGTGTACTGGAACACGTCGGCGTCGGCGAAGGCCGCGATGTAGCGCCGCACCGCGGAGCGCTGGTCGATCTCCTCGTCGCCGTAGTACGTGCGCAGCTCGACGGGCACCGCGCGGGTGCGTCCCTGCGTGGTCACCCGCAGCGTCGTGCCGAGGTGCACGTAATGCCCGCGAAGCTGGCGCAGCACCTGGAGACGGAACGCGCGACGGTCCGCCGCGGAGACCTCCGCGGGGTAGCCCGCATCGTCGAGGACCCACGCGGTGACCCGCGGCCACGTCACGCCGGCGACGGGCTGGCCGTTCCACACCACGCGCAGCAGGTCGGTGCCGTCGGGCACGGAGAAGCGCAGCGTCGGCTGCGCGGCGGTGAGCGTGCGGAGCCACGTGAACCAGTTCTTCGCGCCGTAGTCGTAGGGGTCGTCCTCGCGGTCGATGCCGAAGAACGAGTACGCGACGAAGCGGTCGTCTTCATACAAGCGATGGTATTCCGGCGAGGCCTGCGCGTTCCCTTCGAGGGGCACGAGCTGCATCGTCACCGGGAGGTACAGCCGCGCGGCCTCGCTCGCCGTGACCTGCCGGTCGGCGTTCGTCAGCAGCCGGCGGTCCGCGTCGATCTGCGCGCGCTCGGCGTCGATGGCCGCGGCGCACGCGTCGAGGGCGGGGTGAAAGTGGTACCAGATCGTCGCCGCCGTGAGCGCCTGCGTGTCCGGGTCCTGGCAGCGCTGGATGATCTCCGCGGAGCGCGACGCGTAGCCCACGGGGAACAGCGTGGCCGTGGGCACGGTGCTCGCGTTCTCGAGGGTGCGCGGAACCACCGCACGGGTGCGATACGTGTACCGGACGCGGGTCACGGCGTGCGTCGCCGAGCCCGGGTGCGCCGTGTCGACGACGGTGAGCGTGTCGGTGCGGAACGACGCCGCGTTGATCACCGGAAAGCGCTCCGACAGGCCGATGTCGTTGGAGCGCGCCGCGCCGAAGAGCACGCGCATCTGCGACGACACCGCCGCCGTGATGGTCGCCTGCGTCGCGCCGACGGGCACGTACACATAGCCCTCGAGGGTCATGCGCCGGCCGACGGCGTTGGAGCCGACGATCTGGTCCGCGGCCCACTCGTCCTCGCCGGGCGCGTAGCCCGTCGTGGCTTCGTCGGCCGCACACCCGGCCACCCAGGCCGCCATCGCGAGGAGGTGCCACGTCTTCATGGTTGAACGGGCCGGTACGACGGGAGCGCTGCGGTGTCAATGCCGCGGGGCGCCGTCGACTCCACCGCGGTCGTTGCATGCAAGGCGTGCAAGGCGTGCGATTTTCCGCGGAGCTGCAGCGCGATTTCACGGGAGGCGGCGTGCGGCACGCAGGGTGCTGGAAGGCGGTCGGCCCGTTGGTGCCGAGCGCTCGTTCGCGCGCGGCAGGTGATGCGTTCGCGTCGAACCCCAGGAGCGGCCCATGACCCCCTTCGTACGAGATCTCTCCGAGCTCTCGATGGCCGACGTTGCGATCGTCGGCGGCAAGAACGCGTCGCTGGGCGAGATGCTCGGGGCGCTGAAGCCCCTCGGCATCGCGGTGCCCGGCGGCTTCGCGGTGACCGCCGACGCGTACTGGCGCGTGCTCGAGCACGGCGGGCTGCGCGCGCGCATCGCGGACATCGTCCATGGCATCGCGGGGCGCGACGTCGCCGAGCGTGCGCGCCGTGCGGCGGCGGTGCGGGCTCTCATCGAGGCGGCGGAGATCCCTGCGGACGTGTGGGATCCCATCGCCGCGGCGTACGCGCGGCTCGTGCGCGACGGCGGCAGCGAGTCCGTCGCGGTGCGCTCGTCGGCCACCGCCGAGGATCTTCCCGGCGCGTCGTTCGCGGGTCAGCAGGAGAGCTACCTCAACGTGTGCGGAGCCGACGCATTGCGCGAGGCGTACCGACGCTGCCTCGCGAGCCTCTTCACCGAGCGCGCGGTGTCGTACCGCGTCGACCAGGGCTTCGACGCCATGCAGATCGGCCTCTCCGTCGGCGTGCAGCGCATGGTGCGCTCGGACCGCGCGTGCAGCGGCGTCGCGTTCACCCTCGACACCGAGAGCGGATTTCGCGGCGTGGTGCTCATCAACGCCGCCTGGGGCCTCGGCGAGAACGTCGTGAAGGGGGCCGTGGACCCCGACGAGTTCTACGTCTTCAAGGCCGGCGTGGGCGTCGCGCCGTGCCCCATCGTGCGCCGCAAGCTGGGCGCCAAGCAGCTTCGCCTCGTGTACGGCCGCGACGGTGCCGAGGCCACGGTGAACGAGCCCGTCACCGACGCCGACCGCGGGCGCTTCTGCCTCGCCGACGCCGACGTGGTGGCGCTCGCGCGCATGGCCGTGGCCATCGAGGCGCACTACTCCGCGCGCGCCGGCCACGACACGCCGATGGACATCGAGTGGGCCAAGGACGGCCCCGACGGAGCGCTCTGCATCGTGCAGGCGCGGCCCGAGACGGTGCAGGCGCGGCGCCGCCTCGACGTCGTCGAGGAGTACGTGCTCGACGAGGAGGGCCCCGAGCTCGTGCGCGGAAACAGCGTCGGCGAGCGCATCGGCGCGGGCGTCGCGCGGGTCATCACGGACCCGTCGCACCTCGACGCGTTCCACCCCGGCGAGGTGCTCGTCGCGGCGACGACGACGCCGGACTGGGAGCCGGTGATGAAGCAGGCGTCGGCCATCGTGACGGAGCGCGGCGGGCGCACGTGCCACGCGGCCATCGTCGCGCGGGAGCTCGGCATCGCGGCCATCGTCGGCGCCGACGGGGCGACGGTGAAGGTCCCGACGGGCACCGAGGTGACGGTGAGCTGCGCCGGCGGCGACGTGGGGCGCGTGCTGCGCGGCTCGCTGAAGCACCACGTGACGCGCACCGAGGTCGACGGCGGCGCGCGGCCGCGCACGCAGATCCTCCTGAACGTGGCCGAGCCGTCGCGGGCCATGACGCTGGCGGCGATCCCCAACGACGGCGTCGGCCTCGCGCGCATCGAGTTCATCATCAACAACTCCATCGGCGTGCACCCGATGGCGCTCCTGCACCCCGAGCGCGTGAAGGACCCGGCGGTGCGCGCCGCCCTCGACGCGCGCTGTGCGGGCTACGCCGATCGCGCGGAGTTCTTCGTCGACCGCCTTGCGCAGGGCGTCGGGACCATCGCCGCGGCGTTCCACCCGAAGCCCGTGGTGGTGCGGCTGTCGGACTTCAAGTCCAACGAGTACGCGAAGCTGCTCGGCGGCGCCGACTTCGAGCCCTTCGAGGAGAACCCGATGATCGGCCTGCGCGGCGCGTCGCGGTACACGCACCCGATGTACGCTGAGGCCTTCGCCCTCGAGTGCCGCGCCATGCGCCGCGTGCGCGACGACATGGGCCTGCGCAACGTGGAGCTCATGATCCCGTTCTGCCGTCGCGTCGACGAGGGTCAGCGCGTGCTCGACGCCATGGCCGCGCAAGGGCTTCGCCGCGGCGATGACGGGCTGCGCGTGCTGGTGATGTGCGAGATCCCGAACAACGTCATCCAGATCGACGCGTTCTGCGCGCTCTTCGACGGCATCTCCATCGGCTCCAACGACCTCACGCAGCTGACGCTCGGCGTCGACCGCGACTCGGCGCTGGTGGCCTTCGAGTTCGACGAGCGCGACCCTGGCGTGCTGCAGATGCTCCGCACGGCCATCGAGGGCGCGCACCGCAACCACCGCCACGCCGCCATCTGCGGCCAAGGACCGTCGGACCACCCGGACCTCGCGGCGTTCCTCGTCGACTGCGGCATCGACGCGCTGTCGTTGAACCCCGACAGCGCCGTGCGCACGACCCGCGCCGTGCTCGCCCTCGAGGCCGCGCGGCGCGGCGCTGCGACGGTCGCGGGACCGTTCCTTCCGAAGTCCGTGTGGTGAGACACTCCCGCACGGAGTGATGAACCGTTCCGCTGCGTTCGCGGTGCTCTGCACGTTTGCCCTCGGCACGGCCGGCTCGTCGACGAGCGCCGCCGACGACGCGGCCTCGCCCGGCGACGCCGTGGTGTCGGACCTCGGGCGCACCGACGCCTCGTCGATGGACGTCCCCGACGCGGGCATTCCGGCGCTCGACGTCATGGTCGACGACGTCCCCGACGTGCCGCCGGAGCCGCCGCGGTGTCCCGGTCCGTTTCGCGCGCCGACGGAGCGCGAGCTGACGGTGCGTCGCGCGCTGGGGGTGCCCGACTCCGCGGGCTGCGTGCTCGTGCTCGCGCAGACCAGCCACATGGACATCGACTGGATCTACCGCTTCGCCGACTACTACGACCGCTTCGTCGGGAACATCCTCACCGGCGCGCAGCGGCTCCTCGATGCGGACCCGGACTACCGCTACGGCGTCGCGGAGATGGCGTTCCTGCAGGAGCATCTTCGGCAGCACCCGGAGCAGGCGGCGTCGCTGCGCAGCGCGGCGGGGCGCGGGGCGTTGCGCGTCGTCGGCGGCGGCATGACGAGCCCGGACACGCTGCTCCCGACGACGGAGGCCCTCGCGCGGGACTTCCTTCGCGGGTCCATCTTCGCGGAGACGGCGCTCGGCGTGCGGGCTCGCGCGGCGTGGCTCCCGGACAGCTTCGGCCACTCGCCGACGGTGCCCGACGTGCTCGCTTCGATGGGCTACACGTCGGTGGCCTTCGCGCGCGTCGACGGCCTCCACGACGCCTTCGAGGCCACGCACCACCAGGACGAGATCGTCGCCGGATCGACGGCAGCGCTTCTCCGCGACATGGGCACCGCGGACTTCGTGTGGGTCGGTCCTGGCGGCGGCGAGGTGCTGGCGCACTGGATGCCGCGGCGGCTCTACTGCCAGGGCGACAACCTCGACAACTCGGGCTCGCCGGTGCCGGGCGGCTACGTCAACGACCACCCCCGCGGCGACGACGCCGCCTACACCAACGGCCGCATCGCCGGGTACGTGCGCGAGATGACGCCGTACGCGCGCACGCCGTACGTGTTCATCCCGATCGGCTGCGACTTTCAGTCACCGAAGACGGACCTGCTCGCCATCGTGCGGCGCTGGAACGCCACGCAGGCCGCGAGCACGGGCATCTGGGTGGTGGCGTCGACCTTCGAGGACTACGCGTCGCTCCTCGACACGCGCCGCGACGACCTTCCGCACATGACTCGGGACCTCGCGCCGTACATGACCGGCTACCTCGGCTCGCGGCTCGCGTTGAAGTACGCCGTGCGCCGCGCCGGCGACGCGCTCGCGCAGGCCGAGAGCGCCTCGCTGCTGGCGACGGCCATGGGCGGCGTGCCGTACCCCGCGCAGGCCCTCGCCGACGCATGGGACCTCTTCGCGCGCAGCGACCACCACGACTTCATCGCGGGGACGGCCCTCGACACGGTGACCACCGGCGAGCAGCTCCCGTGGATGAACACCGTGGCCGACGACGCGCGCGCGATCACCGCCACGGCGGTGCTGAGCGTGGCCCGCAACGTTGGCCCGGAGCCCGCGTCGACGGCGAGCGCGGTGGTGCTGGGCGGCCTCGGGGCGCGCGGTCCTCGCGCGGCGACGGTGGCGCTGACGTTCGGGGCAGGCGTGCACGACGTCGGCTCGACGGCGCCGACGCAGGTGCTCGCGAGCACGCGCAACGCCGACGGCACCCTCGCCAGCGCCACGGTGCTCGTCGTCGCGCCGGACGTGCCGCCGCTCGGGTACCAACGCGTCGCCTTCGCGGACCGCGCAGCGTCCGGCCCCGTGTCCGTCGTCGAGGCGGCCGACACGATCACGCTGCGCGACACCAGCGCCGCGCTCGTGGCGGTGATCGACCGATCGACGGGGATGCTGCGCTCGCTCGCCGTCGATGGGCGCGAGACCCTCGCGGCGCCGTCCCTCGATTTGCGCGTGTGGGACGACCAGGGCGGGCTCTACCGCATCGGCAGCGAGACCCTCGGGTGCAACTTCGCTCCGTCGGACCCCATCGAGGGCACGCCGACGATCACCGTGCTCGACCGCGGACCGGTGCGGGCGTCGGTGCGCGTGCAGCGCGGCACGACCACGGTGACCATGAGCGTCACCGCGGCGATGCGCGCCCTCGCCGGACGCCTCGACGTCGACGTCGACGCCGCGGCGCTGCGCGGGCAGACGTACACGCTGCACGTCGCGACGAACGCCTCGGGCGCGACGGGCTGGTTCGACGAGCCCGCGGGGGTCGTGCAGCGGCCGTCGCACGCCCTCTTCGATCCGACCTTCTGGCCCACCGTGCGCGGGATGGACCTGCTTCGCGGCGACGGCACCGGCTTCGCCGTGCTGACGTCGGTGAGCACCGGGGTGCGCTGGGGCGACGACGGGTCCGTCGACGTGATGGTGTCGCGCAACGCGTACACCGAGCGCTGCGACGTGCTCGGCGCGTCGGGCACCGAGGCCGTGCACCACGCGCTGCGCTTCTCGCTGCGTCCGCATGCAGGGGCCTTCGACCTTCTCGCCGACGCGTACGCGACGCTGGAGGCCGCGGCGGCGCAGGCCACGGGCACCACCGGCGGCGCGGCGTCGGCGTCGGTGCTCGGCCTCGCAGGCACCGGCTTCGTCGTCTCCGCGGGCAAGCGCGCCGAGCGCGGCGAGGGCACCATCGTACGCGTGCAGCGCACCGCGCCGACGGCACCGCTCACCATCACCGCGGGGCTTCTGCCCGTGGGGTCCATCACCCGCGTCGACCTGCTCGAGCGCGACGACGCGCCGGTGTCGAACCCGCTCGTGCTCGACGCGCCGGTGGTGACGCTGCGGGTGCGCGGGCCGTGATCGCCGCGGGGGAGCTTCGCTACCGCACGTGCAGCCTCTGCGACGCGATGTGCGGCCTCGCGGTGACCGTCGACGGCGGCGCGGTGACGCAGATCCGTGGCGACGCCGACGACGTGTTCTCCCGCGGTCACATGTGTCCCAAGGGCGCCGCGCTGCGCGAGCTTCACGAAGATCCCGACCGGCTTCGAAGCCCCATGCGCCGCACCGCCGGCGGCTGGGAGGCGGTGCCGTGGGACGAGGCCCTCGACGAGGCCGCGACGCGCCTCGCAGCGGTGTCGCGCGCGCATGGAACGGACGCCGTGGCGATGTACAGCGGCAATCCCATGGCGAACAACCACGGGGGTGCGCTGGGCGTGCAGGCGCTGCTCGCGGCGCTCGGCACGCACAACCGCTTCGACGCCAACTCGCAGGACTCGAACCCCAAGATCTTCGCCGCGATGCAGATGTACGGCGACGGTCTCTCGATCACCGTGCCGGACATCGACCGCGTGCAGCACGTGCTGATGCTGGGCGCGAATCCGGCGGTTTCCATGGGCAGCGTCATGAGCCTCGGCGACGTACGCGCCAGGCTGCGCGGCGTGCGCGAGCGAGGCGGTCGCATCGTGCTCCTGGACCCGCGGCGCACCGAGACGGCGGCGCTCTGCGACGAGCACCACTTCCTGCGCCCGGGGTCCGACGCCGCGCTGCTGCTCGCGATGCTCCATACGCTCTTCGCCGAGCGGCGCGTCGACATCGCCGCGCTGCGCATGCGGGCGACGGGCATCGAGGCCCTCGCCGCGGCCGCGCGGCGCTTCGCTCCGGAGCGCGTCGAGGACGTCACTGGCGTTCCTGCGTCGGTGATCCGCCGTCTCGCGCGGGAGCTCACGGCTCCGAGCTCCATCGTCTATGCGCGCGTGGGCCTCTGCCAGAGCGAGCACGGCGTGCTCGCGAGCTGGCTCGTCGAGGCGCTCAACGTCGTCACCGGCAACTTCGACGTGCCCGGCGGGATGATGTTCGCGTCACCCGCGGTGGACATCGGCCCCATCGCGCGGGTGCTCCTCGGCAACGCGTGGGGTCGCTGGCGCTCCCGGGTGCGCGGACTCCCGGAGCTCGCGGGATCGCTGCCGTCGGCGGCGATGATCGAGGAGATGGAGACGCCCGGCGCGGGCCAGGTGCGCGCGCTGGTGACCTTCGCCGGCGACCCGGTGCTCTCGACGCCGAACGGTCCGCGCCTCGGCCGCGCCCTCGCGGGCCTCGAATTCATGGTGAGCGTGGACCCGTACGTGAATGCCACGACGCGCCACGCGCACCTCGTGCTGCCGCCGGTGAGCGCCCTCGAGCGCAGCCACTTCGCGCTGCTGATGCACTCCGTCGCGGTGCGGAACTCGGTGAAGTACTCCGAGGCGGTGCTCCCGGCGGCCGAGGGCGCGCTCGACGACTATGCGATCCTCACGGAGCTCGCCGTGCGCGTCGCGGGCAAGCGGCTCTCCGCCGGAACTGCGGGGCGTGCGCTGACCCGCGTGCTCCGCGCGGCGACGCCGTCGGCGGATGCCGTGCTCGACGCCCTGCTGCGCGCCGGGACCTACGGCGACCGCTTCGGCGCGCGGCCCGGCGGACTCACGCTGGCGAAGGTGCGCGCGGCGCCGCACGGCTTGGACCTCGGTGCGCTGCGACGGTGCGGACCCGAGAAGGTGCGCATGCCGCGCGGGCGCGTGGAGCTGGCACCGGAGGTGTACCTCCGCGCGTTGCCGGGGCTCGAGCGCTGGGTCGCCGCGCCGCGGGCGCCGCTGGTGCTCATCGGCCGGAGGCATCTCCGCGCGATGAACTCGTGGCTGCACAACGTCGCGTCGCTGGTGAAGGGGCCCGACCGATCGGGGCTGCTGGTGCATCCCGATGATGCGCGGGAGCGCGGCGTCGTCGACGGATCGCCGGTGCGTGTGGAGACGCATGTCGGGAGCGTCACGGTGCGCGCGAAGGTCACCGACGACGTGATGCGCGGCGTCGTCTCGCTGCCGCATGGGTACGGCCACGGCGCGGCGCCGGGCGGGCCGCGCATCGCGTCGACGCTCGGCGGCGCCAACGTCAACGTCCTCACCGACGAGACGCGCGTCGAGGCCATCCTCGGCGACTCGATCCTGACCGGCGTGCCCGTGACGGTGGCGCCCGGGTGAGCGCCGCGACGCTCAGTTGAGGGTGTCGAAGAGGCCCGACCAGAAGCCGCAGCGGCCGTTCGGGTCGACGGGCTCGCTGGCGATGGGCGTGGCGAGCTGCAGGCGCTGGTCGCGGGTCGCGTCGTAGGCGGCCCACGCGGGCGTGCCGCTCGGGACGCCGGTGCCCGCGAAGGACGACCAGTACGCGCGCATCGCCGGTCCGAGCGCGGGCGCCGAGGAGTCGTCGCCGAGGAGCCCGTTGCGCACGCCCCAGACGAAGGAGAGCTCGGCCGCGTGGAAGACGCCGATGCCCGGCAGCGTGACGTGCGCCGGAAGCTGGTCGAAGCGGTAGAGGAACGCGGCGTTGCCCGCGGCGGTGTGCGCGCGGGCCACCCAGCGGTTCGCGCAGTGGAAGATGCCCTCGGTGGTCACCGCGGTGAGCGCGCGCGCCGGGGTGCCGTAGCGCGACACCGGGTACTGCGCGTAGATCGCGTCGCCCTGCGCGCTCGTGAGGCCGAGCAGCGTCGCACCGCGGCCGAGCGCGGCGTGGTAGTCGGCATCCGTCGCGACGGCGGCGCCGAGGAGGCCGCCGGCGAAGAGCGTTCCCTCGTCGCTGTTCGTGCCGAGGATCACCGGCACGGCGGCCTCGTGCCCGGCGCGCAGGGTCACCAGCGGCTGCTCGGTGAAGGTCACGCCGTCGAGCGTCGGGAGATACACGAAGCCGCGGTCTTGAAAGAACGGTCCGCCGGGGTCCGTGCCCGCGGGAACGCCGGCGTAGAGGTCCGTGGCCGAAGCGGCGCGGAGGCAGGCCGCGACGTCGCCGGTGGTGCAGTGCGCGCTGGCCGCGACCATGTTGCCGAACTGCGTCGACCGCTCCCGTGAAGGGATGCGCAGCACCGGCGAGCTCTCGGCGATGGCGCGCACGAAGAGACCGCGCGATCCCGGCGCCACGGTGTGCAGCAGCACCGACGTCGCGCCTGCGGACTCGCCGAAGATCGTCACGCGCGACGGATCGCCGCCGAAGTGCGCGGCGTTGGCGCGAACCCAGCGCAGCGCGGCCTGCTGGTCGAGAAAGCCCCAGTTGCCGGTGGTCCCGTCGGCCATCGCCACCGACGGGTGCGCGAGGAAGCCGAAGACGCCGAGGCGGTAGTTGATCGTCACCACGACGACGTCGTCTTCGACGACGAAGCGCGTGCCGTCGTAGACCGGGTCGGAGCCGCTGCCGGTAGTGAAGCCGCCGCCGTGGATCCACACCATCACCGGTCGCGACCCGGCGGTGGAGCGGGTGAAGACGTTGACGTGCAGGCAGTCCTCGTCGCCGTGCACCATGGAACCTTCGAACACCGAGGAGCCCGACGCGCACTGCGAGCCCGCGACGGTGCCGTCGATGGGCGTGGTCCACGGGGTCGGCGGCGCGGGCGGGGTGAAGCGGCGCGCACCGACCGGCGGGGCCGCGTAGGGGATGCGTCGGAACACCGCCACGCCACCGACGGACACCCCGTTGACGGGACCCGACTCGGTCACCGCCGACACCGGCACCGGCGGTACGTCCGGGGGCGCGTCGGGCGTCACGTCGGGCGTGACGTCGGCCGGGGCGGCGCCGTCCATGGGCACCGTGGCGTCCAGCGTCGCCGGCGCATCGGTCGACGCCGCGCCATCGTTCACGCTGCCGTCGGCGCCGGGACCCGCAGGGTCCGAGCTGCACGCCGCGACGGCCACCATCGCCACCACCGAACCCCACAGGCTCTTCATCGACGGCAGCATTCGCCGTGACGGTGGGGTGTTGTCAACGCACCGGGCGGCGCGACGCAGCAGGCACGAGGCGCCATCGCCACGGGAGCGCGACGTCGCCGGGCGCTCCGACGACGCCGATGCGCGCGCTCCGCACGACGGTCTCGTCGGCGCCGCGGGCGCCCTCGTAGAGCGCGATGCGAGGCGACGTCGCGACGTCGGCGCCGTCGATGCCGCGGTCGATGCCGAGCGCGCGGCAGAGGTTCCCGGGACCTCCGCAGAGCCGGTCGGGGGCCGCCGTCGGACCGCGCCGCGCACGCATGAGCGCGACGCCATTCATCGGAGCGAGCGCGCGCACGAGCACGGCGTCGCCCTGGCCCTCGCGGTCGCACGCGAAGTTCACGCAGTGGTGCATGCCGTAGACGAGGTACACGTAGACGGTCCCCGGGGCGGCGAACATCGCGGCGTTGCGGGCCGTGCGTCCGCGGAACGAGTGGCTGCACGAGTCGGTGCGACGGTAGGCCTCGACCTCGATGATGCGTCCGCCGGACACGCCGTCGTCGGACGTCGTGCAGAGCACGGCGCCGAGGAGGTGCTCGGCCACGACGGCGACGTCGCGAGCGAAGAACGCGCCGGTCACGCGCTCGACGGCAGGCGCGGGCGCTTCGGTCATCGAAGCATCGGCTCCATCGTCTGCGCGAAGATCTCCGCGAGGCGCCGATGGCCTGCGGGGTTGAAGTGGCAATTCGAGTCGAGCCGGATCGCCGCAGGGTCGTCGTGCAGCAGGGCCTCGTCGAGGCGCAGCGCGGTCATGCCGTGGGCGTGCGCGATGGCGTACACCGGCGCGATCCACGCGTTGCGCGCCACGCCGTGGAGCGGGACGTCGAAGGGCTCGCCGAGGGGCGTCGCCGCGAAGAGAACCCCGTGCGCGCCGACGGAGTCGAAGAGCGATGGGAGCGTCGCTTCGACGTGCGCCGCGAACGCCGCGGGGGTGATCTCCTCGTCGGGGCGCAAGGTGCTGCCATGGTCGAAGGCCAGCCAGCGGTAGCCCGCGGAGTGCGCGAAGAGCCAGCTGTTCGCGGCGTCGGGCACGAGCGCCGCGCCGAGCGGCGATGGAAAGCCGTCGCCGCGGAGCCGGTGCCGGTGCACTTCGTAGGCGTCGGTGCCGAGGCGCCGGTAGTCGCGCTCCATGCTCCAGAACTCGAAGAACACGAACGCGGGGCGCAGCGCCGGGAGCTCGTCGCGCGCGATGGCGAGGCTCTGGTCGAAGCCGAAGCCCGGCTGGGCGAAGTTCAGCACGCAGAAGCCCGGCACCGGCCGCGCGGCGTCGAGGCGGGCCTGGAGGACCGTCGTGAACAGCTCGGCGTCGCGAACGCCGACGCCGTAGGTGATGGAGTCGCCGAAGAACGCGACGCGCACCCGCTCGGGGTGCTCTCGCACGCACGCGAGCCCCGCCCGCCCGTCGTCGCCCCACACCGGCACGCCGTGCAGCATCCGAAGGTGCGTGGAGTGCATCGGGCTGAACCGCGAAGCGCCCCGCATCGCCGCGGGCACGGTCTGCACCGAGGGCGTGAGGTCGAACGTCCGGGCCACGACCTCGAAGGCGACGAGGCTCGCCGCCGCGCCGAGCACCACGAGGAGCGCACGTCCGCTGGAGCGCGCCATGAGCGAAGAGGAGTCGGCCGTGGATCGGGGCATGGCGTCGTCTGCGGGGGCAACGAGCCTACACCGTGTCGCTTCGCTCGTTGCGCCCTTCGCGGGTCCTTGCGACGCTCGCGCCCGGAGGAACCATGACTGCATTTCGCATCGGCGACGAGGTGCTCGCACCGTGGCTCGACGACGGCTTCGTGTACCCGGCGGTGGTCGTCGAGCTGAAGCCCGCGGGGCTGCACGTCGCCTACCTCGACGGCGACGAGGCCGACGTGCCGTCGGGGGCGGTGCTCCCGGGGGTGTTCGGTCCCGGGGTCACGGTCAGCGTCAACTGGAAGGGCCGGCGCACCTACTATGCCGGCGTCATCGCCCAGCGCGTGGGCGCCGCGCTCTTCGTCCACTTCGACGACGGCGCCCGCGAGTGGACCACCGTCGCGCAGTGTCGGGTCCGCGCCGACGCTGCGGCCTCGCTGCGACCGAGCGAGGTCGTCTGTGACTTCTGCGGCGCGCGCCGGCCCGACGTCGAGCCCGCGTGCGGACAGTGCGGTGCGCAGCGCCGAGGCTGACGGCGTCGGCCACGCCCCGGGGAAATTGTAAGGACGAGACATACGGTGACGTGCGAAACATCCTGATTCCCCATGCAATGAGTCCATCGCACGATGCGGGTCGAACCCTCACCCAAGGAGCGATCGCCATGGTCCATCCCGATGCCGTGAACCCCCGTCATGCCGAAGCTCGTCGCCGGGCGCTGCTCGCCGCCGCCGCCGTCGCGTCCTTCGCCGCTGGAGCCGCGGGATGCGGCGCGGCGGTGTCGCTCTCGCCGGGCGACGCCGCGTCCGCCGCCGATGGCGCGCCGGTGCAGGCGGCCGTCGATGCTTCGTCGCGGGACGCCGCAGCGGACGCGGGCGCCGACGTCGTGGCCGATGCCGCGGCCTCGTGCGACGACTGCGCGCTGCTTCTCCCGAACGGGACGCTCCCGGCGTGCACGCCGGCGTACCTCGCGTGCCTGCGCGACGTGATGACGCGGACCGGCCAGGGCTGCACGCTCGCGTGCGCGGCCTGGGGACCGTTCGCACCCCCGGCCATGGACGGAGCCGAGGCGTGACGCGCACCGTCGACGCCGAGCTGGGCGCGGCGGGCGTCTTCGGCGCCGAGCATCGCCGCCTTCTCGGGTACCTGCAGCGCGCGCGCGGCGACGGACCGGCGCCGGAGACGTCGGCGCTGCGGGAGCGCTACACCGACGACGTGCGCGCGACGGCGGTCGGCACCTGGCGCCTGCGGATGGTGAACGAGCACCGGTCGTCGGGCGTCTTCGCGGGCCTGCACGGCGCGATGATGGAGTGCGGGAGCGCCTTCGCGGTGCAGACGACGGTGCTGCGCATGGCCCTCGACGAGGTGCACCACGCGGAGCTGTGCGGGCGCGTCGTGGCCGCGTTCGGCGGGGCTCCGAGGGCCGAGGCCGAGGCGGTGCCGGCGTCGGTGCCACGGCACACGGGGGTGTCGCCGCTCGAGTCGGCGATGCGCAACGCGCTCTTCGTGGGCTGCCTCGCGGAGACCGTCGCGGTGGCGCTGGTCTCCCACGAGCGCTCCCTCGCGACGGAGCCGCTGGTGCGGTGGACCCTCGACCAGATCCTCGGCGACGAGGTGTCGCACGCCCGCTTCGGGTGGACCTTCGTGCGCGACGCGCTGCCCGGGCTCGGGGTCGAGGCGGTGGTCCGCACAAACGCGTATCTCCGCGTCGCGTTCGGGTACCTCGAGGCCGCGGAGCACACGTTCCTTCCGGTCGCGGACGATCCGTCGGCGGAGCTCGCGGCGCAGCGCGAGGCCCTCGGGCTCTGCCGCGGCCAGGACGCCCGGGACCTCTTCGCCGACACGGTACGGACGGTGATCGTTCCGCAGCTCGGCGAGCTGGGCCTCGACGCTGCGAGCGCGTGGAGCGGGCGGCGGCGCATGGCGGCGTGACGCTTCCGTCGCTGGAGAACCTCCGGTGCTTTCTCGCGGGGGCCCAGGCCCTGAACTTCCGTGCGGCCGCGAAGGCCGTGCACCTGACGCCCGCGGCGTACGGGGCGCGCATCCAGCAGCTCGAGGAGCAGCTCGGCGTGCGCCTGTTCGCGCGGACGACACGGCACGTCGCGCTCACCGAGGCCGGCCACGCCCTCGTCGCGCACGCCGCGCAGGTGGTGGCGCTCGCGGCGGAGACCTCGCGCGCAGTGCGGGGCGAGCTCGCCGCGGCGCCGGTGGAGCTCACGCTGGGAACGCGCCACGAGCTCGGCATGTCGTGGCTGCTCCCGCAGCTCGGGGCGCTGCGCAAGGCGCTCCCGCACGTGTGGATCCATTTGTATTTCGGCTCCGGCGAGGACCTCCTGCTGCGCGTTCGGACGCACGAGGTCGACGCCGCGGTGACGTCTTCGCGCACCGTCGACCCCAAGCTCGACGCGATCCCGCTGCACCCGGAGGCGTACGTCTTCGTCGCGGCGCGGAGGCTCGTCGCGGGCACGCCGCTGCGACGCCGCGCGCAGGCCGCGCAGCACACGCTCCTCGACGCGGCTCCGGACCTGCCGCTCTACCGCTACTGGCGTGACGCCGCCGGCGCCGACGGGGGTCTCTCCTTCGCGCGCGTCTGGATCCTCGGGACCCTCGACGCCATCGTGGCGATGGTGCGCGCGGGGCGCGGCGTCGCGGTCCTTCCGCGGTACGTCGTCGACGGCGATCTGGGGCGCGGCACGCTCGTCGAGCTGTTTCCGAAGGTGCGTCCCGCCGACGACGTGTTCCGCCTCGTCTTTCGCGCCGGCGATGCCCGCCGCGGGCTCTTCGAGCGCATCGCCGTGCAGCTGCTCCGAGCGCCGCTGGCGTAGGCCCCGTCAGGGCGTCGGAAGGCGGTGCGCGAGGGTGAAGGTCTGCGGTCCCGCGGACGCTTGATAGTTGTACGCGAGCACCGCCCCGAGGCCGCGGGACAGGGGCACGTCGGCGAGGCGCGCGGCGTGGCCCGCACACGTCGACATCGCGGGGTTGGTGCAGCCGCCCACGGCGTCGTCGTTGCACCCGCCGGCGCGCACGGCGCCCTGGCCGGCGTCGTAGACCGCGAGCACCGGGTCGAGGTCGCAGCTCGTGATGCGCCCGCCGTCGGTGACGCAGGTGCTGAAGGTGCCCGGGCCGCCGCAGGTCACGAACCACTGCGCGGTGCGTCCCGACCACGCCGACGTCGCGCCGGCGTCGCAGACCGCGCCGGAGCCGCAGGTGCCGAAGCGCCCGCAGTCGCCGACGTCGAGGCCCGACGCGTCCCAGCCGGAGCTTGCGCCGACGAAGGTGGGGCGCGTCGAGGTGCCCACCAGGGGCGCGCCGCCGAGCTCGCCGGTGACGAGGAGGCCGACGCGCTGCACGTTGAGCCGGAGGCGCCCCGCGGAGCACATCGTCACCGCGATGCGGTACGAGCGCGCGTCGACGAGGGCGTAGGCGCGGGACCACGACACCCCGGCGATGTCGGGGTCGCAGTGCGCGGTGTCGCAGCGCCCCGCCTGCGGGAGCGCGGCGTCCGGGGCGAGCCAGGTGCCGTCGTCCTCGGCGAGGCCGACGACCGCCGGGACCGTCGATCCGAAGGTGTCGACGTAGAGCACCGTGGGCTCGGTGAAGGTGACGCGGAACCACACGTCGCCGGGGGTGCTTCCGTCGGGGCACGCGCACGCGGCGGGCAGCGCGTGCGTCGGGTCGAGGGACGCGCCGGACACGTCGCGGTGCAGGCTGAGCTCCTGCGGGTTGGACAGCGGGATGAGCTCCGCGGCGGTCCACTCGTCGTTGCCGGGGCGCTGCACGAAGACGTCCGGGGTGTCGCGCGGGACGTCGGCGGGAACGTCGGCGCCGGCCTCGAACACCGTCGCATCGGTGCCTGCGTCGACGGGGCGGACGAGGTCGTTCGGCGTCGAAGCATCGCGCCCCGCGTCGGCGCAGGATCCCGAGGTGCACGGCGCGTCGACGGCGTTGCCCCGATCGAGCGCAGCGACGCCGACGTCGCTCGGGGCGCCCGCGTCGCCGTGTGGAAACGCGACGAAGAGCTCGCCCAGGCAGCCTGCCGCCATGGACGCCGCGCACGCCGCAGCGACCACGGAACGCGGCGGTGTCACAGCGCGCCTCCGACCCCCAGCACGAGGCCGCCGTGCGCCGGCTGCGCCCACGCCGCCACCGCGCGAGGCGACGTCGCTGCCGGGCGTCCGAGCAGCAGCCAGAGCGCCGCGGAGCCGATCATCGCGACGCCCGCGCCGAGCGTCACGTACGACGCGCTCGCCGTCGCCGCCGCCGTCGTGTAGTCGCCCGTCGCCATGTAGCGATCGCACACCCCGGACGAGCAGTGCAGGCCCGACGTGAGGTCGAGGCTCACGCCGAGCAGCACGCCGCCGGCCACCGTCGCCGCGACGCCGACGCCGCCGAGGATCCACGGGGCCATGGCACCGCGCGGTGCGACGGGGGCATCGGGCGCGGGGACGGCCGGCGAGCGAACGGCGCGCGGTGGCTCCGCAGCGGCCGCCGACGGCGCGGTCGTCACCGTCGCGATCGGTGCGGGAGCCGTGGTCGCGGCGGACGATGCGGGAGCGAGCACGACGTCGACGACGGTGCGCTGGCCGGCGCGCAGGTCGAGCTCTCGCTGCCACGGCGCGAAGCCCGCGACGGTGACGCTCGCGACGGCGCGGCCCGGCGCGAACGCGACGTCGCCGTGGAGCGCCGACAGCGGCGAAGACCAGGCGCCGAGGTGCACCACGGTGTCCGGCGGGGCGTTGGCCGGGGCGCGGACCACGACCCGCGCGATGCGCGCCTCGGAGGCCGCGACGGCTTCGTTGCAGGCGCCGAGGATGCGCTCGCGGTTGTTGAGCTCCGTCGCCGCCGTCGCCTCGTCGACGCAGGCGCGGGCGTGCGTCCAGGCGTCGGCGTCGTGGCCGAGGGCGAGGTGCTCGTCGGCGATGAACATGCGCACCGACGGCGTCATGGCGAGCTCGCCGGCCGCCGTCGCGCTCTCGAGGGCGTGCGCGTGATCGCCCTGCGCGCGTAGCCTCGCCGCGGTCTCGAGGAGCTCGCGACGCCGCGTCGCCGCCGCGGGGGCGAGCGCCGTGGGCGCGGTCTGCGCGAGCACGCTCCACGGCGAGCCGAGGGTCACAGCGAGGATCCATGGGGCGAGGCGCGCGCGCATCGGTGCCTGCTACTCCAATTCGATGGGCGCGGGGGACGGCCGCGACGTCGTTCGCGGGGTCGGTCGCAGCGGACGTCCCGCGGGGAGCGGGTGCGGCCCGCGGGGAGCTGGGCGTGCCCGCGACGCCGGGGCTTCGACGGCCCGCGGCGGCCGGGGAGCGCGTGGCTCCGGCGCCGGCGGTGCTTCGACGACCCGCGCTGTCGCGGTCGGAGGCTCCGCGGGCGGGGGCTCCGCCGTGGGCGCCTCCGCGGGTGCGGGCGGTGCTTCGACGGCCGGGGCGGGGGCCGGCGGGGGTTCCGGCGCGGGCACGACGACGTACGCTGCGGGAGGACGCTGCGGCGGCGGCGCAGACGGGCGCGCGCGGGTCACCACGAGGGTGCCGAGGGCGACGGTCAGCAGCCCGGCGGCGAACGCGAGCGCCAACGCCGGGGCTTCGGATGGCGGTGCGCCCGATTTCGTTGGGCCCATGGGAGCGACGGTCATCCCATCACCGGGGCACTAGGGTGTCAACGCCGCGGCATCGGCGTCGAAGCACGCCGGTCAATACCGGGCCATGGGGTTCGCGGTCCACGCCGGGAGCGACGCGATGGCCGAGCGCGTGGCGTCGGTCATGGGAAATCCCCACATCGCATAGAAGTCCCCGAGGTTGCGCCCGGAGGCCTGCGACGAGCGCACGATCCACTGCTGGACGCGCGCGGCATCGTCGGCGGGGCGGTCGGCCGCAGCCAGCGCGCGGTACTCCGCGAAGAGCGTGGTGAAGAGGGGCCAGCCGAAGCCCTCCTCGAGCTGGAGATAAGTTTCGAGGGCGGTCCAGACGTTCCAGTCGCGCGCGAAATTGCGGCCGCCGGCGACGTAGGCGCGGATCGTGGCGTCGCGCATCGCGGGCGTGATGGCCGGGTGCCCGGACACCGGCGCGAGCCCCACGACGTACTGCATCGCGTGCACCGAGTAGAGGTTCACGCTCGCCTCGGTGGCGCCGGGCAGCACCCAGTCGGCCCACTGGTGGTTGTGCCCGAGCTCGTGAAAGAGGCCCCAGTCGCCGCTGCGCGCGAGGGCGGCGAGGTCGACGAAGCCCGCGGCGGAGTCGAGGTGCGCCATCACCGGGTAGCCCGAGTGCATGTAGCCCGCGCTGATCTCGCGGTCGGTGACGGCGCGCTCGGCGCGAACGCGCGCGTGCGGGATCGTCGCGAGGTCGGCGTGGCTGTCGAGCACCGAGTCCCACCACGCGAGCAGCGCCGTAGGGTCGCTCAGCGCGCGCACCGTCGCGATGGGCAGGTGCAGGGCGAGCTTCGCCGACGCGAGCTCCACCCACGGCGCCGCGGTGGTCGCGAGCATGGACTGCCACTGCGCCGGGGTCGTGGTGCCCGCGACGAAGAGCGGCATGGGCAGCGCGCCGCGCACCGTCACGGCGATGGGCCCGAGCGTCGACCCCGCCGCGACGCGCACGTACACGGGGCCGCCGAAGGCGTTCGCGACGGTGGTCGTGGTCGCGGTCACCGGCCACGCGCGCGTGATCTGCGGCACCCGCGGCCAGCTCGCGAGGGACCACAGCGTGTCGGTGTGCTGACCCACGAGCACGTCGACGCCGCCGTGCGTCGCGTTGTCCGAGACGGTGACGGTGACCTGCGCGCCGGGCGCCGCGTACACCCCGAGGGAGCGCCACACCGCAGCGCGCGGCGCGGCGTAGATGTATGGCGCCTCGCGTCCTGCGTAGGTGCCATCGACGCTCAGCGACACCGTCGTCGTCATCGCGCCCGCCGTCGGGGCCCCCGGAAAATCCGCGGCCGCGGGGTGCGCGGTGACCTCGGCGGCGGGCAGCTCGAGGGCGAGCTTCGCGTCGAGGGTGAGCGCGAGGGCCTCGACGGGCTGCGTGGCCGGCGTCACCGGGTGCGCCGCCGTCGGGATCACCGTGGGCAGCGAAGGACGCACGGTGCGCGCGTAGGCGACGTAGTCCGACGACACCGAGAGCAGACGAAGCGCGCGGCGCACGGCGTTCGAGGCGATGTCGACGTCCGCGAGGGAGAGCGTCACGCGGTGCGCGACGTGGTCGGCGACGCGGTCGAGGGCCGTGCGCGCGGCGTCGAGGTCCACCGGGGCGGGCGTCGCCGGGGTCAGCATCGAGGCCACGTCGGTCTCGCTCGACACCGCGACGCCCATGGGGATCAGCCAACGGTTGCCGGGGTACTGCTCCATCGACACGCCGCCGTGCGAGCCCGCCCAGGACCAACCCTGGCCGCCCGCGAGCACCGCCCCGCCGCGGGCCAGGAAAGCCGCGATGGCCGCGAGATCCGACGTCGAACGATCGGTGTAGAGCGACGGGATCCACACCTGCACCGACGCGAGGTCGGCCACCGTTGCGGTGCGGGTGGTGAAGCCTGCCGCGCCGAGGTTCGCGACGAGCGCGGCGTTCGAGCCCTCGACGCCGACGACGACGGAGTGACCGCGCGAGAGCCAGCGCATCGCGTTCGCGACGAGGCGCGGGCGGTCATCGGCGGTGCCGCCGAAGAAGCTCTCGTGGCCCGCGAGAACCACGCGCCCCGCGCCCACGCACGAGGCGACGAGATACGGCGCGCGTCCGGCGCCGAGCAGCACCGGGAACGCCCCCACGGCGAAGGTCGTGAGCGACGAAGGGGCCGCGCCGGTAACGTCGATGCGCGCGAGGCCCGCGCGAAGGTCCGCCGTGCTCGCCGCGGGATCGCAGTTCGTCGGCGGCGGCGCGTCGGTGGGGACATCGACGGCGGCGGCGTCGGCGCCATCGGCCACCGAGGGGGCGTCGATCACCGCGGGCACGTCAGCGGAAGACGTCGCGTCGGGCGCGTCGAGGGCCGGCGTCTGATCCATCGCGGGCGTCGCGTCGAGGGCCGTTGCGGCGTCGACGGGGACCGTGGAGGGCGAGCATGCGCCGAGCGCGAGGGCGGTGAGCAGCGGTGCGATGCGTCGTGCCATGCGGGCACCGTAACGGAGGCCGCGCGGCGCGCTCAACCCGATCGCGTGCGATAGAGGGTGCCGCGGGGGATCGCCGTCGCTCCGCGTCCACGTCGCGGAGGGCTGATCCTGCACTCGCGCCACGCGCGGACCACGCGGTCGCGCAGCCTCGCGCCGGCGTCGTCGTGGGTGACGATGGCCGCGTCGTCGAGGTCCTGGTGCACGATGGATCCGTAGACCAGCACGTCGCGCGCGCCGCCGTGGAGCGCCGGAATCCATCCCGCGGGAAAGATGCCGTAGCCCTCGAGGGCGAGCGCCTGCCGCTGTACGTGCACGCTGTCCGCCGGGAGGAAGTAGCTCACGTGCTCCATGTGCCCGCCGAGGAGCCACTGGTTCGTGTCCGCGAGGCGGATCGCGAGGTCCGGGCCGGCATGGAGCACGTGCACCTGCGCGAGGCGCTTCGAAGGCTGGAACTCCACCTCGAGGTCCGTCGGCGCGGCGTCGAGGGGGCCGCCGTAGACGAGCGTGCGGGGCTCGCCGCTCTCGCGTACGAGGGCCTCGACCCAGTCGAGGTGCGGCGGGATGCGCAGCTCGCGGGCCGGCGTCGGCTGCAGCGCCACGTGGTAGAGCAGCGTCGAAATGGGAGACGACGGGGGCTCCGTCGCGCGGTCGTAGACGACCCACTTGGGCACGCCCGCGAGGAAGAGCGCGAGGGGCTTGCCGCCCATGTTCGCGGCGGTGCGCTGGCTGTACGCGTGGTTCGTGACGCACTTCATGAAGCCGCCGAACTTCGCGTGCGGGCGCGTCCACTCGACCATGAACATCGCGAGCTGCGTCTGCACGTGCCGCGCGCGCGCCTCGGGCCGCACGATGGAGAGGCCGACCTCGCCGATGCCGTCGTCGGTCACCGGCTCGCCGCCGCGCGAGAGCTCGAAGAACGGGCGGATCCACCCGAGGTGCCCGAGTACGACGCCGTCTTCGATGGCGAGGAACGAGCGCACGAAGCCGCGGCGGTTCAGCTCGAGGAGGCGCTCCGGGCTGTAGACGAAGTCGCGGTGGAAGGTGAGCCCGTAGGACGAGTACACGAGGTCGACGAGGGCGCGCGCGTGGTCGAGGGTGTCGAGGGTCGTGAGCTCCATCAGTCCACTCCGAGGATGGCGAAGGCAGATACGGGCTGGCTGCGGCCCTTGACCATGAGCTCGCCGCGAGGCTCGGCGCGCACGCCGTCGCCGGCGGCCCGCAGCGCCTGCTCCGTGGCGAACACCATGCCGGGCTCGCAGCGGCCCTCGAGGCGGCTCGCGACGTTCACGGTGTCGCCGATGACGGTGTACTCGAGTCGATGCGCGGAGCCGAGGTTGCCCGCCACGGGCTCGCCGTAGGACACGCCGACGCGCACCGCGAACGACGCCTCGCGGGGACGCTCGGGCATCGCCGTGAGCCGTGCCACGGCCTCCTGCATGCGCAGCCCGCAGCGCAGCGCGCGCCGTGCGGGGCCCTCGCGGTCGTCGGCGTCGAGGAACACGACCATCATCCCGTCGCCGATGCGCTTGTCGAGGATGCCGTGGGTCTCTTCCACGATGCGGTCCATGGCCTCGAAGTACCAGTTGAGGAAGGTCACCACGGTCTCCGGCTCGACGACCTCGGACCACGGCGTGAAGCCGACGATGTCCGAGAAGAGGACCGCCGCGACGCGACGCTGCCCGCCGAGGTGCAGCGCGGCCTCGGGGTCGAGCTGGATGCGGTCCACCACGGTGCGCGGGAGGTACTGCGAGAACTTCTGGTTCAAGAGCAGCGCGGTCTGCAGCACCTGACGCTCGCGGCGAAGGTTCTCGACGAGGTTCGCGTTGGCGAGGGCGAGGCCGACGAGGTGCCCGACCTGCTGGAGCATCGCGTGGTCGTGGTCGCCGAGGGTGCGGTCGGCGTCCACCTGGTCGACGACGAGGAGGCCCAGCGGGACATCGGCGCCGCGCACCGGGACCGCCACGAAGGCGCGGCTCCCGAGGCCGTCGAGGAGCGCCTGGTTCGCGGCGTTGATCTGCTGGCGAAAGGCCGCGACGTCGGCGACGCGGACGCCGTTCTCGCTGCGGAGGATGTTCGCGAAGAGGAGCTCGTCGCTGCGCGGGGCCTCGAGCTTCAGCGACAGCGCGCGCAGCCGCGGGAGCGCCGACGCCGCGAAGCCCGCGCCGCCCGCGAAGACCAGGCGCTGCTGCGCGTCGTCGACGGCGAGGAACATCGCGCGGTCGTAGCCGAGGGTGTTCCGCACGGCGTCGAGGGCCGTGGCGATGAGCGCCGAGCGATCGAGCTCGCGGCGCGCGGCGAGGTCGACCTTCTCGAGGAGCTGCCGCTCGCGGTGGAGCCGCACGTTGCCGTCGATGATCTTCTTGGCGGCGACGAGCTGCTCGCGCACGTCGACGGCGCTGTGCGCGGCGCGGCGCTCGAGGACCTGCGTGTAGACTCCGAAGAGCACGAACGCGAGCACCGCGGCGCCGATGGCCGCCCCGGGGTGGGCTCCGCCGCGAAGCGCGAGGGGCACCGCGGCGATGCCCGCGAAGGAGCCCAGCCAAGGCAGCACGCCGGCGCCGCGCGCGTGGTGCACCCACTCGACGCGGTACTCGCAGTAGGGGTCGCCGTCGGGAAGGCACGCGGTCTGCGCGACGCGCGCGAGGGGAAGGTCGAAGACCTTGGGGATGCCCGCGAGGGCGCCCTGGCGGTTCAAGCAGAACAGCGGGTCGTCGCGGTGGCCGTTCTCGAGCTCGAAGCGCACGACGACGTGGTGGTCGCCGGACTCGATGCGCTTCCATCGGGTGATGCGCGAGAGGTCCGGCGTGAACTCGGTCATCTTCTCGTAGACGGTGCGCGGACCGGCGAGGGCGCGCGCGACGAACCACGTGAGGCCGAGCACCCGCGGGTCGAGGAGCTCGAGGCCCGCGCGGTACGTCACGAGCGGATCGCCGCTGCGGTCGACCATGGCGCGGCTGAGCCGAAGGAGCTGCGGCACCGAGATCCACTGCGCGGGGTCGCGGAGCACGGCGAGGGTGCTGCCCGAGTCGCGCACGATCTCTGCGAGCGCGTCGGCGCCGAAGCGGTCCTCGAAGTAGCGGAGCATGGGCTCGACGAGGCGCGTGTTGAACACGAGCTCCTCGTCGCGGCGGGCGGACGCGCCGGGGTCCGTCCGCCGGCCTTCGTCGATCATGCCGCGGGCGCCCGCGCGCTGGCGACGTAACCGAGGGTTTGACCGAAGGCCCCGGCGTCGGACGCGAGGGCGCCGAGGCGCGCGATGACCTCGGCCACGGCGCTCGCGGCGAGCAGATCCTCGGTGATGATCTGGCGCTTGTAGCCGACGGCGATGTCGAGGAACGCGGCCATTCCGACCATCTCGCTGGTGAACGGCTCGACGCGCACGCCCACGTCGACGAAGCCCGCGCGCACGAGGTACCCGCGGAGCTTGCGGCCCACGAAGCGGTCGCCGCCGACGCGTCGCTGCGCTGCGTTCGAGGCGTCGAGGAGCGCGCGAAAGCCCTCGGGCTCGGGGTGCACGACGAGGCTCGCGTCGTCGGTGTCGACGAGCACCACGCGGCCGCCGGGGCGCAGCACGCGACGCAGCTCCGTCACCACCGCCTCGGGCTTCGCGAGGTGCTGAAAGAGGAACCGCGAGTACGCCAGATCGACGGAGCGGTCCTCCAGCGGCAGGCGGTCGGCCCAGGCCTCGACGAAGGTCCCGTGGGTCCAACCGCGGCGCGCGAAGGCGTCGCGGGCACGCGTGAGCAACGCCGGGTCGACGTCGGCGCCCCACACCTTCCCGCGGGGAACGAGCTCGCCGAGCACCTCGCTCAGGAACCCCGGTCCGCAGCCGAGGTCGAGCACCGTCGCGTCGTCGGCCACGCCGAGGGTGCGCAGGTAGTCGCGTTCACGACCACGCACGAGGTCCACCTGCGCCTTGAGCCGTTCGAGCTCGGCGGCGGCGTCGAGGTGGTCCATGTCGTAGGAGTGGCGCGGGGCGTGGTCGGCTCGATCGCTCATGGTGGTGCTCGTCGTCGCTCCGCCGCACGAGGCACACCCTTCGTCGCAGCCCTCGACCGCTAGCGCGGCCGCGCCCGCGGGGTCAATAAACCGCCCGGAGACCGCGGACTTGCCCGCGACGCCAGCGGCACGCGCGCCGCGCGTTGACAGCGCCGGGCGTTCCGAACGACGTTGAAGGTCCGTGCGTGCACCTCGCGACGATGCTCGTAATGCCGTGCGTGCGCTCGCCTTCGCCGGAGGCGTCGCGCTGGGCTGCGTCGGCCGCGTGAGCCCTCCCGCGGGCGCCTCGACGGACGCCGGCGCGCCGACGTCGGCATCGCTCGCGGCCACCCCCGTCGCCGACGCCGCGACGCCCGCGGATGCCTTCACCATCCCGCCGTATCCCTTGGATCCGGGGCGCGTCACGCTCCATCGGCTGAACCGCGTCGAGTACAACGCCACGGTGCGCGACCTCCTCGCGACGACGCGCGCGCCGGCCGACGACTTTCCCGTCGACGACCGCGGCTACGGCTTCGACAACATCGCCGACGTGCTCACGCTCTCGGAGGTGCAGATGGAGCTGTACCTCGGCGCGACGGAGACGCTGGTGGACGAGGCGCTGCGCGATCCGTCGCCGCCGTCGACGGCGCACCAGTACGAGGGCGAGGGGCTCACCGGCACCGTCGGCGCCGCCACGGGCAACGCGTGGAACCTCTGGAGCAACGGCGAGCTCCCGGTGCAATTCACCCCGCCTTACGCAGGCACGTATCACGTCACCGTGCGCGCCTGGGAGGACGCCGCGGGCCCCGCCGACGCGGCCATGGAGCTTCGCCTCGACGGCAGCGTCGTGCGCGCGTTCAACGTGCCGAACGTGGCGGCCTCGCCGGGCGAGTTCACCGCCGACGTGACCTTCACGAGCACCGCGCCGGTCAGCGTCGCGGCAGCGTTCACCAACGACTACTACGTCGCGACGCCGCGGGCCGACCGCAATCTCTACGTCGACTGGATCCGCATCGAGGGCCCCGTCGGTCCCGTCGGTCCCCCGAACCCGACGCGCGACGCGATCCTGGTGTGCACGCCCACCGCCGGCGACGTCGCCTCGGAGGACGCATGTGCGCGCCGCATCGTGGCCGCCTTCGGGCGCCGCGCGTGGCGCCGTCCGCTCACCGACGACGAGGTCGCGGGCCTCGCGGGGCTGCTCTCGACGGCGCGGGCGCAGGGCGAGGGCTTCGAGACCGGCATCGCCCTCGCGATGCAGGCGATGCTCCTGTCGCACAACTTTCTCTTCCGCGTGGAGCTCGACGCCGACCCGGCTTCGTGGGTCACGCATCCGCTCACGGACCACGAGCTCGCGTCGCGTCTGTCGTACTTCTTGTGGAGCTCGATGCCCGACGCGGCGCTCTTCGCGGCCGCCGACGCCGGCACGCTGCAGCAGCCCGACGTGCTCCGCGCGCAGGTCGCGCGCATGCTCGCCGACCCGAAGGCGAGGAGCCTCACGGACAACTTCGCGGGCCAGTGGCTCTACACGCGCTCGGTGGCCGACCACGACGTCGACGCCGCGACGTTCCCGGGCTTCGACCCGGCGCTGCGCGCGTCCTTCGCGGCGGAGACGGGGGCGTACTTCGGTGCGTTCCTGCGTGGCGAGGTGGCCATGGATCGGTTCCTCACCGCCGACTTCACCTACGTCGACGACGCCCTCGCGCGCTACTACGGCATCACCGCGCCGGGCACCGGGCTGCGCCGCGCCTCGCTCGCGGGATCGCGCCGCGGGGGGCTTCTCACGCAGGCTTCGCTGCTGCTCGTGAACAGCCACGCGGACCGCACGTCGCCGGTGCGCCGCGGGCAGTGGGTGCTCAACCAGCTCCTGTGCCAGCCGCCGCCGCCGCCGCCGCCCGACGTTCCGCCGCTCCCGACGGAGACGATGCCCACGGGGTCGCTGCGCCAGCGCTTCGAGGCGCACCGCGCGAGCCCCGTCTGCGCGAGCTGCCACGCGCAGATGGACCCCCTCGGCTTCGCCTTCGAGCACTTCGACGCCGTGGGCGCGTGGCGCGACACGGACTCGGGCTTCGCCATCGACACCACGGGCACGCTGCCCGGCACCACGCGCGCCTTCGACGGCGCCGCCCCGCTCGCAGCGCTGCTCGCGCAGGACCCGCGGCTTCCGCGCTGCGTCGCGCAGCAGTGGTTCACCTACGCCCTCGGCCGCGGACCGGAGGACTACGACACGCGCACCCTCGACGGCCTCGCGCGCGACTGGTCCGCGGCGGGGCTGCGACTGCCCGACCTCGTGACGGGCATCGTGCTCAGCGAAGCGTTCACCCATCGCCGCGGCGAGATCCCGGGAGGCCACTGATGGCCATGCACCTCACACGACGCAGGCTGCTCGGCGCCGCGGGCGTCGCGCTCTCGATCCCGCTCCTCGAGTGCCTCTTGCCGCGACGGCCCGCGCACGCCGGCGGCGGAACGATCCCGCGGCGCATGGTGATCTGGTACGTGCCCTGCGGCATCAACGGCTCCACCTCGGATGCGTGGACGCCGACGACCACCGGCGCCGACTACGCGCTTTCGCCGATGTTGATGCCCCTCGCGCCGGTGCGCTCCGAGGTGCTCGTGCTCAGCAACCTCGCGAACCGCCCCGCGCAGGCCGCGTACATGGGCTCCAACGACGGCGCCGGCGATCACGCGCGGGGCACCGGGTCGTTCCTCACGGCGGCGCGCATCACGAAGACCGAGGGTGCGGGCATCCAGAACGGCGTGTCCGTGGACCAGGTCGCCGCGGCGGGCATCGGCATGGGGTCCGTGGTTCCGTCGCTGCAGCTCGGCGTCGACGGCGGCGCGCCCACCGGCGGCTGCGACTCGGGTTACTCGTGCGCGTATGCGCGGAACATCTCCTGGGCCGACGCGACGACGCCGCTTCCGAAGCTCACGAACCCCCGCGCGATCTTCGACCGGCTCTTCGCCGTGGGCGAGAGCGACGCCGACCGCGCGCGCCGCCAGGCCCACCGCACGAGCGTGCTCGACTACGTGACCGGCAGCGCGCAGAGCCTCGCGCCGCGGCTCGGACGCACCGATCGCCAGAAGCTCGACGAGTACCTCACCGCCGTGCGCGAGCTCGAGGGGCGCGTCGGCTCCATGGGACGCTCGGTGTCCTGCGGTGCACCCCCGCGGCCCATGGATGGCCTCGCGTACGCCGACACCGTCGCGGTGATGAACCAGCTCATGGCGATGGCGCTGCACTGCGACGTGACGCGCGTGGCGACGTTCATGCTGGGCAACGCCGGGAGCAACCGCGACTACACGTTCATCGGCGCCAACGGCGCGCACCACGAGCTGAGCCACCACATGGGCGACCCGGCGAAGCTCGCGAAGCTGCAGATGATCGGCACCTGGGAGGTGCAGCAGTTCGCCTCCTTCGTGGGGCTGTTGCAGGGGCTCCGCGAAGCCGACGGGAGCACGCTCCTCGACCACACGGCGGCGCTGTTCTCGAGCGAGATCGCCGACGGCAACGGGCACTGGCACTACCAGCTCCCGGCGCTGCTCGCGGGGCGCTGCGGGGGCCAGCTCGATCCCGGGCGGCACGTTCGCTACGACACCGAGCAGCCCATTGCGAACCTCTACCTCGCGATGCTCCACGCCCTCGGCGTGGGCGCGACGAGCTTCGGCCTCGAGGGCACGCAGCCCCTCGCGAACCTCGGCGCGGTGAGCACGGCGTGAGGGTCTCGTCGGTGCTCGCGGCGTGCATCGCCGCGTCGATGGTCGTCGCGTCCACTGCGGCGCGCGCCGAAGATCGGGCGGCGTTCGTCGACGTCGAGGCCGGCGCGGCGGTGGTCGGTCGGCATCTCGCGTACCAGGACGACGTCGCGCACCAGATGAACGGCTACGACCTCTCGGCGGCGCCGGGGGTCTACGGCCGCGCGGCGTTCTACCCGGGCGCGCTCCTCCGCGGTCGCGTGGCGTCGATGTTCGGCGTGACCGCCGAGGCGCTCTACGTGGCCGCGCCGGACTCCCTCGGCGTCGATGGTCAGGCCGTGCCCGTGCGCGCATGGACCTACGGCGCGGGGCTGCGCGTGCGTCTCCCGGCATCGCTCCCGGACGTCGGGCTCGATGTCGGCTACGTCGCGCAGCGCTTCACCCTCGGGCGCAGCACCCCGGGCCTCGACGCCGGCGTTCCCAACGTGGGCACGCAGTCGCTTCGAATCGGTGCGAGCGCGCGCATCGCCGTCACCGCTCGCGTGGCGTTCACCGCCCGCGCGGCGTACCTCGCGGTGCTCTCCGTCGGCGACGCACCGCGGATCTACTTCCCGCGGCTCACGACGGCGGCGGCGGACTTCGCGGCGGGCGTGGCGGTGGCCGTCGCGGGTGGCGTCGAGCTGCGCTTCGGCGCGGAGTACCGCCGCTACTTCAGCGACATGCACCCGGCGGCGGGCGACGCGCGCGCCGTGAGCGGCGCCGTGGACCAGTACGTCACGGGGCTCTTGGGGGTGGCGTGGCGGCGGTGAGCGGAGCTCAGCGAAAGCAGCCGATGCGCGCGGTGTCGATGGCGACCTCGTCGAGCCAGAGGTCGAAGTCGCTGACGATGTCCGGGCGGTAGAGCTGCAGGCCGAGGTTCACGCGGGTCCACGCCGGGGCGATCCACGCGGGGACGCGGGAGCCGAGCACTGCGGTGTCGGCGAGCTCGACGCCGTCGACCCAGAAGTGCAGCTCGTTGGTGTCGCCCTTGAATTGCCACTCGACGCACGCCCAGCGGTCGAGCGGCATGGCCATCGCCGAGCGGCGCGAGTAGTCGGTGGTCGGGGGGCGCGGCGACGTGTCGTAGCTCGCCTCGATGTGCTGCGACGACACGCTGAAGCGCTGCGAGACGCTGACGCCGCCGTCGAGCGTGCCGCCGGACTCGAAGAGCGTCGCGTGCGTCGTCGGGGAGTTCACGGCCATCCACACGAAAGCCCGCCCGAAGTACGTGTCGCCCGGCGGCGGAAAGCCTCGCACCGCACGGAGTCCGACGTTCGCGCCGGCGCCCCCGTCGACCGCCGGGGCGTGGGTGTGGATGTGCAGCGCGTGGGTGCCCCGCGCCGCGCGCACGGTGTCGACGACGAGGGTGCCGTTGGACGCGAAGGAACTCCACAGCGTGTGGTCGAAGCCCGCGTCGGCCTCGAAGTCCTCGCACAGCGCGAGGCCCGCATCGGCGCAGCGCGACGAACCGAAGAACCCCGCATCGCCGGCGTCGCGCGGCACGTCGACGGGCGCGTCGGGGGTGACGTCGCCGCTGGAGCGATCGACGGCGACGGCATCGACGGCGGTGTCGGCGGCGACATCGAGGGATGCATCGACGGTCGCGTCGGGCGCGTCCTGCGCGGCGGGGCGGTCCGTCGGGAGGTCGGCGGCGGCGAGGTCCGTCGTCGCGGTGTCGCGGGACGCGTCGCGCGTCGCCTCGAGGGGGTCTTCGAGGCACGACACGGCCGCGAGGGCCACGAGCGGGAGGAGCATGCGCACGGCGGGAGGACGCATCATCGCACGGCGTTCCCCGGGGTGGTGGCGATCAGTACGGACGCATCGTTCCGCAGTCGACGGCGTCGCCTTCGGACACGCCGAACTGTGCCGTGAACGCGGCGTAGAAGCGCAGTCGATCCTGCACGTTGGACGAGGCGGGACGCGGCGGAGCGGCGACGGTGTATCCGCACTCGATGCCGCCGTTGATGATGTCGACGGTCTCGCCGAAGCCGGGTCGCCGCCCCGCCGCGAGGTCCGTCGCGTCGGGCGTCCAGTGGCCGGTCATCGCGTCGTGGCACGAGGGCTTCGGGGCCTGGGCGGTCATCCAGAACCAGAGCGCGGTCTCGAACGCCACGGTGCCGTCGGTGGCGACGAGGTCGGGGTGCGCGAGAAGGTCGACGCCGAGGGCCCTTCCCGCAGGGCCGTAGTTGAAGTTGTAGCTGAGCTGCAGGGGACCGCGGCCGTAGTAGCGCTGCCCCGGCGCGCAGGGCCACTCGGTCGACGGGGAGCAGTATGCACAAGCGGGAGGTGCCGCCGTCGCGCAGCCCACCTCTTCGCGGAAGCACAGCCCCCACGCCTCGGGGCCGCCCGGCGCGGTGGCCCATCCGCCGGTGGTCTCGTGCGCGACGTTCGCAAGGAGCGCGGCGAGCTCGCGGCGCCGTTGGTCGTCGGTGCCTTCGGCGAGGAACGCGGGAAACGCGCGCGTCGCTGCGACGAAGGCGTCGTAGGTGAAATACGCCCCGGAGCACGCGCTGTCCGCCCGGTGCGGAAACATCGCCTCGAACTGCGCGCGCGTCAGGTAGGCAGCGAGTCCGCCGGCCGCCGTCGCGTCTCCGCCGGACACGTCCGGTGACGACACGACGTCGCGCGAGGAGCCGCCGTCACCCGATGCGCCGAGGTGACCGGAGCATGCCGCGTCGACGAAGCCGAGGAGCGTGAGCAACGCGAGGCGTCGGGACGTGGGCGACACTGGATGCCTGCGACGCGAGTTGCTCCTGCGAAGCATCGGCTGTCAAGGCGCGGCGACGCATCGGTGAAGCCTCCGTCGTGCGGTGCCCGGGGTATCCTCGCAGCACCGATGAACAGCTCACGTTGCACGGCATGCACCGCGTCGTTGGGTCCGGCCGCGTGTTCGTCCTGCGGGCGCACGACGCGTGGCGGCCTGCGTCCGGGCGTCTGGGTGCTCGACCGCTACCGCCTCACGAAGGAGATGGGCGACGACGGCCTCGGGCTCACGTGGCTCGCCCTGGACGGCGACGGCCACACCGTGACCCTCAGCGTCCTCCACGACGCGCTGTTTCGCACGCCCCTCGAGCGCGATCGATTTCACCTCGAAATGCAGCGGTTCCGATCGTTCTCGCACACGCACGCGCAGCCGCAGCTCGACTTCGGCACGCTCGCCGACGGCGCCGTGACGTGGGTCGGAGCGTGGCACTTCGGGCTCACCCTCGCGGCGGCGGTGGCCCGCGGTCCCCTGCACCCGAGCGACGCGTCGCGCATCGTCGAGCAGATCGCCCGCGCGCTCGGGGCGCTGCACTCCGTCGGGCTGATCCATGGTGACGTGAAGCCCGAGACGGTGCTGTGTGCGGACAGCTCGTCTTTCATCAACAGCGGTTGGCTGTTGAATGTCGGACTCTTCGCCTCGCTGCTGGCGTCGCGCGCCGGCGATGAGGGCGGCACGGTGCTCGGGACCCCGCCGTACATGGCTCCCGAGCGCTTCACCGGCGCGAAGGCCAACGCGCGCTCGGACCTCTACGCGCTGGCGCTGGTGGCCTATGAGATGTTCGAAGGACGCAGCCCGTACGCGGCGACCACGGCGTGGGAGTGGGCGAAATGCCACCTCACGGGCGAGCCGAGACCGTGGTCGACGCCGGCGTCGCCGCAGACCGCCTCGCCGAGGATGCGGGCGGCGATCTCGCGTTGTCTGATGAAGTCGCCCGATGCGAGGTTCGCGACGGCGGAGGAGTTCCTCAAGGCCGCGTGCGAGCCGGCCGAGGCGCTCGCCGCAGGAATGCCGTTCGGGCCGCCGGGCGCCGGGCCGTACCGGGGTGGCCGCTGAGGGAGTTCGGAATGCCCGCAGCGACCGCGGCCAGCGGCGTCACATCGGGTCGCGCGCGCAGCGGAAGCCGAGGGTGGGGTTCGTGTTCGTCGGATCCGAGGCCTCGCGCCACGACGAGCGCAGATCGCTCTCGGTGGTGTAGCTGAAGGCGCCGCCGCGGACCGGCCGGACGGAGCTGCTGGTGGGCCCCGTCGGGTCGACGAGCGGAACGGTGCTCGCCGCATAGGACGACCACCAGTCGGCCACCCACTCGCAGACGTTGCCGGCCATGTCCGCAACGCCGTACGCGGAGTTTCCTGCCGGAAACGAACCCACAGGGCACGTCGTAGCGCTCATCCAACAGAGCTGGTTCGTCGGGAGAGGATTACCCCACGGGTAGGTTCGTGCGTCCGTCGAGCGCGCCGCGAACTCCCACTGCGCCTCCGTCGGCAGGTGGGCTCCACGCCAACGGCAGTACGCGTCGCCCTGCGCCCAATTCACGCAATTCACCGGATGATTGTCGCGTCCGGCGACCCCGTTGTTGCAAGACGTTCCGGTGCGCGGCGTCGTGCACGTCGCGCTCGGGCAGCCGCGGTAGTCCGCGACGGTGACCTCGTGCAGGTCGATGCAGTATGCCGAGAGCTGCACCGGATGCACCGGGCGTGCATAGGTGTCATCGCTCATCGGGTCGCCCATCTGGAACGTCGCGGCCGGGATCAGCGCCATGCCGGGCGGACACGTCAGCATGGCGCAGCTTCCCGCGCGGCACGCATGGGCGCCGTCGCAGGCGTTGCCGCAGCTCCCACAGTTGAGCGGATTCGTGGACGTCGGCACGCACACGCCGGAGCATGCGGTCAGCCCCGACGCACACACGACGTCCGGAGCGTTCGGCACGTCGGGAACGTCCACAACGTCGGGTGCGTCGCCGGCGTCGCGCGCGACGTCGAGGAGCACGTCGGCGACCACCGGTGCGTCGACGCCAGCGTCGACGACGGCAGGGACGTCGCGTACGTCGGGCGCGTCGGCGCCTTGCACGTCGGCGACGTCGGCAACGTCCGCGGACGCCGCGTCCGTCACGTCGAGCAGTGCGACGTCCGGCACATCGGGGACGGCGGGCACGTCGGTAGCCGGTGCGTCGCGGGCGTCGAGCATCGGAGCGTCCGCGGCGTCGGCCGCGGCGTCGAGGTACGGCAGGAGGTCGGGTCGCGCGCACGCTCCGGCGAAGAACGCGGCAGCCGCCAGCATCGAGATCCGCCGGGCTCGCATCAGAACCTCCACGCGCACTCGGCGCCGGTCATGCCCGTCGCGAGGCCGCACAACACCCTCGAGGCCACCGCCGCCCGCGAGCGCGGCGCCGTCAGGAAGAGCACCACCGAGGTCGCCGCGAGCACGCCGCCGGTGACGAAGCCCGCGATGGCCAGCGCCTGTCCGAGTCCCTCGGTGTTCGCGTGGTCACGGCAGGTTCCGGTGAGCGCGTCGCGCGTACCGCGGCAGTTGTTCGTCGCGTCGAGGAGGAAGTTCGTCGCGCCGCGCTCCACGAGCACCGCCGCCACGCCTCCTCCGACGAAGAGCAACGCACCGCCGGCGCTGGACCACGCGAGCGCTCGCTGGGTGCCGCCGTGCGACGCGGGCGCGGGGGCGGTCGCTTGCGGCGGGATCGGGCGCGACGGCGTGTCGGGTGCGGCGACGGCGACCGGCGGTGCCTCGACGGCGGCCTCGGGGAGCTCGACGCGCACGGGCACCGTGGCACCGGCGACGACGCGCACCGTCGTCCTCCACGGCACCCGCGCCGCGGCGGTCGCAGCGACCTCGACGTCGCCCGGCGTCACGATCATCGGCACGCCGAAGAGCGCCGGGTTCAGCGCCGCGCCGCCGATGACGACGCGGAGCTGCGCAGGCGCCGGCGAGGGCACCGACACGACGACCTGGCCGACGCGCGCCCGAAGTCCCGCCTGCATGGCGCGGCAGCGCTCGCGAACGGCGTCGCGGTTGCGCGCGGCGGTGTTCGTCTCGACCTCTCGAAGGCACAGGTCCGCCGCGCCGAACGCCTCGGCCAGCCGCCCGAGGTGCTCGAGCTCTTCGACGATGAAGAGCCGCACCGACGGCGACATCTCGATCTGACCGGCACGCGTCGCAGCGTCGAGCGCAGCGGCGTGGTCGCCGGCATTGCGCGCAGCCTCGGCGCGCTCCAGCAGCAGCCGGCGCGACGCGAGCTCGGCGACGTTCGACTGCGCGAACGCGGCGGTCCCGGCGAGGGACCACGCGAGCACGGCGGTGACGATGCGTGTGGCGCGGTACGACAAGCTGCCTCAGTCGAGAGGAATGGTGGGCGCGCCGGAGATCGGAGTGGCGAAGTCGGTGGATCCATGCGCGCCGCGACGGGCCGGTCCTCGACGTCGGCCGGCGGGCGCCACGGGCGGCGCGGGCTGCGCGGGGGCCGGTGTCGCGACGACCGGCGGACCCGCGTCGGTGGTCATCGGCGCGAGCACCGAGGCGGCCGCCGCAGACACCACGGGCGCGGCCGGTCGCACGATGGTCACGGGCGCTTCGACGGGCGCGGACAGCGACGCGGCGGCGTGCTCCGCTCCTGCGGACGACCGCAACGCCACGAGGGCGCCGACCGACGCACCGGCGAAGACGAACGCGGCGAGGGCCAAGGAGCGCTTCGACCGACGGCCTTCGACGATGCTGTTCGTCGCGACGGGGGCGAAGGTCTCCGCAGTGGCCGCGGTCGCGTGCTGCCCCGCGCCGAGGGGGGGCGCCGCGGCGGCGCGAACGACGGGCGCCGGCGCGCTCGCATCGACGGTCCGCGCGTCGGTGGCGCGCAGCGCGTCGAGGAACGCCTGCATCGTCGCATGGCGCTCGGCGAGCGCGGGTCGCACGGCGCGCATGACGAGGTCGACCACCGCGGGCGAGAGCTGCGGCGCGACCACGTCGAGCGGCGTCGGGGCTTCGTAGATGATCTTGGCGATGAGGGCGTTCGCGTTTGCCGCCGTGTAGGGCTTCTTGCCCGAGAGCAGCTCGTAGAGCACCACCCCGAGGGCCCAGACGTCGCTGCGACCATCGAGTGCCGACTCTCCGCGGGCCTGCTCCGGGGACATGTAGTCCGGCGTGCCCAGGAGCACCCCGGTGCCGGTCTGCTGCAACGAAGCGTCGTCGACGACCACCTTCGCGATGCCGAAATCGATGAGCGTCGGAACCACGCCCTTCGCCGTCTCCGCGAGGAAGATGTTCTCGGGCTTCAGATCGCGGTGAACGATGCCCCGGGCGTGCGCCGCGACGAGCGCCTCCATCACCGGAACCATCACGTCGAAGGCCTCGCGCACGGACAGCGTCCCGCGCTCCGCGAGGAGGCGACCGAGGTCGCGCCCGGAGAGGAATTCCTGGACGATGAAGATCTCTCCGGTCGTCGCGTCCTGGCCCATGTCGAGCACGTCGACGATGTTCGGATGCTGCAGCTGCGAAGCGGTGCGCGCCTCCTGCATGAAGCGGCGCACGAACACCTCGTCGTCGGCGACGCTTGCGCGCATCACCTTCAGCGCGACGCGACGCTGCGTCCAGGTGTTCTCCGCCTCGTAGACGGCGCCCATGCCGCCGCGGCCGAGCATCCGTACGAGCCTGTATTTCCCGCCGATGACGGTATCGGGAGCGTGTCCGGCCTCTGAGGTTCGCTCCCTGGTCATGATCCGGTCGCCCCGTCGAACACCGCTTCTGCCACACCCGGAACGCGCGCGACCCGGCCAGGAGGTGGCCGGAAAGCGGACCCCTCGGCGCGACGTCAAGCGGCGCGTCGCCGCGCGGCGCGAAGCACGAGGGTCCCCGGCACCACGACCACCAGCGCGCTCTGCACGAGGCTCTCGACGCCCAGCATGCGGACATCGCGGAAGTGCACGAACGCGGCGATCCCCACCCAGGCCAGCGCGAGCGTCGCGGCGCCGCGCAGTCGCCGCACCTCTGTCGCCAGCAACGTGATGGCCCAGAGCGCGCCCATGCTCACGTAGCCCGGCGCGAAGGGGCTCTGCAACGACGCGAGGACGAGCAGCGACATCCACGTCACCGCCCGCGTCCCGCGATCGGGCGCCGCGCTTCGCATCGTGAACCCCAGGAAGATCACCAGCGCCGCCGCGTAGCCATGGCCGATGCGCCGGGCCGCGGACCACGGATCCGCGACGTGCACGCCGAGGAGCTGCAGCTTGAACGGCACGCCGAACGGGGAGAGGTTCGTGAACACGCTGAAGAGGTCGTCGTCGAGGAACGCGAAGGCCTCGCCGGAGCGGATGCGCGGGAGCGCGTAGCGCACGAACGAGACGAGCGGGTCCGTGCCCGTGGCGAGCGCCGAGAGGGCGACGAAGAGCGCGCCGAAGCCGGCCGTGTACGCCGCGTGGCGCCAGCGGCGCTGCGCGAGGAGCACGAGGCCCAGCACCGCCGGCGAGAGCTTCGAGAGCGCCGCGAAGGCGAGCAACGCCCCGCCGGTCCTTGGTCGTTCGGAGTCGAAGGCCACCATCGCCAGCACCGCGAGCACGACGACGGCGATCTGGAAATTGCCCACCTGCAGCGTCACGAGCATCGGCAGGCTGCCGAAGAGGAGCGGCGCGAGCAGCCACGTGCGGTGACCGTGGGGACCGTCGGTCCACCGCGCGACGACGCCGAGGCCCACGGCGAAGAGCATTGCGTTGAGCCCGAACCAGAGCGCCCGCTGCGCCGCGTAGTCGCCGTCGAGCGGCACCAGCGGCAGCATCGCCAGCAGGAACGGCGGCGGATAGGCGAAGTAGTCGAGGGTGAACGGCCGGTACGGATCGACCTCGCCGGGCGCCCGAGGCGGAAGCCCGTGCGATCCGGACCACCAGCGGGTGTCGTAGAGGTTGGCGACGTGCCGGCGGCCCAGGGCCTCGGCGCGCACGTACGCCGTCAGGCAGCTGTGGGTCTCGAGGAACGCCACGCCGGGGAGCGCCTGCCGATCGACCCGCGACGCGTCACCGACGAAGACGCTGACCCGCGCCATCGACAGGACCGTCGTCAGCGCGAGCGCGACGTGGCGCTCGAAGGGAAGGCGACCGCTGCGCTCCCGCGAGGAAGGTAGCGAGGACCAGCGCCGCGCCGGTGACGTTCGCCGCGCGGCCCGCGCCTCCGACCGCGTGCACCCACGGACGCCAGGCTCCCTGCGCGAGGACCGGGCCCAGCAGCAACGCGACCACGGCGGCGAAGCCGAGGCGCTCGCCGGAGACCCGTGACTCGTTCACGCGCACGTCCCCTTCCGCGCGGTCAGGCGTCGTTCCGTACGAGCGCGAGCACCTGCGCCAGGTCGTGATCGGACCACGGCTTGAGGAGCAGCCGGTCGACGAGATCGCGGGCGCGCACCCGCTCGAGCGCGTCGGCGTCGGCCTGTCCCGTGAGCATCACGCGACGGATGCCCGGGAAGCGCGCCTTGAGCGCCTCGAGGAACGCATCGCCCCGGGTGTTCGGCATCAACCAGTCGGAGATGACGAGCACCACCGCCACGCCGTCGCCCTGGAGCTCGTCGAGCACCTCCCACGCCTCGGACACGCCGTTGGCGCACTCGATGGCGAGGTCGCCGCCGCCCATCCGGCGGATCTGCAGGCGAAGGCTGTCGAGGATGAGCTGCTCGTCGTCGACGAGGAGCACCGCCTGGCGAGCGTTCATGGGCGCAACTCCGCGGAAGAGGGGCTCACTTGTCCTCGAGGTCGGTCACGCCGTCCCAGCCTTCGGGCACGCCGCCGGCGATGAACGCGCGGCAGCGGGCGAGGGCCCGGGTGATCACCGGGTCCACCGCGTCGAGGTCCCTTGCCGACGCCAGGTGCGCGAGCGCCGCGCCGAGGTCGCCGTCGGCCATCGCCGCGCGGGCGGCGGCGAGGTCGTCGCGGGTCGCGAGCTTGCGCGCTCGCTCGGCGTCGGGAAGCGCGTCGAGCACCTCGTAGACGCGCACCGGGCGGCTCTTGCCCTTCAAGCGCACGTGGTCCACCGGACGCAGCGCGTAGGCGCCGGGGTCATCGAGGCGCGCGACGGTGTCTTCGCTCACGAGCATCGACGCGCCGACCTGCTTCGAGAACGTCTCGAGGCGCGCCGCCGTGTTGACCGGATCGCCGATGACGCCGGCGTTGAGGCGCTCCTTGCCGCCGATGACGCCGAGCATCAGCGGGCCGCTGTTGATCCCGATGCCGATGCGGATCGCCGGCTCGCCGCGCGCGACGCGCACGGCGTTGAAGCGGTCGAGGGCGCGCAGCGACGCGATGCCGGCGCGCACCACGCGGTCTCCGCCGCCCTCGAAGAGCGCCATGATGCCGTCGCCCATGAAGCTGTCGATGAAGCCGCCCTCGTCGAGGATCGCGGGCTCCATGAAGCCGAGGTACTCGTTGATGAAATCGAAGTTCTGCTTCGGCGTCCGTCCCTCGACGAGGGTCGTGTACGAGCGGATGTCCGAGAAGAAGATGCTGAGCTGCTGCTCGACGTGGTCGTGCAGCGTGACCTCGCCGAGGCGCTGGCGGCCGAGCAGCCGTAGGAATTCGAAGGGCACGAAGCGCCGCGCCGCCGCGTGGCCGTCGAGGATCTCCTGCCGCTGGCGCTCCACCTCGAGCTCCTGCAGGTAGCTGCGCACGGCCTCCTGGATCGTCAGCTCGAGGTCGTCGCGCTGCCAGGGCTTCGCGATGTAGCGGTAGAGCGCCCCGTGGTTCACGACGTTGGCGACGGCGTCGAGGCCGGCCTGGCCCGTCAGCAGGATCTTGCGCGTGCGGGGCAGCCGCGCGTGCACCTGGATGAGCAGCTCGTCGCCCTTCACGCCGGGCATGATGTGGTCGCTGACGATCACCGCGAGGTCGTGGCCGTCGTGCTCGAGCTCCGCGATGACCTCGAGGGCCTCGGCGGCGTCCTGCGCGACCTCGACGCGAAAGCGCCCGTCGAAGAGGCGGCGGAACTGCTCCTTCAGGCTCGCGAGCACCGTCGGCTCGTCGTCGACGCAGAGCAGGGTCGGCCGATCGCTCACCGTCGGCCCCGTCCGGGCGCCGCGGACCGCGCGACGTCGCGGCGCCGACGGGACCCGCGGGTCCGTCGAAGGCAGCGGCGAGGGAGCTGGCACACGTCGTCGTTCACGGTGTCGCGCGGCCACCCGGACGCCCCGCGACCGTACCGCTTCTCCGCCGCGCGAACAACCGCGGGCGAGTTCACTCCGGCGCCGGTCTCGGCACGCGCGGCAGCCGCACGGTGAAGCGCGTGCGACCGGGAACGCTCGCGACCTCGATGCGACCGCCGTGCTTCTCGACGATGTCGCGGCAGATCGAGAGGCCGAGCCCGCTGCCTTCGCCCGCCGCCTTCGTCGTGAAGAACGGCTCGAAGATGCGATCGAGCTGCGACGCGGCGATGCCGGGCCCGCTGTCGATGACGGAGACCAGCGCGTCGTCGCCGTCGCGGCGCACCGACACCTCGAGGCGGCCCTTGTGGTCCATGGCCTGGAGCGCGTTGTGCACCAGGTTGGTCCACACCTGGTTCAGCGCGTCGTGGCGCCCGAGGACGACGCCGGGATCCTCGTAGTCGCGCACGAGGTCGACGTGGTGCTTGATCTGGTTCTCGTAGAGCGTGAGCACCGTGTCGAGGTCGTCGGCCAGCGCGCCGCGGGTGCTCTCGCCGTCGGCGCCGCCGGGGTGCGCGTAGCTCTTCAGGGCGAAGACGATCTTCGCCGCGCGGTCCGCCGCCGTGCGGATGTTCCTGCCGTTGCGCACGATGGACGTCACGTCGTAGGCCCCGCGCAGCAGCTCGTCGCGACGGTCCATGCGCAGCAGCTCCGGCGAGGGCAGCGCGCCCGCCGTGTCGTCGCCGCCGAGGCCGATCTCCGTCAGCATCGCCGAGAGGGACGCCGCGTCCTCGACGCCCGTCGCGGCGAGCTGCGCGGCGACGCGACGCTGCGTGGCGCGCTCCTCACGCGAAGTGCGTGGGGCGCTCCGGGACGCCGCGCGGCGCACCAGCGCGACCCACTCCTCGCGGCGCGGCGCGGGCGTCTCGGCCAGCAGCTCGAGGAGCCCCTGGAGGACGGACTCGACGGCGCTCGTCAGGTTGTCCGCGGACGCCCGGATGGCGCCCAGCGGCGTGTTGAGCTCGTGCGCGACGCCCGCCACCAGCTGGCCCAGCGCGGCCATCTTCTCGCTCTGGATCAGGGCCTCCTGCGAGGCCGCGAGCTGCTGGTGCTGGGCGCGGGTCTGCGCCAGGGACTGCTGCAGCGCACGGGTTCGCTCCTCGACCTTGGCCTCCAGCGTGTCGACGAGGATCGCGTTCTGGATGGACACCGCCGCCTGCGCCGCGAGCACGTGCACGGTGCGAAGCCGGTCGGAGGTGAAGCTCCCGGAGACGAGGTCGTTCTCGAGGTAGATGAGCCCCGCGCGGCGGCCCTTGTGCGTGAGCGGCGCACACAGCACCGACGGATGGGCTCCGTCCTGGAGGTACGGGTCCGCCGCGAAGCGCGGGTCCGCCGCCCCGTCGGCCAGCACGAGCTGCTCGCCGGTGCGGGCGACGTAGCGAACCACCGTCGTCGCGAGCGCGTGCACCGCCGCGAGGGGGGTGCCCGGCGCGACCAGCTCCGCGCCGTCGGCGCTGCGACCGACCTCCACGACCAGCGCTCCCTCGCGCTCGCTCACGACGAAGCCGCGCGTCGCGCCGGCGTTCTGCATCGTCACGGCGACGACCTCGGCGAGGAGCCGGTCCAGGCGGATCTCGCTGGCGAGCGCCACGGACGCGCGGAACAGCGCCTCGAGGTCGAGGTCGCCCACCGGCCCCGTCGTCGCCGAGACCGAGATCCCGGACGCCCGCGCGGGGAGCGTGGCGGCGAGCGCGGCCGCCTTTCCGAGCGCGCCCCACTGGCGGTACCCGGCGATGGCCTCGTCGATGAAGACGCTGCGCAGCCGGGGCCGCGCCGACGCTTCGGCCACCTCCGCCGCGTGCTCCGCGAGGAGCGCCGCGTCGTGGACGACGCCGAGGCCGCGGGCGAGGTCCATGGCCTTCTCGTAGAGCGCCAGGGCCTCGGCGTGCCGGCCCCGCAGCACAGCATCGGCCGCGTCGATCCAGACGACGCGATACCGCCGCCCCGGGACCGCCTTGGCCCACCGCTCCAGCAGCGCCCGACCCGGTCGCACCAAGGACCGGGCCTCCGAGGCCGCGAGGTGTCCGGCCGCGGCGGCGCGCAACAACGCCACGGCGCGGTACGTCCACCAGACGAAGTGCGACGGCGATCGCAGCGGCGTCGCGAGGCTCGCCGGAACCTCCCGTGCGGCCCGCCAGCCCGCGAGGCGGTCGCCGAGGAACATCGCGAGCAGCAGGCCCATGGTGCAGTGGTTCAGCTCGCCGAAGGCGCCGCCGGGCGAGGCCGGCGCCGGGAGCGGCGTGTGCTCCCGCGCCGAGCGAAGCGTCGCGATGACGTCGCGGAACTCGATGAGCGACGAGACCACGTTCGCCACCCGGTACTGCCGCAGCAGGTCGATGGTCTGCCGCGTCGCGACGTCCACGTCGGCCAGCGGCCTGCCGACGTACAGCGCGATCTGGTTCTCGAGCCCGCTGACCAGCAGCGCCATGCCCGAGTCGCCGGACTCCAGCGCGCGCTCCCGCGTGCGCCCGAGCGCCAGCGCCACCTCGGGCAGCGGCAGGAACCAGTGCTGCAGGCACGAGTACGAGACGTTGGCGATGGTGGCCCAGACCGCCCGCGCGCCCATGCGCTCGGCGCGCGCCATCGCGAGCTCGCAGTACCGCGCTCCGAGCTCCGGGCGGTGCTGCACCTCCGCGATGAGCATCGCCCAGCCGGTCCACGCGAAGAGGCCTTCGGCGGTCGCGCCGCGAAGCAGCAGGTCCTCCATCGCGGTGAGGATGTCTAGCGGAACGGCCTCGGGGAACGCCGTCGCGACCGCCATGGCGGTGGCGATGCGGACGCTCACCGCGGCGACGTGCGTGGGGTCCGTGGCCTCGGGGCCGTCGACGAGCGCCTCGGGCGTGCGTCCGCGGACCGCCCAGAGCACCCGCGCGAGCTTCTCGGCCACGAGCAGCGGACGCAGCCGCGTCTCCACGCGCTGGCCCAGTCGACCGAGGAACGCGTTCGCGGTGTCGATGGCCTCGGCGTAGCGCTCGGCGCGCGTGAGCGACCGGATCCGCGCGACGTACGCGGGCGCCGTCGCCGCGACCGTCGAGGCGCCGGCGATGAGCGCTGCGCCGTGACGCTCCACGGCCGCGTCGTTCGCCGACGCATCGGCGATCTCGACGGCGCGCACGCACAGCGACTCCCAGAGCGCGGCATCGCGGCGACCGGCGACCTCGAGGCCCAGCTCGCACACCCGCAGGGCCACGTCGAACGCGGCGCTCCGCGAGGCCTCGGCGGAGCCGGCGAGGGCCAGCCGCGCGACGGGCAGCCGCTCCTCGTCGGCGAGCAACGCCATCGAGGCGCGGTGGTGCTCGAGCGCCTCGAAGAGCGCCTTGCCCGTCGGCGCACGGTCGCGGGTCAAAAGCCGCGCGAGGCGGGCATGCACGGGCCCCGCCTGGTCCTCCGGCAGGAGCCGCAGCGCCGCCTCCTGCACCCGATCGTGGACGAAGCGGCAGCCTGCGTCGACGCCCTCGACGGCGCCCCACGCCAGCAGGCCCCAGGCCTCGCTCTCGGGGCGCAGCAGCCCCGCGGCGACGGCGGGGGTCAGCGCCGCGACGACGTCGGCGTCGGCGCGGTCCAGCGCGAGGGCGAGGAACCGCACGTCGAAGCGGTGGCCGATGCGCGCGGCGACGCCCAGCGCGTGCGAGGCTTCCTGCGGCAGCTCGACGAGCCGGTCGAGCACCGCGTCGACGACGTTGGCGGCGAAATCGAGCCGATCCGGCGCCTCGGCGCTCCACCGCCAGCCGGACCCGTCGCGCCGCAGCAGCCCGCGGTCGTGCATCTGCTGGAGCAGCGTGCGCACGAAGAAGGGATTGCCGCCGGTGCGCACGTGGAGGGCCTCCGCGAGCGGCGCGGCGACCTCGCGCGGACAGCGGCACGCGTCGGCCACGAGCGCCGTGGTGCTCGCCGCATCGAGGGCGCCGGGTTCGACGCGCGTGATCGGCTTGCCGGCCGCGGCGATGCGCTCGCGCATGCGCGTCGACGCGCTCGTGCCGAAGACCTCGTCGCCGCGGCATGCGCCGAGGATCAACAGGCCGTGAAGGTGCGGCGCGTGGACGAGGAACTCGACGAGGTCCGTGGACGCCGCGTCGGCCCACTGGAGGTCGTCGAGGACCAGCACGACGGGGTGGCTCGCGCTGGCGAGGGCGCCGAGGAGCGCGGCGTGGCCCTGCATCGTCCGCACCGCCGCCGCCTGGCCGCCGAGGACCTCCGGCGCCGCGGCGTCCCCGAGGAGCGTGCGGAGCGACGGCAGCGTTCGCGCGAGCACCGCCGCCGCGTCGCCGAGGGCGCTGCGGAGCCGGTCCCGCGTCTCCGCGAGGGCCCCTTCGTCGAGGGCGAGCACCCCGCCGAGGAGCGCCTCGCACGCCTCGGTCACGGCCTTCAGCGGGGTGTCGCGGGCCAGCAATTCGAAGCGTCCGCGCACGATGCGCACGCCGAGGCGCCGGGCGGGCTCCGAGAGCGCCGCGATGAGCGCCGACTTGCCGATGCCCGAAGGACCCTCGACCCACGCGAGGGAGACGCCGCCGCCGCGCGTGCCCTCGATGGCCGCCACGAGCGCCGCGACGTCGGCATCGCGCGCATACAACCGAGCGGGGATCGCGAAGCGGGGCGGCACGTCGTCGCGGCCGAGGTCGAAGGCGGCGCCGTCGCCGCGCGCGAGACCTTCGCGGCAGCGTCGGAGGTCCGCGGCGAGGCCCTCGGCGCTCTGGTAGCGCCGCTCCGGGTCCTTCTCGAGCAGGTGCTGGACGACCGCCGACAGGCACGGCGGCACCGTCGCGTCGACGTCGTGCGGGGCGTCGGGCAGGCGCGCGAGGTGGGCGTGTACGAGGGCGAGCGGGTCGTCGTATTCGAAGGGGGCCCGGCCGACGAGGAGGTGCCACGCCGTGACCCCGAGACCGTACAGGTCCGCGCGCCACGTGACCGCATGGCCCGAGCGCCCCGTGGCCTCCGGGGCGATGTACCGCAGCGTGCCCTCGAGCCGGCCCGGCGTCGCGCTCTCGCCCTCGCGGACGCTGTTGCCGAAGTCCACGAGCTCGAGCGTTCCGGGGCGTCCGGCCCACACGAGGTTCGCCGGGTCCACGTCGCGGTGGATGACCCCGGCGGCGTGCACGCGCGCCAGGATCGCCGCGGCCTCCTCGAGCACGCCGAGGGCCTCGTCGACGGTGAGGCGGCGCCCGTCGATCCATGCGGCGAGGGAGCGCCCGCCGCGGTCGCGCGTGACGAGGCGCACCGTGCCGTCGCGCTCGTCGAGCGAGACGACCGCCGGAATGCCCGGCCCCGCGAGCAGGTCGAGGAACCCGCGCTCGCGCCGGTACCGTGCGATCTCGGCGGCATCGGGGAGCGCCGCCGCCGGGGTCTTCACGACGACCGCGGTGCCGTCCGCGGCCCGTCCGGCGGAGACCCGCGTGCGGGCGCTGCGGAAGGCCTCCACCATGTCGGCGACGCCCTGAGTCGGCCCTTCCATCGGCCTCGACGCTACCATCGACGGTGACACCCGTGGTCCCGTCGGGCTACGGTCCGCGCGGTCGGCGGCGCGGGAGGATGCGATGGGTTCGGCGTCGAGCGTTGGAACATCCGGGATGTCGCCGTCGGCGGTGCTCGCCTTCGCGGCGCTGGCGGCGTGCGCGTCCACGGCGTCGCCCACGACGAGCGTCGACGCGGGCGATGCCGGCGCGACCGCCGACGCGCCGCGCGATGCCATCGTCGACGCGCCCGCCGTCGTCGAGGACGCGACCCCCGACGCCGCCCCGCCGGCCTGCGTGGCTCCGACGTGCATCGCGCCGTCGTCGCCGGCCACCCTCGGCCCGCTCGACTGCATGGCCCTCGGGTGGGCCGGCGCCGCGCGCCCGTCGCTGCCGTTCTATGCGCCGAGCGTCACGGCGGCCACCGTCGACGAAGTCGTCACGTCGGCGTTCCCCGCCACCAACCGATACCTCGTCGACGACGGCTTCGCCGGGATGCGCCCCATGGTGCCCGTCGGCTCTTGGGTCATGGGGCAGTACACGGGTCTCCCGCGCGTCGATCCGGTGACCGACTCGCAGCGGGGTCCGGTCGATGCCTTCGGTCACTCCGGCGTCGAGGCGCGCGGGACCACCGTCGGCCTCTGGTTGAACTCCATGGACCCGGAGGAGGTCGCCTACGCCGGCTCGAGCTCCATCAACGTCGGATGCTGGTATCAGACCGGGCCCTTCGCCCCGATCTTTCCGAGCCTCGCGCATGTGCTCGACGTCTCCTTCGTCGCCGGCGTCGCCACCGACGCCTCGACCGGAAGGGGCCAGGCACAGGCCTATTTCCAGCTCATCGCCACCGACCAGAGCGGGCGCTGCGGCGCGCGGTGCACGTTCTCATACACGGTGAATTTCTATTCGCACACGGCGTCCAACGCGACGTCGAACGACGTCACCCCCGACGCGACGGGGACCCTCGGTACGATGCCGCTCGCGGGCTCCGGGCTCAGCGCCGTCGGCTGGATCGATCGCATGGGCGACTCCATCGGCTACCAGACGGCGCCCTTCGCGCCGGGACGCGTTCACTTTCGCATGTCGCCGGCGCAGCTCCTTGCGATCCGTGCGCGCGTGGTCGACCGCTTTCCGGCGCACGCCGTGCTCTCGACGAACCCCCTGGACTACGGCGTGCAGCTGCTCAACGTGAACGGCGAGACCTACGACCCCTGCAAGGACCCCTCGCACATCGCGCCGTGCACCGCCGGCGCGCACGCGCAGCTCGGCATGTCCGTCGAGGGCTTCAACGTGCGGTCCTTCGTTCCGCACGTGGCCGCGGGCGCGCCGTTCGGCGTCGAGGCCGACGGCGCCGCGGTGCTCTACCGTGACATCACAGGCCACGTCGCGCTCTTCGACGAGGTGCCGGGCACCGCAGGCTGGAGGACCTCGGTGCTCTCGACGGAGGCCGTCCTCGCCGGCGATCCGAGCGCGGTCGGTGTTCCGGTATCGAGCGGCGCCAGGCCCCACGCCGGGCTCCAGGTCTTCTTTCGCGATACGGCGGGAGGCGTCGATGAACTCTCACGACTCGGCGCCGGCTGGGGGCTCACGCCGCTGGCCACGAACGCCGCGTCCGATCCGGTGCCGTTCCTCGACGAAGATGGCGTCGCGCGGGTCGTCTATCGCGACACCACGTCGCAGGTCGAGGAGATCGTCCTCGCTCCGACGGGGACTACGACGCGCGCGCTCACCCGCGCCACCGCCGACGCCGCATCACCGAACGGGACGCCCTCGGGGTTTCGCGTCGGGTGCACCACCTCCGTCGTCTATCGGGATGCCCGCAACCACGTTCGCCTCGTCCCGCGATCGGGCCCGATCCAGGACCTCAGCGTGACCGCTTCGGCGAACGCCGACGCTTACTCCGATCCGCAGGGCTTCGTCGACGCGGCCGGGAGAGCGAACGTGGTCTATCGCGACATCCAGGGGGCGGTGCATCTGCTCACCCAAGACGAGTCGTCCTGGCTGCACGCCGACCTCACGGCGTCCCTCGGAGCGGCGCCGTCGCTCGGCTCGCCGCACCCCATCGTCGGGGGGTGCACGCCGCGCATCGTCTACCAGGGCGTCGACCATCACGTGCACGTGCTCACGGCGACCGGCGGCGCGTGGAGCCACGCCGACCTCTCGACGGTGCGCGGCGCCCAGCCGACGTCCGATGACCCGCGAGGGTACGTCTCGTCGAACGGCGTCGTGCGCATCGTCTATCGCGGCGGCGATGCCCGTCTGCACGAGCTCTACGGCGGACCGGCGTGGATCCACCGCGACCTCTAGCGCGGCGGCGCCGTGGCGCTCAGCGGCAGATGAACGCCCCGCAGCCGCCGGTGCAGCAGTCGTAGTCGAAGGTGCACGAGATGCCCGTGGCACGGCACCTGGGACGTTCAGCCGGCTGAACGCCGGGCCATCACCCGCCCGCTCAGCGTCTTCGCGAAGGGTCACGCTCGGCGATCACGGTCCTCCGAAGGGATCGCTCGCCGCGGAAGACATGCAGCACGAAGACCGTGGTCCCGTCGAAGCGGTAGAGGACCCTGCAGGGCGGCTCGACGATCTGCCGGTAGCGGGAGCGCGGAAGCTCCCGCGGGCGCGAGCCGCTCTCGGGGTGCGCCTCGAGCTGGCCGACGTGCTCCAAGACCCGCCGCACGAACTCCGAGGCGGCGGGCGGGTTCTCGACGGCGATGTAGTCGGCGATGGCGTCGAGGTCGGCGAGCGCCGGCTCGGCCCAGACTACTTGAGCCATCGCGCGAGGCGCGCCTTCGCGTCGGCGTGGGAGACCGTCCGCCCTTCGGCCACAGCGGCCTCGCCGCGCGCGATGCCGTCGAGGATGCGCATGCGCGCCAGCAGCCGCTCGTAGCTCTCGACGTCGACGAGGTACGCGCTCGGAACGCCGTGCTGCGTGATCAGGATCGGCTCCCGATCGCGCACCACGTCGGCGATGAGCTCCGTCGCCTGGCGCTTCAGCGTCGTGACCAGCTCGGTGCGCATGAAGTGATACTGAAGTGGTACTCGGGTCGCGTCAATCCGCCGCGCTCCACCCGACCAGCGCCGCGCTCAGCGGCAGATGAACGCCCCGCAGCCGCCGGTGCAGCAGTCGTAGTCGAAGGTGCACGAGATGCCCGTGGCGCGGCACGACGTCGAGCGGCAGATGCCGCCGCCGCAGCTCGTCGAGCAGCACTGGCTTCCGGTGGTGCAGGTGCCTCCGAGCCCGACGCAGGTGGCGCGGGTGCATTGGCCGACGAGGCAGTTGAGCCCCGAGCAGCAGTCTCCCGCCGTCGAGCAGAGCTCGCCGGAGATGTGGCACGACGTCGCGCTGCGGCACTGGTTCGACAGGCACGTGCCCGCGCAGCAGTCCGTGGTCGCCGCGCAGATGCCGAAATCGGCGAGGCACGAGGCGACGCGGCAGACGCCGCCGGAGCACGTTCCCGAGCAGCACATGTCGTTGGTGCTGCACGCGACCCCGGTGCCCAGGCACACCGGCGCGCGGCAGGTCCCCGAGGTGCAGGTGCCCGCGCAGCAGTCGCCCGCGGTCGCGCAGGTCAGCGCCGTCGCGTGGCACGTCGTCGATCGGCAGAGGCCGCCGGTGCAGGCGTTGCTGCAGCACTGCGACGCCGTCGTGCACGCGGTGCCGTTGGCGTTGCACGCCGTCGTGCGGCAGGTGCCGCCGGCGCAGAGAAGCCCCGTGCAGCAGGCGGTGCCGCCGGTGGTGCACGCGGCTCCCGCGGCGACGCAGGTCGGCGGCGTGACGCAGCGTCCAGACGTGCAGGTGAGCCCGGAGCAGCAGTCGGCCGGCGTCGCGCAGGTCGCTCCCGAGGCTGCACAGCGCGCGGCGCAGGTGCCCGACTGGCACGCGAGGCCGGCGCAGCAGTCCGCGTCGGCGGCGCACACGCTCCCGTCGGCCTGGCACGCGCATCGTCCGCTCGCGCAGAGCATCTGTCCGCAGCACTCCGCCGAGCTCGCGCACGCCGCGTTCGCCTCGGCGCAGCACAGCGAGTTGGTCGGCGACGGCCGGCACGAGGCCCCCGCACAGCACTGCGAGGCGCTCGCACACGTGGCCGCCAGCGCGGTGCACGTCGGCGCGCTCACGCACAGGCCCCCGGTGCAGGCGAGGCCCGCATTGCAGCGCGAACCCGCGCAGCACGCCTGCGCCGAAGCTCCGCACGCCGTCGGTACGTCGGGAGGCGACACCACGTCGCGCGGGGTCGGCACGTCGCGCGCGGCGGGCACGTCCACCGGCGAACCGGCGTCGGGTGGAGCCGTCACGTCGAGCGGCGGTGCAGGCCGGTCCGTCGTCGCGGCGTCGGGCGTGGCGCCGTCCACCGCGGGGGCTGCGTCCGCGGCGGACGGCGCATCGGACACCGGCGCGACGCTCTCGTCGGCGGCGGCGTCGGTGCCGAAGGAGCCGAAGCCCGACCGCGCGGAACAAGCGGCGGCGAGCGCAGCGAAGACGAGGAGAGCAAGGTGACGGGCGGGACGCATGCGGCGAGGTTACCGCGCCCTGCACCGCGGCGGCGCGGGGGAATGGACCCCGGGGTTCGACCTTCGGCGTCGGACACACGGCGTGTGACCGCGAGTCTCGGAGTCGAGGTACCATCGAGGCGGGTTTCGATCTCGTGGTTCCGAAGTCGCGAACGCATGGCGTCTCGGGCTTCGCCCCATTCGATACGTTCACCTCCGCCGTTTGAAAGAGGACCGATGAAACGAGTGACTGGCATCGGCGGCGTGTTCTTCAAGGCCACGGACGCACCCGCGCTGCGGGACTGGTACGCGCGGCATCTGGGCATCGACGTCCAGGTGTGGGGCGGCGCCGTCTTCCCGTGGACCGATGACGACGGCAAGCCGGCCGCCGGCTCCACGGTGTGGTCCATCGCGCCGCGAGCCTCCACTCAGTTCGCACCGAGCGCGGCGCCGTTCATGATCAACTACCGCGTCGAGGACCTTCGCGCGCTGGTCGAAGTCTTGAAGGGCGAAGGGTGCGACGTGCTCGAGAAGATCGAGGATTCGGAGTACGGGAAGTTCGCGTGGGTCATCGACCCCGAGGGGAACAAGGTCGAGCTCTGGCAGCCGCCGCCGGGGCAGTGAGCGCGGCGCCGCGGCGCCCATCGCCTCCCGTGGCGGGGCCGTGAGACGTTCAGCGTCGATTTCGCTCGAGCATCTTCGTCGCCGTGGGCTTCAGCCCTATCACTTCTACACATCTACGAGCTCCCGGTGGGGCGGATCATTTCCCCACTCTTCCCGACGAAACGGCTCGCAGCGCCCACGCCCGGCGGACGAGCGGCCGGGCTCTGCGCTTCGCGAACGTACCGGCCGCGGACGGCCGGGCATGGGACCTCGCGCGCGTTCCCGCGGCCGGCGTTTCGCCCGGGGTTTACGGGGTTCAGTCCCGTTGCTCTT
>CAIMWA010000339.1 GCA_903845045.1 uncultured delta proteobacterium | reverse complement strand
CGCCGGGGGCGGCGCTGGGCGGTCTGTTCACGGCCCGGCAGCGTACCAGCGCGCACGTCGGTCTGGTGACCGAACGGCGTGGGGTTTATAGCTGGCGCCGCCATGAGTGAACGCGTGCACAACTTCAACGCCGGTCCGTCGGCGCTGCCCCGGGTCGTACTGGAGCAGGCCCGCGACGAGATGCTCGATTTCGAGGGCACCGGCATGTCGATCATGGAGCACAGCCATCGCGGCGCTGCCTACGAGCGCGTGCACAACGAGGCCGAGGCGCTGCTCCGCGAGCTGCTGGGCATCGACCCGTCGAGCGTCGTGCTCTTCCTCCAGGGCGGCGCGAGCGGGGCCTTCGCGACGGTGCCGATGAACTTCCTGCGGGGCTGCGCCGACTACGCGGTCACCGGCGGCTGGGGCGAGAAGGCCCTCGCCGAGGCCCAGATCGTCGGCGACGCGCGCGACTGTCTCGGGATGCAACGGCGCTACATGCACGTCCCTCCGCCCGCGGCCCACACCGTGCGCCCGGGTTCGTCGTACCTGCACATCACGACGAACAACACCCTCGAGGGCACGCAGTATCACCGCTTCCCCGACGCGCCGGTGCCGCTCGTCGCGGACATGTCGTCGGACATCCTCTCGCGCCGCGTCGACGCCTCGCGCTTCGCGATGATCTACGCGGGCGCGCAGAAGAACCTCGGGCCCTCGGGACTCACGGTGTTCGTGATCCAGCGGGCGTTCCTCGATACGGCGCGCACCGATCTTCCGGTGATCTTCCGCTTCGCGACGCACGCGGCGCAGCAGGGGCTCTACCACACGCCCCCGACCTTCGCGGTCTACCTCATGCGCGGCGTGCTTCGGTGGATGAAGGCCCTCGGCGGCGTCGACGTCGTCGAGGCGCGCAACGACGAGAAGGCCCGCGTGCTCTACGCCGCCATCGACGACCGGCCCGACGTCTACCGGTGCCCCGTGGAGCCCGCGTCGCGCTCGCGCATGAACGTCGTCTTCTACCTTCCGAGCACGGACCTCGACGAGCGCTTCGTCAAAGAGGCCAAGGGCGCGGGCATCGTCGGCGTGAAGGGCCACCGCTCCGTCGGCGGCGTTCGAGCGTCCCTCTACAACGCCGTCGAGCCGTCGGACGTCGCCGCCCTCGTCGAGTTCATGAAGGACTTCGCCGGCCGCGTCGCCTGAGCGCCCGTCACCAGTCGATGGGCAGCACCATGAGGTAGCGGTCGTGCGCGTGCGTCACCGTGGCCAGCGGCAGCGGCTGCGTGACGCGCCGTACGCACGCGACGACGGAGCCCGCGTCGCCGATGGTGCTCGACGGGCCGCCCCACGAACGCACGAAGGCCGTCGAGAACCGGAAATCCATGATGAACGCGAGGCGCCCGTGGCCGCGCGCGCACGCCGCGATGTCGGCCGCCTTCGACGCGAAGTGGGCCTCGAGGCCCGCGAGCCGGTCGCACGCGGCGCCTGCGACGATGGCCGGGTTGTTCGCGTCCCAGCACCGCGAGACCACCGACGGGCTGAAGCGCACGGACCCTGCGGCCGGGGTGGGCGTCGGCGCGGCGCTCTCGCCGGGATCCGTCGCCGCCGTCGGGCCAGGGTCCGGTGCCGCGGCCGCGTCGTCGGCGGGGCCCGATGCCGCAGCTCCGGCGTCGACGACCTCGGGCGGGGCCGAGCCGGCGTCTGCGGCAGGTGTCGGTACGACGGCCGAACCCGGGCCCATGAGCATCAGCCCACCGGCGAACACCGCCACGAACCCCGCGACGAGCGACGCGAGGGCCACGATGGCGACGGTTCGGGAGCTGAACGAGTCGGGCACTTCGCGCTGCTCTACCCGCAAACGAAGGCGCACTGCAACGCGGGCGTCACCCGTCGAGCAGCACCGCGGCGCCCACTTCCAGGAGCAGGTAGAGCTCCCGGTACACCTCGGCCGCGCCGACGCGACGCTCGGCGACGGTGCGGGCGACCAGACGTTCCACCGTCGGCCTGCCTTCGGAGCCCGTGAGGAGGTCGGCCCCCAGCGTCGACAGCGGCATGCGCGGCGCGAGCACACCCGGTCGCACGCGTCGGTCCGCCACCGGCGCGAAATGCGCGACGGGCTCGTCGAGCGCCATCGCACCCACCCGCAGCGCCTCCGTCGACTGAAGGGTCAGCGGCAGCGCACCGGCGGGCGGAAGCACCCCGCGGAAGAACCGGAGCGTGCCCCGGCGCCACCGGAACAGCTCGCCGAAGCGCTCGCGGGTCAGCTCGTCGGTGCGTTGGGCGATCTGCGTCTCGTCGACGAGGCCGAGCTGGACGAGCGCCGTCGAGAGGTCGCTGTTGAAGCGCGACATCATCGCGAGGGCCATGTCGAGCTCGCCCCGATGAAGCAGCCCGCGCTGCACCAGGTACTCCCCGATGGACTCCGCGGGCAGGTTGCTCGTGTAGTGCGTCGGCCGGCCCTTGAAGACGTAGATCTCCTTGCGCGTCGGCACCGCCTCGGTGACGAGCATCCCCGACTCCTCGGTGATCACGAGCTTCGCCAGCGCGCTCATGAAGGTCGTCGCCGGGATCGCGTCGGCCCAGTCCGCCTGCGCGTCGGCCACCTCGGACGTCGTGGCCGAGCGGAGAACCAGATGCGGGGCGAGCTCGGGCCAGTCCTCCGCGCGCTGCGCCGAGCCGTCGGGCGCCACGAGCGTGTCGCGGCCCGCGAGCACCCCCGCCGCAGCCTGCTCGACGAGGCGCGCGAAGGTGAAGCGGCCGCGCGGGGCGCCGTTCTCTCCCAGCACCTCGTAGAAGAGCAGCGGAACCTCGCGCGTGCGCTCCGCCTCCAGAGCCTCGCCGTAGACCGAGCGGGGCGGCATCGCGGCCGGAGGGTCGTGGACGGCGCGCATCGCGCCCTGCGAAACGCGCCGGTGCGCAGGGATCTGCGACGACCGGGCGGCGGTGCGGGCCCACTGCACGAGCGCCGAGAGGAGCGGTCGCGAGTCCTCCGGCCGTCCCGCGTGCGGGGCCAGCGCCGCGACGAACTCGTCGGCGGTCTGGAAGCGCTCCGCCGGCGAGCGGGCGAGGGCGCGAATGACCGCGGAGACGAGCGACGGCGCGTGGTCCGCGAGCACGTCGCGGAGGGTCTCGAGCTGGGCGTCGCGCGCCGCGAGAAGGGCCGAGGCCTCGGCAGGCGTCGCGAACACCTGCCGCCCCGTGAGCAGCTCGGCGAGGACCACCGCCGCGGCGTAGAGATCGGCGCGGGCGTCCATCGAAAGGCCGAGAAGCTGCTCCGGCGCCATGTACGGCACCTTGCCGCGGCGCATCCGCAACGCCGCGACGGCAGCCGACGGCGCTCCCGGGGGCCCCGGCGGAAACGACGCGCGCGACGTCATCGCGATGCCGAAGTCACCGAGCTTCACGGCGCCGTCGACGGAGAGCAGCACGTTGCTCGGCGACACGTCGCGATGCAGCACCGGACCGCCGTCCGCGGTCAGCGCGTGCACGTGGGCGAGACCCGTCAAAAGCTCTCGCGCGACGTGGCACGCGAGGGGCGCCTCCATGCGCCGCTGCGCCTGCTGGAGCGCGCGAATCATGAACGCGAGGTCGACGCCCTCGACGTACTCCATCGCGAGGTACGGCTCGTCGTCGTCCTCTTCGCACGCCAGGACCTCGACGACGTTCGCGTGCGCCGCCGCGCTGGCAAGCACCGCCTCGCTGCGCAGAAGGGCCCGCCAGGCCGCGTCGCGGGCGTTGCGCGGGTCGAGGAGCTTCAGCACGACCTGCCGGCCCTGCGCGTCGACGGCGAGATGCACCTCGCTCATGCCCCCGACCGCCAGGCGCTCGCGGAGCGTGAACGGACCCACCTTCGTTCCGGGAAGCCGCGTGGTCACCGTCGCTCGTTCTGCTGGTTAGCCTAGTGTGTTCCCGGCCACCAGCGTAACCGTCGGCAGTCGTCGTGCGGGGGCGTGCAAATGCTTCGCCGCGCGGGCCCCGTGGGGTAAGGTCCGCGCACCGCACCCGATGCTTCTCTCGTGCGGGAATCCGAGGATCCAAGCGATGAGCGACGTGGCCAAGGCGCGGCAGGCGGACGACAACCTGCCCATCGGGCGTCCGCCCTTCATCGGCCGGCTGGCGGAGCGAGCGGCGGCGCAGGAGCGCATCGACCTCTCGATTCGCGCGGCGCAGTGCGAGGCCGTGACCGTGGTCGGTGCGGCGGGCATCGGAAAGAGCGCCTTCGTCGACGAGCTGATCGCCGACGTCGTCGGGGTGCACCCGGATCTCCGCGTGTACCGCGGCGCCGCGACGGCCGATCGCGGGGCGCACGCGGCGCTCGCGACGATCCTTCGCACGCGCTTCGGGCTCCGCGCCGACGGCGATGCCCACGCGCAGGCCAACGAGGTCTGTGCGCAGGTGATGGACCTCTTCGGCGACCGTCGCGTCGACGAGATCCTCCACTTTCTGGGGGTGTTCCTCGGCATGCGCTTCGGCCAGACGCTGCTGGGCGAGGCGTTCCTCGAGGACCCGCGGGCGTCCGAGCACGTTGCGCGCGCCGTGCTGCGCCGGCTCTTCGAGGTCGACTCGTACTCGAGCCCGATCCTGCTCGTCTTCGAGGACGTGCATCTCGCCGGGGCCGACGGCGTTCGCCTGCTCCGCAGCCTCGTCGAGGGCATCCGCGGTGCGCCGGTGGCGGTGGTGTTCACGTCGCGTCCCGAGCTCTTCGCCATCGCGCATGATTTCTGTGCGCAGCCGGTGGGCCGCCACCTGCGCATCGACCTCGCGCCCTTCGACGCGGGCGAGTCGTCGGTGATGGCCAAGGCGCTGCTGTCGACCATCGAGAACGTGCCCGCGCAGCTCGTCGCCAAGGCCGTCCGGCTGGGCGGAGGCAACCCGACGCTCATCCGCCAGATCGTGCGCGTGTACTTCGACCACGGCGTCATCGCCGTCGATGAGGAGGGCATCGCCACCATCGATCTCGACCGCCTCGAGCGCATCTCGCTCCCGGTCTCCATGGAGGACGCCGCGGGCGCCCGCGTCGCCGCCCTCGCGCCTTCGGAGCTGGAGCTCTTGAAGCGCGCAGCGCTGATGGGGCGGGTGTTCTGGATCAGCGGCCTCGTCGTGCTGGGGCGCACCGGCACCGAGCCCCCGGCGCTCTGGGGCGGCGCCGAGGACCTCGCGCTGCAGTACCGCGACACGCTCAAGCCCCTCGTCGATCGTGGCTACGTCACCCGTCTTCCGGGCGGTGCGATGGAGGCGGGCGACGAGTCCTATGCCTTCGGGACGGATTTCGACCGCGAGCGGCTTCTCGCGCTGGTCCCCCCGGAGGAGGCCGAGCTCTGGCACCAGGTGCTCGCCGAGTGGCTCGAGTTCCGCCTCGGATCGCGGGGCGAGGAGCAGCTCGACCTCCTGGCGCGCCATTACGCCGGCGGCGGCCGTCCGCTGCGGGCCGCGCGCTACTACCTGAAGAGCGCCGACCTCGCTCGCGAGCGCTACGCGAACCGCAAGGCCGTGGAGCACTACGAGCTCGGGCTGACGCTCCTCGACGCGCGCGACGTCGGACTGCGCCTCGACGCCCACCACCACCTCGGCGACGTCTACAGCATGCTCGGGCAGAACGACGAGGCGCTCGCGCAGTTCGAGCAGATGCGCGTGCTGGCCTACCGCCTCGACCTCAAGGGCAAGGGCGGCGCCGCGCACCACCGCATCGGCCGCCTGCACCGCGACGCGGGGCGCCTCGACGACTGCATGCGGCACCTCGGGACCGCGCTCGCGCTGTTCCAGTCGGCCCGCGACGAGCGCGGCATCGCTTCGTGCTTCGACGACATCGGCAAGACGCACTGGCTCCGCGGGGCCTTCGACACGGCGCTGACGTTCCTCCGCGACGGCCTCGCGCGCCGCGAGGCGCAGGGCGACAAGCGCGCCATCGCCCTCTCGTGGAACAACATCGGCCTCGTTTTCCAGGACAGCGGACAATACAAGGCCGCGTATGACGCCCTGGTGCGCGCGCGGGACCTGCGCCGCGAGGTCAACGACCTCCCGGGGCTCGTGGTGACCCTCAACAACCTCGGCACGATCCACAGCGACCGCGGCGAGGACCACGACGCGGTGGTGATCTGGCGCCAGGCCCTCGAGCTCGCCGACGAGATCGGCGACCGCCGCCGCCACGCGGTGCTGATGTTGAACATCGGCCAGGCCATGTACCGCATGCGCAACGCCGACGAGGCCGTGCGCATCCTCGAAGAGGTGGAGCCCATCGCCGAGGAGCTCGGCGACCGCCTGCTGCTCGCCGAGACGCGGCGCGGCCTCGGCAAGGCGCACTTCTGGCGCGCGGACCTCGGCACGGCGCAGCGCTACCTCGAGAACGCGCTCGAGATGTTCGAGCAGATCCGCTCGAAGGTGCACATCGGCATCGCGCAGCGGACGCTCGCCGAGGTGCTCGCGGCGTACGGCGCCGAGACCGACGAGGGCAAGCGCGCCGAGCTGCTGTTCCGGAAGGCCCTGGCGACCCTCGAGGCCCTCGGCGCGGAGCTCGAATTCGCGCGCACCGCCCGGATCTTCGCGGACTTTCTCGCGACGTCGCCGGCCGGCGTGGTTCCCGACAGCGCCTTCGCCGAGGCGGAGGCGATGCGGCAGCGCTCCGACGAGGTGTACGCGCGCCTCCACGCCGACACGGCGCCGGTGGGTGATCGAAGCATGCGCGGTGGCAACACCGACCCGGCGATCCCGCGGCCGGACCTCACCATGCCGCCGCCGACCGGGCGCGAGCGCGATTTCACGCCGGCCGACGGGATCCCGTCGCCGGGGGCCCGCATCTGGTGACACGACCCTCGGTGCGCGCCTCCGTCGACCCCGCCGCGGTGCCCCGCGCCGTGCGGGAGGTGTGCGCGGCGCTCCAGGCCGATGGTCATGGAGCGTGGGTGGTCGGCGGCTGCGTGCGCGACCACCTCCTCGGACGCGCGGTGAGCGACTGGGATCTCTGCACGAGCGCCACGCCGCGCCGCGTGATGAAGCTCTTCCGACGCACCGTTCCGACGGGCATCGAGCACGGCACGGTGACCGTCTTTCACGACGGCGAGCAGTGCGAGGTGACCACGCTGCGGGGCGACGGGGCGTACACGGACGGACGCCGGCCCGACACCGTGGCGTTCATCGCCGACCTCGGCGAGGACCTCGCGCGCCGCGATTTCACGGTGAACGCCATCGCCTACGACCCCATCGCCGAGACGCTGTCGGATCCCCACGGCGGCCTCGGCGACCTTCGCCTCGGTCTGCTGCGCGCGGTCGGCGATCCGCGCACGCGATTTCGCGAGGACGGCCTGCGCGTGCTCCGCGGGGCGCGCTTCACGGCGGCGCTGGGCTTCGACCTCGAGGCCGCGACGGAGGCCGCGATCCCCGAGGCGCTCGACGTGTTCGGCAAGGTGTCGGCGGAGCGCGTGCGCGAGGAGTGGATCAAGGCGCTGAAGGCTCATGCGCCCTCGCGCGCCTTCCGGGTGATGGCGCGCACCGGGAGTCTCGCCGTCACGCTGCCCGCGCTGGACCGCGTGGCGAGCGACGCCGAGGCGTGGGAGCGCGCGATGGCGGCCCTCGACACGTGCCCGCTTCCCTTCACGTCGCGGCTCGGAGCGCTGCTCCACGGCGTCGACGTCAAGGTGCTCGACGGGTGGTTCCGCGCCGGGAAGTTCTCCAACGACGAGCGCGCGACGGTGCTGCGCCTCGTGCGCTTCCACGACGTGACCGCCGTCGAGGGGGCGAGCGACGCTTCGCTCCGGCGCTGGCTGCGCGACGTGGGCCGCGAGGCCGTCGGCGACGTGCTCGACGTCGCGGGGGCGGTGCGCGGCGTGGGGCTCGCGGAGCTTCGGGCGAGGGTGCGCGCCGAGCTCGATGGGGGCGTGCCGCTGGCGGTGAATGAACTCGCCGTGGACGGCAACATGCTCATGGCGAAGCTCGGGATGAAGCCGTCGCGCGCCCTCGGCGCGACGCTGGCCGGGCTCCTGGAGGACGTGCTCGATGACCCGTCGCGAAACACCCCCGACGCCTTGCTCGACCGTGCGCGCGCGCGGATCGATGCCGGGGCGTCGGGCTGATCCGCGTCGTCTCGACGGGGTAGGCGAACGGTGTTAGGAGCCTGTGCCCGATTCGATGGGTTTCATCGACCTGCACTGCCATCCGTTGCCGGGGATCGACGACGGCGTTCGCACCGCCGACGACGGTGCGGCGTTGCTGGCGGGGTTGCGCGCCCTCGGCTTCGACACCGTCGTCGCGACGCCGCACGTGCGCAGCGGGCTCTGGGACAACCGCATCGACACGCGCGCTGCCGCGCACGGCGTCCTCGCCGAGGTGCTGGCTACGTCGGAGCGCGCGGGCGTGGCGCTGCCGAAGCTGCTGCTGGCCGGCGAGCACATGTTCGACGACGTGCTGCACGATCTGCTGCATCGGGGCGAGGCGCTCACCTACCCCGGGGGCGGGGCTGCGCTGGTCGAGTTCCCCTACGATTCCATCCCGATGCGCGTGGAGCTGCAGCTCTGGCGCATGGCGAAGACCGTGCGTCCGGTGCTCGCGCACCCCGAGCGGTACGTGCCGGTGCAGCGCTCCGACGACAAGCTCGACGAGCTCGCCGGGGCCGGAGCGTGGATGCTCCTCGACGTCATGTCTCTCGTCGGTGCGTACGGGCGTCGCGCGCAGGAGACGGCCGAGCGCTTGCTGGCCGCGGGGCGGTACACGGCGGCGTGCACCGACGCCCACAAGAGTGCAGACCTGCCGCAGGTCGCGCGGGCCATCGACGTGCTGCGCGCGGCGGTGGGCGAGGCGGGCGTGCAGAAGTTGTTGCGTGAAGGTCCGGAGAAGGTGCTGGCGGTCGCTGCGGGCTTGAAGCCCGGCGCGTCGCCGGCCGCGAGATGATCCGAAGGAACGGGAGCGATCCAATGAGCTTGATCGAACGGTTGAAGCGTCGCGAAGGGCGCGTGGTGGTCGTCGGCATCGGCTACGTCGGGCTGCCGCTGGTGGTGGAGTTCGCCAAGGCGGGGTTCCACGTCACCGGCTACGACAAGGACGAGCGCAAGGTCGCGTCGCTGAAGAAGGGCGTCTCGTACATCGAGGACATCCCCACGAGCGTGCTGCAGCCGCTCGTCGCCCAGGGGCGCCTCGAGGCATCGACGGACGAGTCCGTCATCGCGAAGGCCGACGCGGTCATCGTGTGCGTGCCGACGCCGCTCAACAAGACCAAGGAGCCCGACATCTCGTTCATCGTGAACGCGACGGACGCCATCTGCCGCAACATCCACCCCGACATGGTGGTGGTGCTCGAGTCGACGACGTACCCGGGCACCACGCGCGAGCTCGTCGCGCCGAAGCTCGAGGCGGCCGGCGCGAAGATCGGCGAGACGCTGTTCCTGGCGTTCTCGCCGGAGCGCGTCGACCCGTCGAACCAGAAGTGGCAGACGCACAACACCCCGAAGGTGCTCGGCGGCATGACCCCGCAGTGCCTCGAGATCTGCTCGCTGCTCTACGGCGCCATCATCGAGAAGGTCGTGCCGGTGTCGAACACCGACGCCGCCGAGATGGTGAAGCTCCTCGAGAACACCTTCCGCGCCGTGAACATCGGCCTCGTCAACGAGGTCGCGGTGATGTGCAACAAGCTCGGCCTCGACCCCTGGGAGGTCATCGACGCGGCCGCGAGCAAGCCCTTCGGGTTCATGCCTTTCTACCCGGGCCCCGGGCTCGGCGGGCACTGCATCCCCATCGACCCGCTCTACCTGAGCTGGAAGCTCCGCGCGGTGAAGTACAACGCGCAGTTCATCGAGCTCGCAGACACCGTGAACTCGGGCATGCCGAGCTACGTCGTGACGCGCATCGGCGAGATCCTCAACGACCGCACCCGCTCCATCAAGGGATCGAAGGTGCTGATCGTGGGGGTGGCCTACAAGCGCGACGTGAGCGACATGCGCGAGTCGCCCGCCATCGACGTCATCGAGCTGCTGCACCAGAAGGGCGCGCACATCGACTACGTCGACCCCTTCGTGCCGGAGTTCCGCGAGGG
>CAIMWA010000338.1 GCA_903845045.1 uncultured delta proteobacterium | reverse complement strand
GAACCGCCGACACGAGGATTTTCAATCCTCTGCTCTACCGACTGAGCTACCTGGGCGCCGGTCGAACGCGAGGTTGGTACCCCGCGCCCCACACCCTGTCAACGCCCTTCGCGCGCATACCCCTCACCGTAAGCCCCGCGCCACTCGAGCCCCGGCCAGGCGCAGCACCCACGACGGCACCGCCACCCCGGCCTCGACGTGCACCGCGTCGCCCTGGCGCACGGACCCGTAGCCCGCCCGCAACGCGCCGCCCGCTGCGTCGTCGTCGCCGCGCACGCGAAGCACTGCGCTCGCGCCGTCGTGGTCCTCGGTCGCTACCTCGATGCCTGCGCGCCGCCGCGCCTCGACGCCCTCGAGCACGCCCCGGGGACGCGCCCCCGCCGCCACCACGAGCACGCCGTCGCGTAGCGCGAGCACCGCGTCGGGCTCGGTGTTCGCTGCGACCGCCGTGGGCCCCGTGTGCCCCACGCACCACGTGTCGACGCCGCACGCCGTCACCCGCAGCCCCGCGCCGCCCACCCGCGCCGCGCGAAGCCAGGGAGCCGTCACGAGCGCCGCCAGCCCCGTGCGCGCCGACCGTCCGCCGTCGCCCTGCGGGATCACCGCGACCCACTCGCCTCGCGCCGCCGCAACCCCGCTGTCGCCGCCGCGCACGTCGTCCGCAGCGATGCCCCCGAACGCCAGCGCAGGCCCCGCTTCGGCTCCGAGCTGCGCGAGCACCCGCCGCGCCGCCACCGCATCGGGAACCCGCGCGCCGAGCACCGACAACCCCGCGTCGACGAGCGCCGTCCAGAGCGCGCGCGCGCCGCCGCCGGGCGTGTTCACGAGCCCGACCACCCGCGCGTCGGGGGCCAGCCAGCCGCGCAGCCGCGCCGCGTCGCCGAGCTCCACGTCGGCCCGCGCACGCGCGTCCGAAGCGAGCGAAGAGGTCCCGTCGCCGGGAACGTCGAGGGCGAGGTACAGCCCCACGCCGTCGTCGCGCACGCGCATCATGAGCACCACGCCGCGCGCCTCGCCGAGCGCCGCGTCGACCTCGTCGCGCACCCGCCGCGCCAGCGCCAACGCCGCCTCGGGGTCCCCGAAATCCGGGGGATGGTCGTGCGCGCGCCGCTCCGCGCTCGCGGCCTCGGCCCAGCCCGCGAAGAGCGCCGTCGAACCCTCCCGCGCCCGCGCCCGCAGTCGCTGCAGCCCGCCGTCGGCGACCTCCACGCGCACGTCGCTGCCGCCCGCCTCGTCGCGCACGGACCACGCCGTCCATCGCGCCGCCGTGCGCAGCGCCGCCACCGTCGGAGCACACACCACGCGCACCGCGGGCGCCGCGCGCACCGTCACCAGCGCGCACGCCAGCGAGGGCTCTCGACCCGCGGGTTCGCGCGACGCGACGCGCTCGCCGACGCCGGGCTCGGGAACGAGGCGATACCGCGCACCGAGCGCCGCCCGCGCCTCCGCCGCCGTGCGCGGGGTCATCGCGAGGGCCCACGAGGGAGCGCCGTCGGCGTCCTCGAACAAGCACGCCGCCGCGGGGCGGCCGAGGTCCACGGCGCCGAGCACCGCCATGGGAACGCCGACGCCCACGGACAGCAACAACGTCATCGGCACCGGCAGCCCCGACCGCGCCGCGAACGCTTCGCCGCTGCTCCGTGGGTGCGGCGCGAGCACCGTCGCCACGAGCCCCGCGGGAGCCGTCGGTGCAGGCTCCGCCACCGCGTTCGTCGTCGCCGCGTCGGCTGCGGGGTGCGCCGTCGTCGGGCTTCGCGGGCACCCGAGGGACAGCACCGCGCACGCCATCAGCGCCCTTCGCATCGCGCGAAGCTACGACGAATCGCGCGGCCCGGTGAAGCGCTCCGCAGCGCGGCGTATCGGCGTCCGCCCGCGCGTGCTATGGGCCTGCGGTTCCATGGCAGCGCGCGAACTGCTCGACCGCGGGGGGCCCCTCGCGAAGGTGCTCCGAAGCTACGAGCCGCGCGCCGAGCAGCTCCGCATGGCCGACGCCGTCGAGGCCGCCCTCGATGCCAGCGCCACGCTCCTCGTCGAGGCTGGAACGGGCACCGGCAAGTCCCTCGCGTACCTCGTGCCCGCCGCCGAGAGCGGACGCCGCGTGGTGATCTCCACGGCCACCAAGGCCCTCGGCGAGCAGCTCGTCGAGAAGGACATCCCGACGGTGCGCCGCCTCGGCCTGCACCCCGAGGTCACCCTCGTGAAGGGCCTCTCGAACTACGTCTGCCGACGGCGCCTGGAGGAGTACCGGCAGGCCATCGTGGCAGGCTCGGTGCGCCCGGAGACTGGCATCGACCGCGTGCTCGCGTGGGTCGAGCACACCGAGAGCGGCGATCGCGCCGAGCTCTCGACGGTGGCCGAGGACGCGCCGGTCTGGCGCGAGGTCACGTCGAGCTCCGAGACCCGCGTCGGCGCCCGCTGCCAGTTCTACGAGGACTGCTTCGTCACGAAGATGCGCCGCGCCGCCGAGGCCTCGCAGATCATCGTCACGAACCACCACATGTACTGCGCCGACCTCGCGCTGCGCGCGGGCTACTCCGGCGCGCAGGCGCTTCCCGACCATGACGCCGTGATCTTCGACGAGGCCCACGCCCTCGAGGACGTCGCCACCGAATTCTTCGGCGTGCGCCTCACGCGCTCGCGCCTCGACAACCTCGGCCGCGACGCCGACCGCGCGCTGCGCAAGGCCGGCTTCTTCGTCGATCCGTCTCGGGAGCAGTCGGTGCAGCGCACCATGGCCGCCATCACCGCGGGCACCGCGCGGATCTTCACGGCGCTCCCGCGCCAACCCGGTCGCGTGCTCATCGACGGACGCCTGCGCCAGGGCGAGTTCACCGCGGGCGCCGAGCAGCTCCGCGACGGCCTCGCATCGCTCCAGGGCGAGCTTCGGCAGTTCAACGATAACGACGCCGTGCTCGCGCTCACGCGCCGCGTGGCGGGCCTCGTCGACGCCGTCGACACCGTGCTCGACGACGTCTCCGACACCTACGTGGCCTTCGCCGAGCCCGACGCGCGCGGCGGCGGGGCCGTGGGCGCTTCGCCCGTCGAGATCGGTCCGTTGCTGCGCGAGCGGCTGTGGAGTCGCGAGGGAGCGATGGTGCTCACGTCGGCGACGCTCTCCACCGGCGGCAGCTTCGAGTTCGTGCGCAAGCGCCTCGGCATGCCCGACGACACGCGCGAGCTGCTGCTCCCGTCGCCCTTCGACTACGAGACCCAAGCGGGCTTGTACGTCCCGCGCGCGCTGCCCGAGCCCAAGGACCCGCGCTGGCTCGACGCCGCCGCCGCGGAGATCCGCCGCCTCGTCGAGATCACCGCGGGCGGAGCGTTCGTGCTGTGCACGTCGGTGCGCGCCATGCGGGCGCTCCACGAGATTCTGTGCGACCAGTGGCACCACCCCACGTGGGTGCAGGGCCAGAAGCCCAAGCGCGCGCTGCTCGAGCATTTTCGCGCGGCCGGCGACGGCGTGCTCTTCGCGACGTCGAGCTTCTGGGAGGGCGTCGACGTGCCCGGCCACGCGCTGCGCCTCGTCATCATCGACAAGCTCCCCTTCGAGTCGCCCGGCGACCCGGTGACCTCGGCCCGCATCGCGCGCCTCGAGCAACGCGGCGAGCGAGCCTTCGACGCGCTGCAGGTGCCCGCCGCCGCGCTCGCCCTCAAGCAGGGCTTCGGGCGCTTGATCCGCACCCGCGCCGACACCGGCATCGTGGCGCTCCTCGACCGCCGCATCGTCACCAAGGGCTACGGACGCACGCTCCTCGCCTCGCTCCCTCCGGCCTCGCGCCTCGGCTCCCTCGACGAGGTGCGCGCGTTCTGGGCCCTCGCCGGCGCCCGCGCTCCCACCGACGAAGACCCCTTCGATGCACCCTGAAGACCTCGCCCGCGCGCTCAATCCGCCGCAGTTCGAAGCGGTGATGCAGACCGAAGGTCCGCTGCTGGTCTTCGCCGGCGCGGGCTCGGGCAAGACCCGCGTCATCACCCATCGCGTCGCCCGCATCGTGCGCGACCTCGGCGCGCCCGCGTCGTCGGTGCTGGCCGTGACGTTCACCAACAAGGCCGCCGGCGAGATGCGCGAGCGGCTCCACGGACTGCTCCCCGGCGGCGCCGCGCGGGGGCTCTGGATCTCGACGTTCCACGCGCTGGGTGCACGGCTGCTGCGGCGCTTTCACGCGAGCGTGGGGCTGCGCCAGGACTTCACCATCTACGACGACGGCGACCAGCGCTCGGTGATGGGACGCGTCTACGCCGAGCTCGACCTCGACGACCGCATGGTGCCGGTGCGCAGCGCCCTCGGCGCCATCGACCGCGCGAAGCAGGAGGTGCTCGACCCCGCGGCCTTCGAGGAGCGCGCCAAGGCCCCGTCGGACTTTCTCGTGGCCCGCGCGTGGGCGGCGTACGAGGCGCACCTCGCGAAGAACGGCGCCGTCGATTTCGGCGACCTCATCGCGCGGCTCGCGCGCCTCGTGGAGCACGACGAGGCCGTGCGCGCCGAGCTCCAGGCGCAGTTCTCGTACGTGCTCGTCGACGAGTTCCAGGACACCAACGCCGCGCAGTACCGCATCCTCCGCGCCCTCGTCGGAGCGCGGCGGAACCTCTGCGTCGTCGGCGACGACGACCAGGCCATCTACCGCTGGCGCGGCGCCGACGTGCGCAACCTGCGCTACTTCCGGCGCGACTTTCCCGAGGCGAAGGTCATCAAGCTCGAGGAGAATTACCGCAGCACGGCGCGCATCCTCCGCGCGGCCAACGCCGTGATCTCGCAGGCCGCGGTGCGCGAGCGCAAGACGCTCTTCACCAAGAACCCCGAAGGTGCGCCGCTCGACGTGATCGTGTGCACCGACGAGCGCGACGAGGCTCGCCGCGTTGCGGGCACCGTGGCCGCCGCCCTCGCGCGCGGCACCGAGGCCCGCGACATCGCCGTCTTCTACCGCATCCATGCGCAGTCCCGGCCCCTCGAGGAGGCGATGCGCGCGGCGAACATCCCGTACGTCATCCACGGCGGCACGCGCTTCTACGAGCGCGCCGAGGTGAAGGACGTGCTCTCGTACCTGCGCCTCTTGCTCAACCCGAACGATGACGTGAGCCTGCTGCGGGTGGTGAATACACCCGCACGTAAAATCGGCAAGACGTCCATCGACCGGCTCGTGGCTCACGCGACGGCGCGCGGGGAGAGCGTGTGGCAGGTGCTCGCGCAGGACGACCTCCCCGGCGACCTCGGCGCCGCCGCGCGCAAGGCGCTGCAGGGCTTTCGCGCGCTGCTCCACGAGCTTCACGACGAGG
>CAIMWA010000337.1 GCA_903845045.1 uncultured delta proteobacterium | reverse complement strand
GAGCGCAACGACTGCGCCGCCACCCCCAGCCGCAGTTGGCTGGACGCCTCAACCATTGGCATTGTCAGGTACGCCGTCGCGAGCCCGGAATGCGCGGCAGCCCAGATTAACTCGGCGTCCTCACGTTTGATCAGCTGCAGCGCCGAGTGATAGTGGGGAATGGCGACGGGCAGGCGTTCGGGGTGCTCCTGGGCCTGCTCGTGCAGGACGCCGGCCAGGCACAGGTGGAGTTCGGCGCGCGCCACCCGCAGGCCGTCGGCGCCGTCGAGGGCGACCAGGGCTTTCAGCAGCCGCGCCGCGCAGTCCGGGTCGCCGGTGTCGCGGCAGATGCCCGCGGCATCGCCGAGCAGGGTGCCGGCCAGCGCGGCGGACACCGCCGCGGCCTCGGCGGCCGCCTGGTCGAGCAGGTCGACCGCGGCACCGGGGTCGTCGAGGGAGAGGGCGTAGCTGGCCTGCGCGGACAACGCCGCTGCCGTCAGTTCTCCATCCCCGGCCGGGTGCCGCGGCGGGATGTCGGTGCGGCCGAGTGCGTACAGCACGACGTCCATCAGGACCGCGAACTCGCCGAGCACCGTGCGCAGGTGCTCGGGGTCGACGCTGTCGGGGTCGAGGACGAAGCGGTTGTACAAGGTCACTGGGTCCGTGTTGGACTCCGGGTCCTGCGTCAATGCCGCGATCGCGGCGTCGCGCTGGCCCGCCGCCGCGTGCTGGTGGGCCAGCATGCTGGCGGGCCAGGAGGTGGGCAGCCGGCCGGCGAGGAGGTCGCCGCGCGCGGCATCGGTGTCGCCACCCGCCGGAATCAGCATGTAGCCCAACGGAAGCGGAAAAACACCGAGTGGCTGGGGCCGGGCGACGAGGATGCGCTCGTCCGTAGCGCCCGTGGCCAGCGAAGAGGACCGCCCGTCAGCCATGGAGTGGCCCCGGAAGTTCACGTTCGGCGGCCCGCTTGATCAATCGGGCCGACAACTCGGCCCGCGCCTTGGTCATGTGGGTGTCGATACGTTTGCGGACGACGCCGTCGGCGAACACGACGACGATGTCGACGGCCCAGCGGCCCCGTTCCTCAGAGACAACGGTCTCTACGGCCAGCGCGTCGTCGGCCGAACTGTGCGCGCGCGGCCGGGTGCGCCCGTCCTCGGCGCCGGGGGAACCTGCATCCGTCGGATCGGCCACGGCGATCACTGCCGCTGCTCCAGCGGAATCCGCAGTGCGCCCTGGGCGGCGTCCCAGGACGCACGGCGCACACCGTCGGGGGTGGCGTCGTCGAGCACCTCTCGGACCAGCACGGCGCGATCGCCGGCCGGGGTGCGTTGCTTGAGCAGCAGGCCTCCGCTGCGGGGGCCCCGCAAGGGCATCAGCCAAAGTTCGCCGTCGCGGACCGACCCGACGGCCACGTCGGTCGGGAAGTGCGCCGAGGCCAGGTGCGCGCCGAGTCGCAGGTAGCCGTCGGCAGTGAATTCGACAGTCAATTCGGCTGCCGCCGTGGGCGCGTCGGGCCGCAGGG
>CAIMWA010000336.1 GCA_903845045.1 uncultured delta proteobacterium | reverse complement strand
TGGTCGAAGCCCGCGAGGTGCCCGAGCTCGTGCAGCAGCACCGTCGGCGCATCGGCCACGCCCCACACCGGCGCGCCGTCGCCGAACTCGCGGCCCAACACGTTCCGCGCGTCCTTCACGTCGATCTCGATGTCGGCGTCGAGCAGCGCCGCCGACGGGTGGTCCGTCGTGACCACGGTGATCGCGATGGTCCCCGGCAGGTGGTACGCGTCCGGTGTCCACGAGCGGTTCACGGAGACGGTGTTGCGCCCGTCGAACGCGAGGCCCGCGGTCACGTCGGCCTCTCCGGCGTCGACGAAGCGCACCGACGGCGCACCGCCCTCGCACGTCGCCGAGGACCACGTCGCGAGCGCCCACGGAAGGTGGGTGCGCAGCAGCGGCCCGAGGTCCTCGACGTCCGGCGCGGGTGCCGCGAGGCCACGGCGGTTCAGCGTCACGCCCACGCAGCTCATCGGCCACGCCACGGCCACGCCCTGCATGCAGCCGTCCTCGGGCGTGCGAGGCTCCGTCGTGCGGCACCACGCGGCTGCTGGACCCGGCCAGAAAACCGCAGCGGCCATGGCGAATGCCGCGAGCCCACGCGAGCGCAAACGAACCGGCCACCCGGGCCGCAACGCCACGCCCATAGAATCTGGTCGGAAAACCAGCACGCCCAGCGGTCTTGCTATCGCAACCGCTCACGACGAGGCAAGAACCGTTTCGGCAATCCGCGACCGCGGATGTTCTCGCGCATCCCGCGCCGCGATGAGCGGCGTCCTTCGAGCTCCGATCGCGTGCGCCGTCGGACAGGGGTGTGCGGCGGCCTGACGGCACGGCATCCTCCGCGCGTGAACGGAACCTCCACGCCGATGAACGCCGCCCCGGACGACGCCCGGCTCCTCGACCGTCTCGACCGGGCCTTCGCAGCCCACGCCGGCGACGACGCCGCCATCGACGCCCGCGAACTGCAGCAGGCGCTGAAGCTTCGCAGCGCCTACCTCGCGAAGAGGGTGCTCGCGCTGCTCGATGCGAACGGCGACGGCGTCGTGCGCCGCGACGAGTTCCTGGCCGGGGTGCGCGCGCTCGTCTTCGGGAGCACCACGGACAAGCTCGCCTTCGCGTTTCGGCTCCACGACCACGACGGCGACGGCGCGCTGACCCGCGACGAGATGCACCGCATGGTGGCCATGGGCCTCGCCGAGGCCGAGGCGCCGGTGCGACCGGGGCAGCTCGAGCACCTCGTCGCGGTGCTCTTCGCGCACGCCGACCGCGACCGCGACGGCCGCATCTCCTTCGCGGAGTTCGACGCGGCGATCCGTCGTCGTCCCAAGCTCCTCGCGGCCATGACCCGCTCCGAGGCGCGGTGGATCGCCCCGGACGAAGAACTCCTCGAGCATCTGCTCACGCCGCCGCGCCCCCGCACGCTGCGCCTGCTGCGCACCCTCGCGAACCGCCGCGCGGCCATCGCATGGGCGACGTTCCTCGTTCTCGCGACCGTCGTGCTCGTGGTCGACGGCGCGCTCTCGGTGCGGGGCCACGGCACGCTGCGGTCCGAGGCGTTCTGGGCGTTGAGCCGCGCGTGCACCACGGCCATGCCGGTCGGCGCGGCGCTCATCCTCGTCCCGGTGCTGCGGCGATTCGTGGGGTGGCTGCGAGGCACGATCGTGGGCCGGGCGCTCCCCGTCGACGACGCCCAGGACTTTCACCGCGCCATCGGCAACGGGCTCTACGCGCTGACGTGCGGGCACGTCTTCGCGGCGGTGGCCGACATCGCCGCCCGCGACGCCGGCCTCGCGAGCCTTGCGCGTCCGCAGGTGCTGTCGGGGCTGCTCTGGTTCGTGGTGTTCACCGTGCTCTGGGCCTTCGCGCAGGCCCGGGTGCGACGCTCCGGTCGCTTCGAGGTGTTCCACCGCACGCACCTGCTCTACGTCGCGTGGTTCGCTCTCGCGGCGCTGCACGCGCCGTCGCTGCTCGGCTTCGCGGCGCTCCCGCTCGTGGCGTTCGTCGTCGAGCTCGCCCTACGCCGCTCCCGTCGCGGGCGTGCCGTCGCCGTGCGCTCGCTCGAGCCCCTCGCGGGCGGCGTGACCCGCGTCGAACTCGAGACGCCGCCGGGCTTTCACCACCGCGCCGGCGACTGGCTGTTCCTGCGCGTTCCAGACGTCGCACGGAGCGAGTGGCATCCGTTCACCATCAGCAGCGCTCCGGAGCGCGACACCCTCACGCTGCACGTGCGCACCCTCGGCAACTGGACGGCGGCGCTGCATCGTCACGCGTCCGGCGCTGCGACGGCGCGCGAGGTGTTCATCGACGGACCCTATGGCTCGCCGGCGGCGGGCGTCTTCGGGGCCAAGGTGCCCGTGCTCATCGGCGCGGGCATCGGCGTGACGCCCTTCGCGAGCGTGCTCGAGAGCCTGCTCTGGCGCGCCCGCGCCGGCGAGACGTCGGCCTCGCTCCAGCGCGCGCACTTCTTCTGGCTGAACCGCGAGCTCTACGCCTTCGAGTGGTTCCACGACCTGCTCGTCGGGCTCGCGCGCGACGACGTGCGCGGGCGCCTCTCGGCGCAGATCTGGCTCACCGGCGGCCACGCCGGCGCGAGCGCGTTGGGGCTCGAGCTCGCGCGGGACCTCGTCGACGAGGGCGGCGGCGACGACCCCGTGTCGGGCCTGCGCACGCGGATGCACATGGGGCACCCCGACTGGAGGGCCGAGCTCGAGGCGCTGCGCGCGGCGCACGCTCCGGTGGTGCCCGAGGTGTTCTTCTGCGGACCGCCTGGCCTCGGCCGCACCCTTCGACGCGTCTGCGCCGACGTCGGCCTGCCCTACCGCGAGGAGCGCTTCTGAGCGCGGGCGCAGCTCACGAGGTGCGCGTGCGCACCCTCACTGGCCGTCGTCGCGGCGGCGGCGGGGGCGGGGCCACGTCCGGCGGCGGCGTGTCCTCCGTCGCCACCGGCTGCGGCGGCGGATCGTTCGGCACCGGAGCGTCCGTCGCAGGATCCGCGGTGCTCGGTTCGACGACCGGCGGATCCGACGTGGCCGCGCGGGTCGCGGCCCGCCGCGACGGGCGGGGAGCTTCAGGCTGCGCGACCTCGCTCGGCGCGTCCGCCCCGGCGCTCTCCGTGGGCGCGTCGTCGGGCGCCAGCGTTCGCGCGACGATGCCGGCGGCGGCACCGAGCGCGAGCGTCAGCGTCATGGCGCCGATGCCGAGGGCGAGGCTCGTACGGACCGGATGTTTCGTCGTCATGGCGGCCTCCAACCTAACAGCGTACGTCGGCACGACGGTGTCTCTTCAAGGGGAGCGCTGAGCGGCTGCCGTGGCGGTGACCTTCCACGCCATGGGGACCACCGTCACGGTGCTGCTCCCCGACGCCACCGAGGTCGTCGAGGGCGATGCCGCGCGTCGCGTCGAGGCGCTCTTCGCCGAGGCCGAGCAGACGTTCAGCCGCTTTCGCGCGACGAGCGAGCTATCGCGCGTGCTTCACGCAGGTGGCTCCGTGGCGTGTTCGCAGGACTTCGTCGACGCGCTGCTTCGTTGCCAGTCCTACGCGCGGCGCACCGGCGGACTCTTCGACCCGGGCGTCGGTGCCGCCGTCGTCGCCGCGGGCTACGACCGCCCTTTCGCGCCCGGCGCGCTCGATCGGAGCGACGGTACGCCGCCGGCGCCGACGCGTTGCGGGTCCATCTGCGACGTTCGCATCGACGCCGCGCGCGGCGTGGTCGAGGTTCCCATGGGCCTCGCGCTCGACCTCGGAGGCATCGTCAAGGGCATGACCGTCGACCGTGCCTCGGCAGCGCTTCCGGCGGTGGCTGCGGTCGATGCGGGAGGGGACGCGCGGCTCCGCGGCGACGGACCCGACGGCGAAGGATGGCTCGTCGACGTCGAAGACCCGCTCGACGATGCGCGCGTGCTCTGCACGCTTCGGGTGCGTGACCGCGCGGTGGCCACGAGCGGTGCGAACCGACGGCGCTGGCGCCTCGGCGATGCGTCGATGCATCACCTCATCGACCCGCGCACCGGCTCGCCGTCGTCGAGCGGGCTGCGTCAGGCCACCGTCGTCGCCGCCACGGCAGAAGAGGCCGACGTGCTCGCCAAGTGCCTCTTCCTCCTCGGACGCGACGCTGCGCCGGGATGGCTCGCGACGTGGCCAGGCACCGCGGCCGTGCTCGTCTCCGACGACGGGCGCGTGTCCGTCGCCGGGAGCGTGGACCTCGCCGCGGGTTGACCTACGGGCAGGCGGGCAGCGTGTTCGCCCGAAGGTTCCACAGCGCACCGCTCGCCACATAGCGCGCGCGCTCGTCGCCGGAGACGTAGCCGTCCAGCGACGTGTCGCCGCGCACGAAGCGCTGGAGGAACGCCACCGTGAGGGCGCGCAGCGCGTGCAGCCGCGAGTCGAGCGGCGCCGCCCCGCGGGCGCAGAGCGCACATTGGAACCCGCACGCCGTGTCGACGAAGTCGTTGTGGCCGAAATTCGTGAGGGGATACAGCCCCACCGGGATGCCCATGGGCACGGCGGCGAAGAACTGCAGGTAGTTGCTGGCCTCCGGGGCGCACGGCGTGAACGGGCTCGAGCACCGCGACTGCGTGCCGCCGAACAGCGCCAGCGGCCGCATGAGCCGCCCCATCTGCTCCGGCGCGATGGACGGCGCTGCCGCCGTCGCCATGCCGCCCGGCGCGGGGTTGTCGTCGACGGGGTCGAGGGCGACGCCGGCGACGAACGACGGGTCGTCGAGGAGCGCCATGATGGCGCCCTTGCCGCCCAGCGAGTGGCCCATGACGGCGCTGTGGTTCAGGTCCAGCCGCGACGTCGCCGGGAAGCCCGCGACGCCGGCAGCGAGGGCCGTTCGCGCGAGGGTGAACGCGTGCGCCACGTCGCGGTGGTCCGTCGAGAGCAACGTGCCGGGATAGTCGACGGACACGACCACGTAGCCCCACGAAGCGACGTGCGTGAGCAGCGCGTCGTAGTTGTTCACCGCGAGCTGGAAACCGTGCGCGAAGAACACCACCGGCACCCGATCGGTGCCCGACGACGGGTAGAGCACATGCGCTTGGTTCGCCGTTCCCGGGAGCGCACCGCTCCACGTCGCGACGGTGTTCGGGCCGGTGCTGGCGAAGGGAGACTCGCCGCCGTCACCCCAGCTCCCGGCGTCGTCCGGGGTCGGAACGTCGGGGACCCACGCGGGACCACTGTCGACGACCGCTGTGCCGCCGTCCGGCCCGACGTCGGAGGCGTCGTCGGCGGCGTCCGGCGCGATGGTGCCGGTGTCCGCGATCGGGCGGTCCACGGCGGCATCCGTCCCAGGCGCAGGCGCCGCGGTGGAACCGTTTCCGCAGCCGAGAAGCAGCGCGACGACGGCGGCGAGGCGGGTTACGGGGCGGTCGGTCATGATGGGGGGTCGTCGGAGATTCCGCGCCCTCGGTCAAGGACCTTCGGCACGGGAGGCCATCGCGAGTGCGATGGGTCAGCAGCGGGAGGGGGGAGGGAGCGCCGCGAGGTGGGCGCGGCGAGGAGCGGCCGGGCGAGGGGGAAGGCGGGAGGGCGTGACCGAGCGGTCAGTGATCGTCGCGCTCGTGGCCCCAGCCGTAGCCGTGGTCGTCGTCCCAGTCGTGGTGATCGCTGCGGAAGCGCCAGCCGCGGTCGTGGCAGGCGTGTCCGTGGGCGCGGGGCACGCAGACCCGCACGGTGCCATCGCAGGAGCCGCCGCGGTGATCGCGGACGTGCACGTGCAGCTCGTAGGTGCGGTCGTCGTCGCCGTCGTCGTGGATCCGGCCGCAGAGCGCGACCCGATCACGGGCGACGTAGACGCCATCCGGACCCTCGTCGTCGTTGTCCTCGTCCTCGTCGGACGAGATGCCGTCGATGTAGACCGCGAGGGCGTCGCCGTCCGCATCGCGAGCGCCGCGGACGTCGACCGCGTGGTGCTGGCGGTCCACGGGAAGCTCGGCCAGGTCGGCCGCGAGGGCCGAGCAGTCCGGAGCGTGGTTGCCGGCGCAGCGGCCGCCGGAGCAGTCGTCGGGCACGTACTCGTCGGCGAGCACGTTGGTGCCGACGGGGCTGCCGACGATGGAGTAGTTCACGTAGTTCCAGGTGGTCACTCCGCGCTCCGTGCGGAACGCGAAGTTGGCGCCGTGGAGGAACGCCGCCGCGTCGAGGCGGTTGTAGGCCACCGTGATCGTCGGCGTCGTCGAGCCGTCGACGTACAGCTTCGCGCTGCTGCCCGCGTTCAGCTGCACCGTGTAGGTGTGCTGCTGCGTGATGTCGAAGGGCACCGCGACCTGCCCCAGCATCGTGGCGCACGTCGCGATGGAGCGGAACGTCACGAAGTTCGAGACCGCGCCGCGAGCGTTCGTCGTCTGGCCGATGCCGAACAGCGCGGCGGCCGTGCCGTCCGACGCGACCAGCCACGCCGTGACCGGGGCCTGCGCGGGGCAAGCCGGGTTCACCGGCACGTTGTTGTCAGGCTGCACGGCGACCTGCGCCGTGATCGAGATGTGCGCCGCCCCGACGGCCTTGGGCTCGGAGCGGGCGTAGGCGGTGCCGTTCGCCGCGACCCCGTCGACGGGGTTGCCGGACGTCGTCACCACGAGGTTGGCTCCGGTCGGAACCGTGCAGAGCGTCTGCGTAGGGTCGCATTGCGTCGCGCAGAGCGTGCAGGTGCTGCCGCTGCCCGCGCAGCAGGGGTTGCAGCACGTCGATCGCGCCTCGAAAAGCGACCAAGGGGCCACCGGGTCCGCGGACGGGAGGACCGCCCCGGTCAGGCCACCTGCGACGGAATCGGACAGCGGAATCAGCGCGAGGCCCTGTGCAGACCGAGACTCGCCCGCCGTCCCAGCATCGTAAACGCAAGCCAACGTTCCAGTAGAGGCAATCAATGCAAGTACGGCAAAACGCATCATGACAACAACTCCCTGTGCCTCACCAACCACCAATCGAGGCCACGTCCCATTGATACGGACGTTCGGCGGATGTGGGAACGAACTTGCACACCACGCACTCATTTTCGTGCGGCAATGGAAGCGTTGTCGCACATCAGGGTCGATGCCCGCAGGCGGGTGATCGGCGCTCTCGGAATACCCCTGATGCCAATGTGCGACAGCGGATCCATTCAATGAACCACGTCGGCGACGATGAAGGCTCCCAGGGGTTCTACGGTGTCGAGGTGCGGACGCGGCGCACCGTGTCCCACCTTTGCCGCAAGCGCCTTCATCGGCGGAATTCCCGATTCGCGCGGTGATCGGGCGGTCCCGCGGCCATCGTCGAGGCGCCGCGCGCGATGTCGGTGCGGAGGTCACCAGGGCGCACCCACGGGGCGAAGGTCCGCGAACCTCGGTGCACCTGCGGGGATGGAGCGCATCGGGATCCCGAACGGAGCTCCGAGGTGGCCTTGGTGGCCGGTCGAGGTGGCGCCAACGCGGGATCTTCGGGGGGCGAAGGTTACTGGAGGAGAAGCGCCGCGCCGTGGTACCGACTCCGTTCATGCGAGTGGGAATGACGGTCGCGGGCATGCTCCTCTCCGCGTTGGCACTCGGGTGCCACGGCAACACCATTCCACCGCCCCTCGACGCCGGTGGCTTCGATGTTCCCGTGGCGGACGCCGGGTGCGCGCCTCCGCGTACGTCGTGCGGCGCCGCGTGCGTCGACCTCTCGTCGGACCCTGCGCACTGCGGCGCCTGCGCGACGGTCTGTCCGGCCGGGCAGGCCTGTGTCGCCAGCGCGTGCCGCGGGGCGTGCCCGGGGTCGCAGGTGATGTGCGGCTCGGTCTGCATCTCCACCGACACCGACCGGGCGAACTGCGGGGCGTGCGGGCGCGCCTGTGCCGCGGGCCTCGTCTGCAGCATGGGTGCCTGCACCCTCGAGTGCACCCCGGGCCTCGCGCTGTGCGCCCCCGGGGGCGACGCGGGCACCGACGCCGGGGCCGCCCGTTACTGCGCGGACACGCGCACCGACCGCGCGAACTGCGGCGGCTGCGGCGTCGCGTGCGGCCCCGCGCAGCTCTGCACCGCCGGGCTGTGCATGCTGTCGTGTGCCACGGGCCAGACCGCCTGCGACGGCGTGTGCCGCGACCTGCAGAACGACCGTGCGAACTGCGGCGCGTGCGGAACGACGTGCGCCGCCGGCCAGATCTGCCTGGCGGGCGTGTGCACGATCTCCTGCGCGACCGGGACCAGCGCCTGCGGCACCACGTGTCGCGACCTCCAGACGGACCGGCTGAACTGCGGCACCTGCGGGCATGCGTGCCCGGCGGGCCAGGCCTGCAGCGGCGGCGCCTGCTCCGTGGCCTGCCCGTCGGGGCTGATCAACTGCAGCGGGTCGTGCCGTGATCTCTCCATCGACGTCGCGAACTGCGGCGCGTGCGGGACCGCGTGCGCGGCGGGCCAGGTGTGCTCCGCCGGGCGTTGCACCGTGACGTGCGTGGCCGGAACGACGAACTGCGGCGGCGTATGCCGTGACCTCGGCACCGACCGTGCGAATTGCGGCGCGTGCGGGACCGCGTGCGCGGCAGGACAGGTGTGCTCCGCGGGTGCGTGCACGGTCTCGTGTGGAGCGGGCACCTCCGACTGCTCCGGCGTGTGCCGCGACCTCGCCACGGACCGCCAACACTGCGGGAGCTGCACCACGGCGTGTCCCGCGGGGCAGGTGTGCTCCGCGAGCACGTGCACCGTGACCTGCGCCGCGGGCACGACGGACTGCTCCGGCGTGTGCGTGAACCTCGCGACGGACCTCGCCAACTGCGGCGCGTGCGGACATCCGTGCCCGGCGAGCCAGGTGTGCTCCGGCGGCACGTGCACGCTGACCTGCGCCGCGGGGACCCTCGCGTGCTCCGGGGTCTGCCGCGACCTCGTCAACGATCGGCTGCACTGCGGTGGATGCACGAACGTCTGCGCTGCGGGGCAGATCTGCACGTCCGCGCTCTGCCAGGTGTCGTGCGGCAGCGGCCAGACGAACTGCTCGGGCGTGTGCCGAGACCTCACCACCGACGCGGCGAACTGCGGGGCGTGCGGCAACGTGTGCGCGACCGGTCAGACGTGCATGGCGGGCATGTGCCAGGGCGCGTTCCACCCGACGGTGAACCCGACGTACCTCGCGCCCGGCACGTACGACTTCACGTCGATGAACATCCCCGCCGGCGTCGTCGTGTACCTCGACGGCACCGGCGCCGCGGCGGTGACGCTCGACCTCCGCGTCACCGGCGACGTGCTCATCGACGGCACCCTCGACGCGTCCGGCGGACCCGGCGGGCAGTCGACGGTGACGTCGGCCAGCACGTCGTCGGGGCGGGCCGGCGGCGGCGGCTTCACCGGGAGCCCTCGCACCGCAGGACCGGGTCCGGCGTGCGCGTTCGTCGGCGGCATGGCCGGCGGCTCCGGCGCGGGCTCCGCGGGCTCCGTGGGGACGTGCTTCCCGGGTCTCTCGGACTCCTGCATGAGCGCTCCGTTGGCCTTCGGCGCGCCCCCGGGCTCCTTCGGCGGCGGTGGCGGCGTCTTCACCGGCTACCGCGCGTTCGGTGCCGGCGGCGGCGGCTGGGTGGGGGGCAGCGCCGGCGCGCTCGGAGCGGCGTTCGGCGGCGAGGCCGACTGCAGCGGCGTGACGGCCGCCGGCGGCACCATGGTCGGCGCGGCGGCGGTCAGCGGTGGCGCTCCGTACGACGGCGCGGCCGGCGTCATGGGGAGCACGCAGTGCCCCGGCGCGCGCGCGGACGTTCCGGCGGCGTGGGTGGGCGGCGGCGGCGGTGGCGCCATCGGCTCCGACGCAGCATCGGACCTCGCGGTCGCGACGACGTTCCGCCCGGGCTCCGGCGGCGGCGGCGGCAGC
>CAIMWA010000335.1 GCA_903845045.1 uncultured delta proteobacterium | reverse complement strand
CCTCGGACGCCCTGCGCGCCGAGGTGGGAGAGCCGTTCCTGGACTGTCCCGAGGTGCGCGGCGCGGCCCTGCGGTGCATCGCCGTGAGCGGCGCCGAGCGCTACTCGTTCCCCGAGAGCTTCGCGCGGCTCTGTGCGGCCGAGAAGGAGTTCGTCGGCACCCGCGAGAGCGAGTCCTTCGCGGCGATGCGGGCGTGGTTCGAGCTCGTGCTCGCGCGGCGCTTCGCGGCGCTCGACGTGCTTCGCGAGATCCGCCTCGAGTCGCTCCCCGCGGCCGACGCGTGGCTGGTGGCGTCGGCGCTCGCGCTCACCGGCGACGAGAGCGCCCGCGCGCGCATGACCGAGTACGCGAGCCTCTGCCTCGAGGGCCTCGACGAGGCGACGCCGAAGGCGGTGCGCGTGCTGGCCCGGGAGCTCGCCGAGCTCAACGTGCAACCCTGGAACCTCCGCTGGAACCACCTCCGCTGCGCCGCCGCGAAGGACCACGCCGCGGGAGCCATCCGCGCGTGGCTCAGCGCGGCGCTGCACGAGCCCCACGACGAGACCCCGGAGCACGGCGCCCTCGGTCCCGAAATGACCAAGGCGGCGCGCGAGGCGAGGGAGCTCGTCGGTGGCTTCCTCCTCGACTGGTTCGTACAGGACCGCGAGGCGCGCTCGGCCCTCGACCGCTGGGCCGGCGATGCGCTCCGCGTCTACCACCGCCTCCACGGCGCGACGCTGCTGGCCGAGGCCCTGCGCGAGGTGGTCGGATGAGCTCCTTCGAGGACGCCGTCGACGCGCTCTACGACGCCATCGCGGGCTGGAACCACGGCGCGACGCCGGGGACCATCTCCCGCGCCGCGGTGCTCTTCGACGCCGGCGCGCGGCACGGCGACCCTCGGTGCGCGGTGGGTGCGGCGGTGTCCCGCGGCCTCGCAGGCGACACCGAGGGAGCCCGCCGACGCCTTCACGATGCCATCGCGAGGTGGCCCGAATACGCGGGAGGGTATGTCGCTCTCGGGCTCCTCGGGCTGCGCGCGACGGACGTGCTCGCGCACGCGGCGGAGGCGGCGTGGGCGCTCACCGCGGCGCGCTCGCTGGCCCCGGCGGTGGGATGCATCGAGCGGTGCCTCGCGCAGGCGCTGGCGGCCCACGGCGACTTCATGGCGGCGCTGCAAAGCGCGCGCACGGCCCTCGCCATCGACCCCGACGACGACGAGGCGCGGCTCTGGTCGTCGCTGGTGCGGCTCTATTTCGGCGGCGACGTGACGTCGTCGTCGGTGCTGGTGGAGCTCCCCGAGATGGCCCTGCTCCGGGGGCAGGGTCCGGCGATCTGGCTCGGGGCGGTCGCGGGGCTCTACGCGCGCGGCGAGTTCCACGAGGCCCGGATGGCGCTGCGCAAGGCCATCGCCCCCTTCAAGGCCGGACCGTCGCCGGAGAAGCCCCTCGTCGACGGGGCGCGGCGGTGGTTCCGCGAGCTGCGAGGGTTCGGTCCCGGCGTGCCGATGTCCGGCGAGCGCTGGGTGCGCGACGTCGGCGGCACGCAGAGCGAGTACGTGCGCACCCGGGCTGCCATGGCGGCGTTCCGCGACGCGGTCGTGCAGGGCGGCGCGAAGCCCCTCGCCGAGGGCGCGTCGGTGCTCGAGGTCGACGGGCTCCTCGGTGCCATGGAGGCCCGCACGCGCCGCGGGGTGCTCGAGTACGGCGCGCGGCTCATGGTGCGCGGCTTCGCCGAGGCCTACCTGCCCATCGTGGCGTGCCTCGAACCGCCGCCCCTCGACGTGCTCGCGGCGATGGGCCTCGTGCGCCTCGACGGGTGAGCGTTGTGCCGCCCGGCGCCGGTGGTCTAGGCTCGATCGCGTGATTCGCTTGGAGGTCGAGCAGGGTGAGGCCCTTGGACGGGTGTGCGAGCGCGACGACGCGCAGATCACCCTGGGGCGCGCGCCGAGCTCGGACCTTCTGCTTCCGGACTGGCATGTCTCGGGCTCCCACGCCGTCATCGTGCTGGGCACCGACGCCGCGGCGCCGCGGTACCGCGACCTGAAGTCGACGAACGGCTCGCGGGTGCTGCGCGCGGGGCGGCTGCTGCCCGTCGACTCCACCGTGGGCTTCGAGCTGGCGCTGCAGGACGGCGACCAGCTCCAGCTCGGGCACCTCGAGAAGCCGGTGCTCGTGCGCGTCGGCGTGCCCGCGCAGGCGGCGCTGTCGCCGTTCCTGCCGACGACTGGGTCCATGCTGTCGGCGACCATTCCGCCGCGCGCCGACGGGAGCTCGCCGCTGAAGATGCTCGCGCCGCCGGAGCCCGCGCCGGAGCCCGAGTCCAAGGTCCTCGCGGTGCGTCCGGTGGACGCCGTCGCCGAGGTGCAGCGCACCGTCGAGAGCGATCCCGGGTCGCTCCGCGGACTCCTCTCGGTGCTCCGCAAGCTCACCGGCGCCCTCGACCTCGACGAGGTCTTCGACGCCGTCGAGGCCGCGGTCTTCGAAGCCGTTCCGAAGGCCACGCACCTGACCATCGCGCTGCGCGACGACAGCGCCGAGAAGCCCACCTACGTGCCCGTGACGACGCGCGTGCGGGGCGCCCCGGCGCAGCCCGGCGAGGCCGTGCCGGTGTCGAAGAGCGTGGTGCGCAAGGTCGTGGAGCAGCGCGCGGCGGTGCTCGCGGCGGATGCCATGCGCGACGTCGGCGAGACGGCGAGCATCCTCGGGGCGCGCATCCTCTCGACGATGGGAGCGCCGCTCTGGAAGGGCGACGAGATCCTCGGCGTGCTCCAGGTCGACAACCGCGCGCAGCCGGGGATGTTCAAGGAGCGCGACCTCGAGCTGCTGATGCTGGTGTCGCAGCAGGCGAGCCTCGCGGTGCACAACGCGCGGCTCTACCGGCGCATCAAGCAGGCCGAGGCCAGCGCGCGCACCGAGAACTCGTTCCTCAAGCAGCGGGCCCAGAAGAAGTTCGACGGGATCATCGGCGACTCGAAGGAGATGAAGGCGCTCTTCGACAAGCTGGCGAAGGTCGTCGACACGCGGGTCAGCGTGCTCATCGAGGGCGAGACGGGCACCGGCAAGGAGCTCGTGGCGAGCGCGGTGCACTACCAATCGCGCCGCCGCGACCGGCTCTTCATCGCCCAGAACTGTGCGGCGCTCCCCGAGACGCTCCTCGAGAGCGAGCTCTTCGGGCACAAGAAGGGCGCGTTCACCGGCGCCGTCGAGGACAAGAAGGGGCTCTTCGAGCTCGCCGACGGGGGAACGCTGTTCCTCGACGAGATCGGCGAGATGCCGCTCGGGCTCCAGGCCAAGATCCTCCGCGTGCTGCAAGAGGGCGAGGTGCGGCCGCTGGGCAGCGGGCAGGTGCGCACCGTCGACGTTCGCATCGTCGCCGCCACGAACCGCCGCCTCGAGGACGAGGTCGCCGCGGGCCGCTTCCGCCAGGACCTCTACTACCGCTTGCAGGTGTACCCGCTGCAGATCCCGCCGCTGCGCGAGCGCCGCGAGGACATCGCGCAGCTCGCGACGCACTTCTTGAAGCGCTACACGCAGGAGCTCGGCAAGCCCGTCGCGGGGTTCTCGCAGCAGGCCCTCGAGCTCCTCGGGTCCTACGAGTTCCCGGGCAACGTGCGGGAGCTCGAGAACGAGATCCAGCGCCTGGTGATCCAGTGCGAGCCAGGGGGCTACGTGATGGCCGAGCACCTCTCGCCGAAGATCCGCAAGATCGAGGGGCTCCTCGACCGGATCCGCGCGCCCCGCGGCACGCTCAAGGACATGATGGAGCACATCGAGAAGTGGCTCCTCATCGAGGCCCTGCGCGACCACGGGAACAACAAGAGCGCCACCGCGAAGACCCTCGGCATCACGCGCGAGGGGCTGCACAAGAAGCTCAAGGGCTACGGCATCGGCTGACGCCGCGAGGCGCCCGCTCAGTGTGCGGGCTTCGGGTGCGCGAGCAGCCAGTCGAGCACCGCCGGCGCCCACGACGCGCCGAGCGCGGGGAGGTGCGTGCCGCCCACGATGGTCCAGAGGTCGACGGCGACGCCGGTGCAGCCGTCGTGGTGCGCCACGAGCGTCTCGGCGCCCGCGAGCCCGGTGTCGAGGTCGATGGAGGGGTCGAGGCTCGTGGTCGCGGCGCAGCGGTCGTAGCCGGCCCAGCGCGCCATCGTCGTCGTCTCGCCCGGGTAGCGCACCCCGACGTTGACGCCGCCGTCGTAGGCGATGACGGCGTCGGCGGTGCCGTGCACGTCGAGGATCGACACGGGCTCCGAGGGCGCGCAGCGCGTGGCGTCGAAGAACGTCGCCCCCGCGAGGGCCACGATGGCGGCGATCTCGCCGGCGCGGTCGCACGCCATGCGGTGCGACATGAACGCGCCGTTGGAGTGGCCCAGGAGGTAGATGCGCCGCGGGTCGACGGCGTAGCGCGCGGACACGTCGGCGATGATCGCGTCGATGTACGCCACGTCGTCCACGCCGGTGTGCGCGAAGTCGCAGCAGGCGTCGGAGGCGTTCCAGAAGCGCATGCCCGACGCGTCCATGGTGCCGTCGGGGGTCGCGTAGAGCACGCCGCGCATGTTCGCCTCGCGCGTCATGTGGAAATACAGGTCCTGCAGCAGCCCCGACGCGCCGTAGCCGTGGAGCAGGACGAGCAACGGCGCGGGGTGCGAGGCGTCGTAGCCGTCGGGGACCGCGAGGTGGAACGGGCGCGCCGCGACCAGCGCCGCCACCGCAGGGGAGACGTCCGCCCCGGGAGCGTCGGCGACCGGCACGTCGGCCGCAGGCACGTCGATCGCCGCGGCGACGTCATCCGACCGCGCGTCGGCCGAAGCCGCATCCGCGTCCGTCGCCGCGTCGGTGCGCGTGACGGCGGGAACGTCGGCCCCGACGCTGGTCGTCGGCGACGACGAGCACGCGGCGAGTAGAGTGAGGAGCGGGCCCAGCGTCGCGCGAAGCTTCGTCATCGTCGGCGCCACTGTACGCGATGCGACCGCCCGGGGCCGCTGGTAGCCTGCCGAGCGTGCAACGACCCCATGCGCGGCTCGGCATCGCCGAGGTCTTCGGCCTCGCCCCCCTGGACCAGCGGCTCCGCGAGGCGGCGCGCGCCCTCCGCGGCGACCCGCACACGCCCCCGACGCGCTGGGACGCCTCGTCGCTGCGCATGTTCCGCCCGCGCATGGCCTTGCCGCTGTGGATGGGGCGGCCCGCGCTGGGACGCCGCGTGCCGATCTACAACCTCTTCAACCACGACCGCCCGCCGCCGGAGCTCGGGTGGAGCGTGCGCGTGACGAAGGTGCGCGACTTCATGGGCACGGGACTCACCTACGACAGCCACAACGGCACCGACTTCGCCGTGCCCGTG
>CAIMWA010000334.1 GCA_903845045.1 uncultured delta proteobacterium | reverse complement strand
TCCCCGGCCGCCGCAGGGGCAGGGGGACGGTTTCAACATTTCAACATTTCGGTGGGACCGGAATTGCAGTCCGTCGAATTGCCGTATTTCAAGCGCTTCGTGCGATCGCAATTCCGGTGAGACCGGAATGGCAACTTGTTGAAACCGTCCCCTCGCTCCCGCGCCGCGGCTACTGCAGCGTCGGCGCGCCGAAGGCGTCGAAGAGCGCGAGGGCGATGGGCTTGCGCTCCGACGCCTCGTGCTCGACGCCGGGGCTCACGCACGCCGGGCACCCCGACGTGCACGGGCAGTCGAGCACCAGCGCACGGGCCCGAGACAGCAGCACCTCGCGGGTCTCGAAGGCGCGCTCGGCGAGCCCCACGCCGCCCGGCGTCGCGTCGTAGAGGAACAGCGCCGGCACCACCGCCCCGGGCTCGCCGTCGGCCGCGGGGAGCAGCGCGAGGCTCGTGCCGAGGTCCCCCGGCGAGCACATCAGCGCGAGGCTCGCGATGGAGCGCAGCGCGTGCCCGAGGCCCCGCAGCCCGTCGAGGACCCGCGCGCGCCCTCCGGTCTCGCCGTACGCGTCGGCCTGCGCGCACACCGCGTCGAAGCGGTCCGACGGGAGCGTCAGCCACAGGGCGTCGGTCTCGAAGGAGTACGGCGGGAGGTCGAGGCGGTCCTGCCCGAGGCGCTCGTGGGTGTGAAAGCGCACGCGGCGAAACGCGGTGACCTCCATGGTGACCTGCACCTCGCCGCGCGAGGCCTCGGCGGCGCCCGGCTCGCTCGTCAGCGGCTCGGTCTCGTCGGCGCGCAGGATCTCGAGGGACGTGTGCGTCACCGGCTCGGTGAACCAGTCGTGCGGCGACGGCGACACCACCGCGCGGCGCCCCTCGAGGTCGAAGCTCTCGACGAGCCACGGTGCGCCCTCGTGCTGGTAGATCGCGCGCTCGTGGAGCTGCATCAGCGCGCTGCGGTGGTCGAGCTCCGCGAGGGTGCGCTGCGTGTCGCGCTCGATGACCGCCACGCGCACGTCGCCCACGGACCGCAGCGACACGCCCTGCGCGGGGTAGTCGTCGGAGACCCAGGTGTAGCGGTCGCCGCCGCGGTGCAGCGTGCCCTCCTCGGCGAGCACCGCGAGGGCGTCGCCGGTGGCGTCGGCAGAGAGATCCCCGAACCCTTCGGGGCCCACGAACGGCAGCTCGAATGCCGCGCAGCGCAGGTGCTGCAGCAAGAGCTCCACGTTGTTCGGGTCCACCCGGGCCTCCTCGATGGGAGCGCCCACGATCCAGCGCGGATCGCGCGCGAGGTACTGATCGACGGGCGCGGCCGACGTGACCAGCAGCGCGAGGCTTGGAACCCCTCGGCGACCGGCGCGTCCGAAGCGCTGCCAGAGCCCCGCGAGGGTGCCCGGGTAGCCCGCGCAAATCACCGCGTCGAGGCCGCCCACGTCGATGCCGAGCTCCAGCGCCGACGTCGCCACCACGCAGCGCACGGCCCCGTCGCGGAGCCCCTGCTCGATGCGCCGCCGCGTCTCCGGAAGATACCCACCTCGGTAAGCCTGCAGCGCCTCGTCGGGCACGCCCTCGGGGCGCAGCCGGTCGCGGAGGTACCGGAGCATGGTCTCCACGGCGTGCCGCGATCCGCCGAACATCAGCGTGGGGACCTCGGCGCGCACGAGGTCCGCGGCGAGGCGCACGGCGGAGCGGGTGTAGCTCGCGCGCACGCCGAGCTCGGCGTTCACCACCGGCGGGTTGTAGACCACGAGGGTGCGCGGCGGCACCGGCGCGCCGGACTGGTCGATGCACACCACCGGCGCTCCGAGCATGCGCGACGCGTGCTCGCCGGGGTTGCCGAGCGTGGCCGACGCGCAGAGGTACACCGGCCGCGCGCCGTGAAAGCGCGTGACGCGGCGCAGGCGACGAAGAACGTTGGCGACGTGGGATCCGAAGACGCCGGTGAGCGAGTGCAGCTCGTCGACGACGACGAAGCGCAGCTTGCCGAAGAACCGCGCCCACGACGCGTGGTGCGGGAGCATTCCCGCGTGGAGCATGTCGGGGTTCGTGAGGACCACCCGCGCGCGGTCCCGGGCGCTGCGACGCGCGTCGGCGCCGGCGTCGCCGTCGTAGGTGGCCACGCCCACGTCGAGCCCGGAGGCTTGAAAGAGCGAGCGCAGCGCGGCCTCCTGGTCGCGCGCGAGGGCCTTCGTGGGGAGTAGTACGAGGGCCGTGGCGTCGGGCTCCCGCGCGAGGCGCTCGGCCATGGGGAGCGTGAAGCACAGCGACTTGCCCGAGGCCGTGGGCGTCGCGACGACGAAGTGCCGGCCCGCGCGGGCGAGGTCCAGCGCCGTGCGCTGATGACGGTGCAACGTCTCGATGCCCCGGGCGCGCAGGCCTTCGCGCACGCCGTCGGGAAGGTCCGCGGGCACGGGTACGGGGTCGCCGGGGGCCGCGCCGAGGGTGCGGTCGAGGGCGAGGTCGCGGCGCACGCGGTCGTCGCCGCGCCACGCTTCGAGGACGGCTTCGACGCCGCGAGATCGCTGCCAGGGCGCACGGGGCATGGGGAAGGGTGGAGCGTAGCGCGAATGGCCGACGTTGAACGGCGCGAGGCCTACTTCGCGAGGGTGCGCTCGCTCCAGGCCGCGGCGGCGCCGAGGTCGAAGCGGTCGAGGCCCGGGATCACCGCCTCGGCGACGGTGCCGTAGAACACCTCGACGAGCCGCGCGGGATCGGGGAGCCCGAGGGCGTGGGCATCGGCCGTCAGGGTGCGCGGCGGGGCTCCGGCGCCGCTCAGCGCGCGCTCGAACACTGCGAAGGCACGGCGCAGATATGTTCCGATGGAGGCCCGTACGTCGGGTCGCGCCTGGAGCCACGACGCCCACGTCTCGAGGTACTCGAAGCCGAAGCGCGCGTGCGCGGCCTCGTCGGCGAGGAGCTGGCGCAAGGCCTCGCGCAGCGTCGCGTCGGTGGCGCGGTCGTGCTCGTCGACGAGGCGCGCGACGTTCACCATCTCCGTGAGGCAGCAGCCGTAGATCACGTTGCGCAGCGCGCGCTCCTCGGGGCCGCACCCCCGGTGCACGGCGAGCGCCTCGAGGACCGTGGCGGCGGGTCCGCCGGGCGTGCCGCCGAGGGCCGTCACGACGCCCGCGCAGACCTCGCCGTGACGAAGCTCGTCCTGCGCCATGCGGAGCACCACGCCGGTGGCGTCGACGCCCGCGCCGGCCTCGATGAGCTGCCCGGCCAGCGCCGCGAACACCGCCGTCGAACGGTGCTCCGCCGCGCGACGCACCTCCCACACGCGACGGGCCTCGGCCACGACGTCCGCGGCGTACGCCGCCGCGTCGAAGACCGTGGTCACCGGCGGTGCGCGTTGCTGCGCACGCGAGAGGTCGTCCCAGGCGCGGGCGAAGGGTCCCGCAGGCTCCTGCGGAGACGTCACGGCGGACTCTGCTTCGATTTCGATCGCGATCGCCTTCGCCACGCGCTGAAGCACGTGGCAGACAGGATGAAGCCCGCAGGGCGGGCTGCAGCGCCATCGCATCCACCGAGTGAGACCTGTGGACAGCCCGTGGCACGGGCTTCACCCACGGTGCCGCGGGCTTCAGCCCGCCGGCACCAAGGACCCGGCGCGAAATCCATGCTCAGTCCGTGGAGGCGTCGAGGTGGATGATCACGCCGTGGATGATGGGCACGTCGGTCGCGGCGGGCACGTCGGTGGCCGGGGTGTCGTCGACCTGTGCGTCGGTGAGCGGAGCGACGCCGACGGGGCGGCCGTCGTAGGGCTCCGGCGGAACGTCCGCGCCGACGAAGGCGCCGTCGTAGATCGGAACCCCGGAGTCCACCGCCGCGTCGACCACCGGCGTCTGCGCGTCGGGGTTCGTGCTGATGCCGCGCTCGCCGCCGTCGTACGGCGCCACGCCGACGGCGACGCCATCGTACGGCAGCGCGACGTCGGCCGAAGCGTCGGCGGACGTCGTCGAACCCCCGCAGCCCGCCGTGGCGGCAGCGGTGGAGACGAGGGCGAGGGCGCGGGCGAAGCGAAGGTAGTGCGGCGTCGGCATGCGTGCGTCAGTTGCTCCGGACGGCTTCGTCGTACAGCACGAGGCCGTCGCTTCCACTCAGCCACACGCGGTTCCGGCCGTCCACGGCGAGGTCGTTGAATTCCTCGGTGGTCAGGCCCTGCGCGCGGCCCAGGCGGGTGAAGTTCGTGCCGTCGTAGCGCCACACGCCGTGCGGGCCGGCGCCCCACAGCATGCCGTTGGTGTCGACGGCCAGCGCCGTGACGCGCGGCTGCGACGAGGAGCCCTCGACGGGGAACGAGAACGCGTCGTGAGCGCGCAGCCCGAGGCCCTCGGGCGTCGCGAAGTAGATGCGGTCGCCGAGGGCGCGCGACACGTCGCTGACGAGGTCGCCGCGCACGCCCTCGCGCTCGCGGTAGCGCTCCACCTCGCCGGCGCCGCGGATCGCGGTCATGCCGTCGAGGCCGGCGAACCAGGCCGTGTCGGCGGCGTCGAAGGCCACCGCGGAGAGGTCGCTGGGCGCGCGGTGGCTGCCGTTCTCGCCGCCCGTCGCGGGCACGTTGGCGTTGAACTGCGCGGTGACCGGGTTGTGCGGATCGAGCACGGCGACGCCGAGCTCCCGGGGCTCGCCGGTGGCGCCCGCGGCGGGCAGCGCGCGAAGGCCCACCCACAGCCGCCCCGCGTGGTCGCCCACGAGGAACCGCACGTCGACGGTGCCCGGCCCGTACATCTCCACCGGGCCGTCGAGCATGCGGCGCCACGAGGTGCCCTCCATGCGGTACCCGCGGAGGATGTTCGCGTCGCCCACGCGCGCCACGGCGAAGGCGTTGGCTCCCGAGGACCAGAACATGAGCGGGTGCACGTTGACGTCGTCCTCGAGGGACACGCGCTCGAAGGAGCGGCCGTTGTAGCGCACGGGACCGCCATCCTCGCTGACGAGCCACACGTTGCCGCGGGAGTCGGTGGCGACGGAGAGCGCGCGGCGCTGCATCGCGAGGTCGTGCACGCGGAACTCCACCGCGGGGCTGTCGGGCCGCGTCTGGATGCGCGTCACCCCGAGGCCGATGCGCGCGATGAACGCGTCGCGGCCGGAGAGCCCGGCCCACAGCGTGTCGCCGGGCACGCGGCCGGGCACCAGCACGAGACCGTAGGTCGGCGCGTCGATGGTGGGACCGCCGGTGGGACGGTCCATCGGGAAGCCGAGGGCCGGCAGGTCGCGCACGCGAATCGGGGGCTGCACGGCCACTTCGGGCGCGGCGGCGGGCGTCGCAGCGTCGCCCGTCACGACGGCTGCATCCCCGGCGGGAGCCACGGATGCGTCGGCGTTCGCAGGCGCGGCGCCACCGTCGCCCACGGGCGCGGCGGGGTGCACGGCCGGCGTCGCGGCCGCGGGGGTCGCGGGGTGTGCCGCCGGCGCCGTCGTCGCCG
>CAIMWA010000333.1 GCA_903845045.1 uncultured delta proteobacterium | reverse complement strand
GCGCGGGGAGATCACCGTGCGCGGCATCCCCGATGGGAAGTGGGGGGCGTTCGTGAAGGCCGCTGCGAGGGTGAAGCTTCCCGCGGCGGAATGACCGCCAACGTTGGCAGCGCGAACGGCAACGTTGGCAGTGCTCCGGGGTACGCCTCGGGCGACGCGGACTCGTCGACGACGATGGCGACCGGGGGGTCGACGAGGTCCGGTGCGTCGCGCGATCAGACGAGCGCGTGGCAATCGGCGTGCCGCCAGGCGCGTCGGATGTCATCGACCGAGGTAGAGTGCGTCCGTGCCTCGTCCAATGCCGGCAGAGCTTCGTGCTTGGGTCGAGGCGGCGAAGTGGACCTTCGCAAAGACGTACGCCGAGACGTGGCCGCACGAGTACATCGTCCGGCGTTCGGAAAACGACGCCGAGATCGTCGCCCTCGCGCGGCACATCTTCGCGCACGGGACGCCGGGGCGCTTCTACACGCAGGTGCGCCCGTACCATCACGAAGCAGGCAAGGTGTATTGGTCGATGGACGACACGCCGGAGTCCACGACGCTCGTCAACCGCTGCGACGCATCGCAGACCTATGAAGCTCGGCTCGCAGCGGGAACCCTTCCCGGCTCCAGCACGCCGACGGAAAGCACGGAACGGAACATGTCGTCATCGCTCCTCGCGCACCTCACCGCGTCGGACCCCCAGAAGGAAAACCTCGCAACCGCGGCGCTCGCGTTCATCGTGAACCAGTCGCCATCCGCGAGATCGGCGCTTCGCGCGTTGATCGTGGAGGCGGTCGGGAACGTGCCCGCCATCGCTCGCGTCGCGTCGCAGCGGAATGACACCGAGGCGAGCCGTCCGGACTTGACGTTGCTCGGCGATGGAGGTGAACGGGTCGGCTTCGTCGAGGTGAAGTTCTGGGCCGGGCTCACCGAGGCCCAGCCGGTGGAGTACGTACGCGGCCTCGCGAAGGACCCGGCGGGCATTCTCGTGTTCCTCGTACCCGACCGACGAACGACGACGTTGCGCTGGGAGCTCTTGGAGCGCCTCCGCGCCGCGGGGATGATCGCGTCCGATGCTCCGACCGCATCAACCATCGTCGCGGAGGGTGTTCGAGTGGGCATGGTCGTGTGGTCGAAGGTCATGCAGGCGCTCGAAGCCGCCGTGCGCGGCGACGCCGCCGCTTCCTCCGATGTTCATCAGCTTCGAGGCCTCGTCGAGCAGTTCGAAGGTGAGGCGTTCATTCCGCTGGCCCGCGAGGATCTCGGTGATCTCGAGGTTCCAAGGCGCATCATCGCGCTGACCGGTCTTGCGTGGGAGATCGTCGATGCGGCGTGCGCCGCCAACCTTCTCAGCGTGAAGGGACTGAAGGTCACGGCACGCGACTACGGCGGCGGGCGCTACGCGAAGTTCGAGCAGGCAGGCTGCTGGGTTGGTCTGGACCACATGATGTGGCGCCGGACGGGCCGAAGCCCGCTGTGGATCGACTTCAGCGAGAGCGACTGGGGACGAGCGGACAAGCTTCGCGAGCCGCTTGGTGCGTGGCTGAATGCCGACCCTCCACGTGCGTTCAAGGAGAACGACTCCATGAAGGTGCCGCTGCTGCTCGCGGTCGGCGTCGAGAAAGCCCGCATGGTCGAGGACGCGGTGCGACAGATCCGAGAGCTCGCAGCGTTGTTGAAGGGCGCGGGGTTATCGGCGGTCTGACCGTGCGCGTTCGTCGGACGTCCGAGTGGTGACGGCGGCGCTCGCGTCGCTGCAACGCTGCGGAGTAACCGCCAACGTTGGCAGCGTTCCCGCTACCGCCAGGATCAGTCGTCGCCGAAGACCTCTTCGAGGGAGGGCGCCCGCACGGCGCGGGCGGTCCAGCGATGGAGGCGCTCGCGGTCGGCGGTGGCGTCGATGCGCTGGGACTGGTCGGGCGACGGGTCGAAGCCGCGCTCTCGCAACACGATCAGGAG
>CAIMWA010000332.1 GCA_903845045.1 uncultured delta proteobacterium | reverse complement strand
CGACGACGGCCGCGCCCGCTCGGAGTGTCGCACCACCCGATGGCGTCGAGCTCCCGCCCGGCGGACGAGCGGCCGGGCTCGGCGCTCCGCGAACGTACCGGCCGAGGACGGCCGGGCCTGGGACGTCGCAGCGATCCCCGCCGTGGGTTCTTGCCTGGCCACCGGGACGGATTCGCGAGGTGGCTCTTCGGAGGCCCGGCCGCTTCGGCCGGTACGTTCCCGCCAGGGCAGAGCCCGGCCGCTCGTCTGCCGGGCGTGGGCGTCGGCGGTCCCGTTCGCCGACGCATCGGAACGCCCGTACGGAGCAGGACGTCAGCCGGCCGGACGAAGGTCCCGTCACGACCTCCCAGCGCATCGCCGCCGCCACCGCCGCCGGCACCCTCGTCGCCTTCGCGGTCATCGCTTCGTGTCCTCCCCCGCCTCCGCCCACGCCCGCACCCCCACCACCCCCGCGACCTCCGCCACCACGCCCCGCGCCTCCTCCTCGCGGGGACCGGCGCCCTCGTCGCCGACGATGCCCCGCTCCCGCAGCGCCTCGTCGAACTCCCGCTGCGCCGCGTACCCCTCGAGCGCCGGGTGCAGGTACCGCGACTTCTGCCAGAGCGGCTCCGCGACATACGTACCCCCGTATTCGAAGACGTCCACGCGCCGCCGCCGCAGGTCGATCTTCACGCGCTCGCGCAGCCTCGGAACGGCCGCGCCGGTCCAGTCGTCGTAGCGCAGCAGGCTGACCTTGCCGCTCGCGACGTGGAGCTTCACCACGTCGGCCTCGGCGGTGTCGTAGAGCTTGCCCGCGCACCCGAGGTACGCGCGCAGCGCCGGCGGAAGCTCCGGAACGAGCCGCGCATCGGCCCACAGCGCGTCGCCCGGTCGATGCCACCCGAGGCCCGCCGCCGCCGCCTCGGCACAAGCGCGTTCCAACGTCGCCGCATCGCGCAGCGAGAAGAGCAGCGCCTGCGCCGCCTCCATGGCCTTCGCGAGCGATCCCCAGAACTCACGCACGTCGGTGCGCGCGCGGTCACCGAGGTTCTGCGCCGACCGCCGCCGCTCGAAGAGGTTCATCGCGAGGAACACCGCGAGGTCGCCCATGCGCCGCGCGCGGGCCTGGGCGAAGGCCGCGTCGCCGCGGTCGCGCACGAGATGCCGCAGCACCGTGGGCACCGCGCCGAGGTGCTCGGTGACCTCGGCGAGGCGCGCGAATTCACCGTCGCGGGGGGCGCGTCCGAGGGCGAGGCACGACTGCCAGAGGGCGTCGGCGAGGTCGGCGTGCTGCGTCCATCGGCTCGGCGGCGCGGGTCGCGGCGCGCGCACCGGACGCTCGGCCCGCACCGCACGCACGCGCTCCGCCGGCGTGTGCGAAGGCGTCGCGAGGCCCGTGGAGCGCTGCCGCCGCTCGAGAAAATCCTGCTCGTCCTCGTCGCGGCGAAAGATGAAGAAGAGCCCCGGACCGACGGACACGGGCTCGCGTCCGAGGGCGTCGGCCACGTAGGCGCCGAGCTCCTCGTGGGCGAAGTATTTCTGGAACGTGTTGCGTGACGTGAGCACGCCGTCGCCGAAGGCGCGATGCCGCTCGAGCTCCGTGCGTCCACCCATGATGGCGGAGACGGCGAGCACGCGTCGCGCGAGCGCGTAGGCCGAGGTGAGCGCGAGCCTTCGCTCCGACGGGTCCTCGATGACGTTGATCACGAAGCAGAGGTTCACCACGTCGCTCTCGGAGCGCGGTGCGTCGGGG
>CAIMWA010000331.1 GCA_903845045.1 uncultured delta proteobacterium | reverse complement strand
GGTGCTCGCGCCGCGAGGGTGATCCGAGGGCGGCGCTGCGCGCGATGCGCCACGCGGCCTCGGCGTCGAAGTCGCGCCCGCCGCGGAGCCACGAGTCGGCGACCATGAGCGCACCGCAGTCGCCCAGCATGCCGCCGGTCTCGCCGGTGCCGAGGGGCCAGCGCGGAAAGAACCCGAGCGCCTGCGCCATCGCCAGCGCCGACCGCACGAAGTCGCGCTGGTAGTCGGGATACACGAGCGACAGCCACGGGTGCTCGGTGCGGAACGTGTCCCATAGCGAGAGGTCCGAGTAGTAGCGCCAGCCGTCGGCTTGATGCACCTGCCCGTCGACGCCGCGGTAGCTCCCGTCGGTGTCCGACAGCAGCGTGGGCATGAGCAGCGTGTGGTAGACGGCGGTGTAGAACTGCTGCAGCGCCGGGTCGCCGCGCGCGGTGACCTGCACGCGCCCGAGGGCCCGCTCCCACTCCGCGGCGGCGTCGGCGCGCACGCGGTCGAAGTCGAGGTCCGCGGCCTCGGCGGCGAGGTTCGCGCGGGCGTGCGCGACGTCGGTCATCGACAGCCCGATGGCGACCGTCACCGACGCGTCGGTGCGCGTATCGACGGGCACCCACGCGCCCACCGCGGTGCCCTCCTGCGCGCGCAGCGTCGGCGCCAGCACCCCGGCGGACCACGTCCCCGCGCCGTCGAGCGGCCTCGAGAGCCGCGCAACGAAGAAGGTCTCCACCCCGCCGGTGCGCCCCGAGTAGCCGCCGTCGAGGTGAACGCTGCCACGCACCTCGCCCGCCGCGGCGTCGACCTCGATGCGCCCCGTCGTGACGTGCACGTCGGAGATGGTGTGTCCGACGTCGAGCAGCACCGCGGCGTCGGCGCCGGGCGCGAAGCGCATGCGGTACATCGCCACGTGGGCCGTCGCGGTCACCTCGGTGGTGATCGCCGCGCCGTCGAACGCCACGCGGTAGTACCCCGGCGACGCGGCCTCGGCATCGTGGTGGAACGGGAGGAGATAGCCCTGCTGCCGGGTCTTCGCGGCGGTCATGCCGATCGTCGGCATCACGCCGAGGGCGCCCTGGTCGACGATGCCGGTGCCGTGCAGGTGCGTCTGGCCGAAGCCCGCGATGAAGCCGTCGACGGCGGCGTAGCCGGCGCAATGCGCGAAGCCGATGGCGTTGCCCGCGGCGTCGGTGGTGTCCGGCCCTGGACGCGCGAGGCCGAAGGGGCGCTGCGCTCCAGGGAACGCGCTCCCGACGCCGTAGCCGTCGCCGCCGGTGCCGAGCCGCGGGTCGACGTAGCGCACGAGCGGCGCGCTCGCCCGCACCGGAGGCTGCGCGGGCGCTGGCACGTCCGTCGTCACCACGTCCGGCGCGGGATCGTCGCCGTCGGCCCGCGTCGCATCGACCACCGCGACGTCCGCGACCGTGGCATCGGCCCGCACGGCGGCCACGTCGTCGGAGCAGCCCGCAGCCGCCGCGAGGCACCACGGCGCCGCGAGCCGTCGGAGCGTCGCGCGGTTCATCGGGTCAGTGCACCGCGACGGCGGACCCGTCGGTGCCATGGAGCAGCGCCCGCGCCGGCGCGTGGCGCTCGAGGCCGAGGCGGACCTCGGCGAGATCGACCTCCACCGTGTCGACCAGCGCCGCGATCTCTCGGCCGAGGACCACCGCCTCGCGATGGAGCCGCTGGGCCGCCGCGCGCTCGCCGTCACCCACCGCGACGAGCGCGGCCTCGGTCTCGCGACGCTTCACGTCGAGGTCGTCCACCGCGCGCTGCCTCGCGGCGGCGGTCCGCACGGCCCCGTCGCGCGACGCCCGCAGGGCCCGCCAGCGCGACGCCAGCCGGCCGAGGTCCTCGAGCTGTTGCGCCCGCGCATCGGTCAGCGCCGCGAGGTCCCGCGGAACGCTCCCCGCCGACTGCCACGCGAGGGCGAGGTCCTGCAGCGCCTGGGTCTCGTCGTCGGCCGTGACCGACCGCGCCGGCGCGTCGGACCGCGCTAGGATGCCCTCGCGCTCCACCGCAATGACCCGAAGGTCTGCGAGCAGCTCCTCGCGCTCGCGTTGCACCGCCACCTCGCGGCGTGCGATCTCGGTGCCCCACCCCCGCCGCGCGTCGTCGAGGTCGCGCAGCCGGTCGACGTTCGCGCGCAACGTGCGCAATCGCTCACGAAGCGTCGCCGCGACGCCGTCCGCGAACGCCGCCTCGGCCGCCGCGTCGAGGGCCGCGCACTGCTGCCGAAGGGCCGACACCGACACCGCCCGAGCCTCGGACACCCTGCTGAGCGTACGGAGCGTGGGCTCGGAGTCGGGGTCGCCGTCGCCGGTGTCGGCCTCCGACGCGTACCTCGCGTCCGGAGTCGACGAGCGCCCCGCCGGAGCGAGCACCGTGCCCTCGCGAGCGAGCACCCCGCGCAGCGCGTCGAGCACCTCGAGCGCGCTCCTCGGACGCTCGGCGGGCGACTTGTGCATCAGCGCGGACACGAGCGCGTCGAGGGCGTCCGGCACGGCGATCCGCGACCGCAACGAGGGAGCCTGGGAGCGGGCGTGGTGCTCGATGAGCGTCTGGATGCCCCCGGTGAACGGCAGCTCGCCCGCCACCATCTCGAAGAGCAGCACGCCCAGCGCGTAGAGGTCGCTCGCGGGGCCGCAGGGCTCGCCGCGCGCGAGCTCCGACGCGAGGTACTCGGGCGTGCCGAAGACCTCGCCGGGCATGGTGAGGCGCGCCTCGCTGCGCATGTGCACGATGCCGAAGTCGAGCACCTTCACACGCAGCATCCCCGACGCGTCGCGCGACAGGAAGACGTTCTCCGGCTTCACGTCGCGATGCACCACGCCGAGGGCGTGCGCGCGGCCCAGCGCCTCGCAGACCGGAAGCGCGATCTCGACGGCCTCGCGCACCGACAGCGGCCCTCCCTGCATGCGGCTCGCGAGGCTCTCGCCCTGCAGGAATTCCATCACCAGGAAGACGCGGTTGCCCTCCTCGGCGACGTCCCAGATGTCGACGATGTTGGGGGTGCTTGAGGAGGTTCGTGGCCTGCGCCTCGCGGACGAAGCGCTCGCGCATCACGGGGTCCCGCGTGAGCTCCGGCGCCAGGAGCTTGAGCGCGACGTCGTGCCGCAGGATGAGGTGCCTCGCGCGGTACACCTGGCCCATGCCGCCGGCGCCCACGCGCTCGAGGATGCGGTACCGCGACGCGAGCGTGCGCCCCACCATCGGGTCGGGCTGCGCGTCGAGCGGGGTCCCGTCCGTCGCACACCGCGACGCGGCGTCGTCGTAGCGGGCGCTGCACTGCGGGCACTGCTTCACCGCGCGCATTGGCGCCCCGTAGCCGCGCCGGTGTCAAGACTCCAGCAGTTCCGCGATCATCCGCGCGCGACGAAGAGCGGGAGCAGGTCCTCCATGTCCTCGAGGACGTGGTCGGCACCGGCCCGCGCCAGATCCTCGCGGCGCCCGAGGCCCCAGGTCGCCGCCGCCGTGCGCATACCCGCCGCTTGCCCGGCCCGCACGTCGCGGAGCGTGTCGCCCACGAGCAGGCACCGCTCCGCCGGAACGCCCGCCTGCGCCTGCAGCCGGAGCAGCAGGTCCGGCGCCGGCTTCGGCGGAACGCGGGTCCCGCCGGTTCCCTCGATGGCGGCGAAGAACGACTCCACCCCGAGGTGCGCACACACCGATCGCGCCGTCTCGCTGCGCTTGGCCGTGGCGACGGCGAGCCACGGGCGCGGACGAAGCAGGGCCAGCGCCTCGAGCGTCTCGCGCACGCCGGGATAGAGCCGCGTGCGGGCGTGTCCGAGGTGGTCGTAGTGCGCGCGGTACCGCGCGGCGAAGGCGGCGTACTGCGCCTCGGGCGCGCCTGGAGCCGCCACGGCGAAGAGCACCTCCAGCGGCGATCCGTCGACGAGGAGATGCAGCGGCTGCGCGGGTTCGACGCCCACGTCCGCGAAGGCCAGGGCGAGCGCGGCGATGATGTCCTCGGCCGAGTCCGCGAGGGTCCCGTCGAGGTCGAAGAGCACCGCGGAGAACGTGGGCGCGCGCATCGCCGCGCAGCATCGCGCCCCGCGCGGACGCAGCACAAGAACCTGCGCCAAACGCTGTGCGTCGCTGTGCGTAACGACGAGATGGGTTGTGGCTCAGCTGGACATGCGTGAAGATGGTTTTCATGCAGAGCCGTACCCTTGCCGCATGCCTCGTCATCGTCGTCCTCGGCTGTTCCGGAAACTCGGTGCTGGGCACCCCCGACGGAAGCAACGGCACTGGCGGCGACGCGTCGGGCGCCTCCGACGTGCGTCCCCTCGGTGACGTCGCACAGACCGATGGCGGCAGCGGGGGCGGCGACGGCGGAGGAACGACGGACGGCGCGACGGGCGATGGCGCCGCGGGTCCCGACAGCGGCCCCGGCGGCTGCGGCCTGGTGACCTGCGAGTCCGTCGGCGCGAACTGCGGGCCCATCGGCGACGGCTGCGGCGGCGTGCTCCGCTGCGGCACGTGCACGGCGCCGCAGACCTGCGGCGGAAGCGGGCGATGGAGCCAGTGCGGCGGCACCGGCGGCTGCATGCCCCGCACCTGCGCCTCGCTCGGAATGACCTGCGGCCCCGCCAGCGACGGCTGCGGCGGGCTCCTCGACTGCGGGAGCTGTCCCACCGGTCAGACCTGCGGCGGCGGCGGTCACAACGGTGCATGCGGGGTCGGCACGACGACGACCATGGACGCCGGCACCTGCGTGCCGCGCACCTGCGCGGGCCTCCACGCGAACTGCGGACCCGTCGCCGACGGCTGCGGCGCCCTCCTCAACTGCGGATCGTGCGCGAGCGGGCAGTCGTGCGGCGGCGGCGGCGTCCCGAACACCTGCGGCACCACGGGCTCGTGCACCCGGCGCACCTGCGCCGACGCGGGCGCCAACTGCGGACCCCTCGCCGACGGCTGCGGCGGGCTGCTCATGTGCGGCACCTGCACGGCCCCGCAGTCCTGCGGCGGCGGCGGCCGCGCGAACGTCTGCGGCACGCCCGGCGCGAGCAGCTGCGTGCCCCGCACCTGCGCCAGCGTCGGCGCCAACTGCGGACCCGTCGCCGACGGCTGCGGCGGGCTCTTGAGCTGCGGCGCCTGCACGGCCGGACAGTCGTGCGGCGGCGGCGGCCGGCCCAGCGTCTGCGGCGCCGGGGGTTCTCCGGACGCGGGACGCTCCTGCGTGCCCCGCACCTGCGCCAGCGTCGGCGCCAACTGCGGTCCCGTCGCCGACGGCTGCGGCGCGCTCTTGAGCTGCGGCACCTGCGCGACCGGCACCACCTGCGGCGGCGGAGGACGCGCGAGCGTCTGCGGCTCCGGCGGCGCCCCCGACGCCGGCCGCACCTGCGTGCCCCGCACCTGCGCCAGCGTCGGCGCAACCTGCGGTCCCCTCGCCGACGGCTGCGGTGGACTCCTGAGCTGCGGCGCTTGCGCGAGCGGCACCACCTGCGGCGGCGGCGGCATCGCGAACGTCTGCGGCGCGCCGCGCTGCGCACCTCGCACCTGCACCAGCGCGCACGCGAACTGCGGACCGGTCGCCGACGGCTGCGGCGCGCTCCTCGACTGCGGCACCTGCGGCCCCGGCGAGTCTTGCGGCGGCGGCGGCACCGCCAGCGTCTGCGGCACGCCCGGCGGCACCGGGAGCACGTGCACGGGCCTCTGCCTGCGCCGCGTGAGCTGCTCCGGCGGCGCCACCACGACGATCTCGGGCACCGTGGTCACGCCCGCCCTCGTGTCGCCGGACCCGCTGTACAACGCCGTGGTCTACATCCCGAACGGACCCGTGGCGCCGTTCACCACCGGGGTGTCCTGCGACCGCTGCGGCTCGCCCACGTCGGGTACGCCGGTGGTGAGCACCATCACGGGTCCCGATGGTCACTTCGTGCTTCGCGACGTCCCCGTGGGGGCGAACATCCCGCTGGTCATCCAGCTCGGACGCTGGCGCCGGCAGCTCGTCATCCCGAACGTCGCGTCGTGCACCGACAACGCGCTCCCGACGTCGTTCACGCGGCTGCCGCGCAACCACACCGAGGGCGACATCCCGCTGATGGCGATGGTGACCGGCAACGTCGACGCCCTCGAGTGCGTGCTCCGCAAGATCGGCATCGCGGACAGCGAGTTCACCGTTCCGTCGGGCGGCGGGCGCGTGCAGATGTACGTCGCCAACGGCGCCACCATGGGCACCGGCACGCCCACCGCCGCGACGCTCTACAACAACCCCGCGACGCTCGCGCGCTACGACATGGCGCTCTTCGCGTGCGAGGGCTCGCCCATCACCAAGCCCGTGACGGCGCAGCGCAACGTCATCGACTACGCCAACGCCGGCGGGCGCGTCTTCACGACGCACTTCAGCTACACGTGGCTCTACAACGTCGCGCCGTTCTCCACCGTCGCGACCTGGCGGGTGCAGCAGACGTACCCCGCGAACCCGCTCACGGCGTTCATCGACACGTCGTTCCCGCGCGGCGCGGCCTTCGCGCAGTGGCTGGGCATCGTCGGCGCCTCGACGGGCACGAACCAGATCTCCATCACCGACCCGCGCCACGACGTCGACGCCGTGGTGGCCCCGACGGCGCGCTGGATCTACTCGAACACGCCGCGCACCGTGCAGCACCTCACGTTCAACACCCCCGTCGGCAGCGCGGCCGACAGCCAGTGCGGGCGCGTGCTCTTCAGCGACTTCCACGTGAGCGGCGCCACCACCGGCGGTGTGACGTTCCCGCGGGAGTGCAGCGGCACGGCGCTCACGGCGCAGGAGAAGGTGCTCGAGTTCATGCTCTTCGACCTCGCGTCGTGCATCAGCCCGGACCTCCCGCACCCGCCGACGTGCACGCCCACGACCTGCGCCGCCGCCGGCGCGAGCTGCGGACCCATCGGCGACGGCTGCGGCGGAACACTCGACTGCGGCACCTGCGCGGCCGGAACGATCTGCGGCGGCGGCGGCGTGGCGAGCGTCTGCGGCACCATGAGCTGCGTCCCGACGACCTGCGCCGCCCAGGGCCTCTCTTGCGGCCCCGCGGGCAACGGCTGCGGCGGCACCCTCGACTGCGGAAGCTGCGCCACCAGCACCACCTGCGGCGGCGGCGGAACGGCCGGCGTCTGCGGCGCCCCCGCGTGCACTCCGCTCACGTGCCTGATGCAGGGCCTCACCTGCGGCCCCGCCGGCGACGGCTGCGGCGGCACCCTCAACTGCGGAAGCTGCGCCACCGGCAGCTCCTGCGGCGGCGGCGGAGCGCCTGGCGTCTGCGGCTCGCCGATGTGCACGCCCACCACCTGCGCGGCGCAGGGCCTCTCCTGCGGCCCCGCCGGCGACGGCTGCGGCGGCACCCTCCAGTGCGGCACGTGCCCCGCCGGAACGACCTGCGGCGGCGGCGGCGTCCCCGGCCGTTGCGGCTCTCCGACGTGCACGCCGAACACCTGCGCGGCGCAGGGACTCTCGTGCGGGCCCGCCGGCGACGGCTGCGGCGGCACCCTCGACTGCGGCTCCTGCGCGGCGCCGCTCACCTGCGGCGGCGGCGGAACGCCCGGCGTCTGCGGCGCGCGGAGCTGCACCCCGCAGACCTGCGCCTCGCAGGGGCTCACCTGCGGTCCCGCCGGCGATGGCTGCGGCGGCACCCTCGACTGCGGGAGCTGCGCCACCGGAACGACCTGCGGCGGCGGCGGAACCGCCGGCGTCTGCGGCTCGTCGGCGTGCCACGGGCTGACCTGCATGTCCCAGGGCATCGAGTGCGGGCCCGCCGGCGACGGCTGCGGCAACGTCCTCGACTGCGGCAACTGCGTGGCGCCGGCGACCTGCGGCGGCGGCGGCGTGCCGGGCGTCTGCGGCCGCGGACCGTGCTCGCCGCGCACGTGCACCTCCGCGGGCGCCGAGTGCGGCTTCCTCGCCGACGGCTGCGGTGGACTGCTGAACTGCGGCACGTGCCAGCCGGGCTTCCAGTGCGGCTTCGGCGGCGTCGCGAACCACTGCGGCGCGCCGGGCTGATCGCGCGCATCACGGCGGTGCTAGCGTCGCCGCCGTGAGCCCCCTCGCCCTCCTCCAACACGCTCCCGCTCCCGCGCTCCTCGCAGCGCACCTCGACCGGCTCCGGATGCAGCGCCTCGACGGGCGCTGTCGGCGCGGCGCGAGACCGTGCGACGCACCCTCGACGCATGCGATGCGCTCGCCGCCGGCCCTGACGAGAGCGCCGCCGCGGAGGTCCACCGCAACGCCTCGGAGCTGCTCGCCGAGCTGCGCGCGCCGGAGCGCGGAGCCGACACGCTCACGACCCTCGCGACCCGCCTCGACGACGCCGTTCGCAGCGACGGACCCGAGCTTCTCGACCTCGACGTCGTCCCCCGCGCGGTCAAGTCCGTCACCATGCGCCTGCTGCACCGCACCAACGCCGCCGTGGGCTCCTACGACACGTGGACGGCCGCGGTCCGCAGCGCCCTCGGCGCCCGCGGGTCCGCGCACCTGTACGACCTCGGCGCTGGCACCGGCGGCTACGCGCGGCACCTCGCGAAGCACCCGCCCGCGGGCCTCGCGCTGCGCGTCACGTCGTCGGACCTCGAGCCCGCGTATGTCGCGGCCGGCGAGCGTGCCGCCCTCGACGAGGGCCTCCGCGGGATCACCTGGGAAGTGTGCGACGCCCTCGACCTCCGCGCGCTGCGCGAGCGCGCCGACGTCGATCTCTTCCTGTGCACCCAGGCGGCGCACCACCTCCCGCCGGGGATGCTCGTGCGCATGATCTCCGAAGCGGTGCGCAGCGCGCCCGGCGGCCTGCTCGTCGTGGACCTCTCGCGCAGCGTCGCGACGGCGCTCGCGACGGCGGCCGTGACCTCCATCGTGGCGCCGTGGCCGCTGCTCGTCTACGACGGGTTCCAGAGCGTTCGCCGGGCGTACACCCCCGCCGAGTTCGCGCTGCTGGCCCGCCTCGCCGGCGCGACCCGCGTCGATGCGAAGCCCTTCGGCCCGGCGTGGTGCTCGCTGCACGCGCGTCGCTGACCGGATCGACACCGGGGGCGCCGCACGTCGCCGTGATACAACCGCGCTCGCGATGATCGGTGGCGTTCGCGTCGATGCGTTCACGTACGAACTCCATGGCGGCAGCGCCGTCGTGCACCCCGAGGGGAGCCTCGACGCGCTGCACACCGTGCGGCTGCCGTTGCATCCTGCGTGGGCGGCGACGGCTCGCCTCGTGGTGCGTGTGTCCGGCGTGTGCGAGCTGCCCTTCGACGCGGCGCTGGCCGTCGACGGTGCGACGCGCAGCGCCGCTGTGCCCGCAGGTCGCGACGACGGAACCTTCGACGTCGAGCTCGCCCTCGCGCTGCGCGACCTCGCGACGGCGGCCGGAGCGCGGCGCATCGACCTGCTGGTCGGCGGTCACCCGCTGCAGCTGGCGCGGCTCGAGCTGCTGCCGTCGACGCTCGCCCTCGAGCCCGATGCCGTGGAGCTGCGCGACGCCACCGACGCGCTCCTCGTCGACGCCCCGGAGCGCCCGCTGTTCGACCTCCAGAACCCCGAGGAGGGCTTCTGGACCGGCACGGGCACCTGGCGCCTGCGCCTCGTCGCCGAGTGGGCGGCGAGCGGCGAGACCGGCGGCTTCGTGCGCGACGCGTTGCCCGCCGACGTCGCCGTGCGCGTCGATCATCCCTCGTTCTCGCCCGAAGCCGTACGCGAGGATCCTTCGCGCCGCAGCGGCGGGGCATCGACGCGCGCCGAGCTCTTCGTCGACACCTCGCACCCGTCGCTGCGGGACTCCGTTCCGCCCGAAGGCGCCGACCTCCCGCTGCGCCTCGCGCTCTCGCACCCGCTCGCAGCTCCTTCGGCGCCCGGCCTCGACGTGCCAGCGCTGCGCATCACGTGGCAACGCCGGCTCGCGCTCCGCCTTCGCGACCCGCGCCCATCGCTGGGAGCCTTTCGCCGTCTCTCCGCCGTGGGCATCGATTTCGGGACGACGGCGACCGTGGCTGCGTTCACGCACCAGGGCTACCGCTCGCTGATGCGCCTCGGCGCGCCGCCCGACGCCCGCACGAACCCAGCCGAGAACCCGACGGTGCTCCTCGTCGAGGACCACGAGCGGCTCTGGACGGCCCTCGGCGCCGCGGCCGACGAGCGCCGCTTCCCCGACCTCCTGGGCGTCGTGCGGGCCTCGCACGCGGCGCGCGCCGAGCTGAGCGAGTTCCCCAACGCCGTCGTGACCGAGCTGAAGTCCCTGCCCGAGCGCGTCTTCGCCCTCGACCAGGCGCCGCAGCTGCGCGACCGCGCCCGCCGTGCGGACTTCCTCCTCGACGAGCCGCGGGTGCGCATGCTCGTGCGGGCCTATGGCTACCTCCTCGGCCGCGCCATCAACCGCCCCGGCCAGGAGGTGTTCCTCCGTTACTGGCTCACGTATCCCGCGGAGTTCGACGATCGCGCGCGGGCGCTGCTGGTCGACGAGCTGCGCGCCGGCATCCTGCTCTCGGTGCCCGAGGGGATCCCCGCGGCCGAGGTGACCGTGCAAATGCAGGCCACGGAGCCCGAGGCCTACGCCGCCGAGGTGTGCCCCGAGCTGGCCGCGCACCCGGCCTTCGCGCCGCTCGTGGAGCGCTACGGCGAGCTGCGCTTCGCGGTCTTCGACTTCGGCGGCGGAACCCTCGACCTCGCGTGCGGACGCTATCGCCCCGCGACCGCCGACGAGGAGTCGGCCTCGGGCTGCACGTCGGTCATCGAGACGCTGCAGGTCGCCGGCGACGATCACCTCGGCGGCGACTACCTCACGCACGAACTCGTGTGGCTCGTGCACCAGCACCCGCAGGTGCTGCCCGAGATGGAGTCCCTCGGCGTGCCCATGCAGCGCCCGGTGACGATCCCCGAGAACAAGCTCGCGCGGTCGCCGCAGCTCACCAAGCGATCGCTCGCGGGTCGGCAGAACAAGGTCCGCTTCCAGGACGCGCTCGCCCTCGAGGCGGTGAAGTTCCGACGCGAGAACCGCATGGCGCGGGTGGAGCACCTCGGCGCCCGCCGCCTCGACGAGACCGACGTCGACGTGACGGCCTTGAAGGACCCCCTGCCCGACGTGCAGGGCGCCCTCTCGACGCACCTCGAGGAACGCATCCGCGACGGCGCCCGCAAGCTCGCGGCGATGATCGCGTCGGCTCCGTGGGAGCCCGGCGCTGGGGGGGCGCCGGCCGCGGCGGGCGCGTGGCGCGACAAGGGGGTGGTGATCCTCCTCGCAGGGAACAGCTCGCGTTCGGAGTACGTCGAGCGCGCCCTGGCGCAGGCCCTCGACACGCCGGACCTCAAGGTCTGGACCCCCGCCGACGACTTCGCCCCGCGGGGTGTCGTGCGCTACGAGACCACCGCGCGCACCGAGCGCGGCGCCGAGATCCTGGGCGTGACACCGAAGACCGCGGTCGCCCTCGGGGCGCTGCGCATCGCCAACCGCGACGTGCACCTCGTTCGCGCGGCACAGGGCTTCGGCTTCTTCGTCGGTGACCTGCGAGGGTTCCCGCCGAAGTTCCAGGCGCTGCTGGCGATGGGCGCGCCGCCGGTGAACCCCGAGCCCTTCGGCGCGCAGTACGTCGACCTCGGGCCGTGGAACGGCCAGAAGCCGCTACGCATCGCCCGCGAGTACGAGCCGGGCCGCATGAGCGCCAACGACCCGCGGGTGCTCTCGGTCCTCCCCGAAATCCCCGCCGATGCCACGGGACGGCTCTGGATCTGCCCGCTGACGCCGTCCGCGGTGCGCGTGCACTTCGTTCTCGCCGACGGCACCGCGGTGCAGTCGGTGCTCGCCCTCGCACCCTACTTCGCCTGACCCGTCGACGCGCCGCGCTCCGTCGTTCTACGGTGCATTCATGCGCCGCAACGTCGTCCACCTCGAGATCGCTCTCGCTGTCTTGGGTGCTGCCGTGACCGGCTGCAGCGGCGATGCCCCGGCGGCGGGCGACGCCTCGACGCGTGACGCGGTGCGCTTCGTCGACGGTTCCGTCGATGCCACGACGTTCGACGCCGCGGTCTCCGACCTGGGAGGCGCGGTGGACATCGGACGGACCGACGCTCCGCCGGACGCGCGGGACACCGCCGACGCGACCACGACGATCGGCGACGCCGGCGCCGACGCAGTATCCGTGGACGCCCCCGCGGACACCGGCCCCACGTTGGACCCCGACGCCGGCGTGGTGACCTGCGAGGGACGCCCCGCGGGGTGCGCGTCGGGCACGGCCGGCGGCGCGTGCGGCGATGCGCTGGTCGGGCCGGACTGCGTGGACGGCGCATGGCGATGCCCCTCGGGCACGGTCCCCGTCACGCAGTGCGCGTGCGTCGGGC
>CAIMWA010000330.1 GCA_903845045.1 uncultured delta proteobacterium | reverse complement strand
GGCGGAGCGTCGGGCTGCGCGTGCGGCACATCGACGTGGGTTCCGGCGTCGTGGTGCGCACCGCGGGGCTGCGCAGCGAGCGACGGCGCGACGAGCAGCAGGGCCAGGGCAAGGCGCGCGAAGGGCTTCATGGTGCCGGAGGCTCCCTCTCCGGCCCTGCGATGCCGCGGGCCGGTGACTGCTGACGCAGCCGTCGCGATGTTGTACGGCCTCGATGCCCCACGATTCAACGGAGACACGATGACGCCGCCCCCGCTCGCCCTCGACCCCGCCGCCCGCGCCGCCATCGAGGAATTCTTTTCGCAGTCCATCCCGTTCAACCGGTTCCTCGGCATCCAGCTCGTCTCCCTCGAGCACGGCGTCGCGACGCTGAAGCTGCCGTTCAAGCCCGAGCTCGTGGGCGACCCGTTTCGTCCGGCGCTGCACGGCGGCGTCATCGCGACGATGCTCGACACTGCGGGGGGCGCGTCGGTGTTCAGCGCCGTCGCCCTCGGCGACAAGGTCTCGACGGTGGACATCCGCGTCGACTACCTCCGCCCCGGCCGCCTCGAGGACCTCTGGGCCGAGGCCCGCGTGCGCCGCGTGGGCAACCGCATGGGCGTCGCGTCGATCCGCGCGTACCACGCCAGCGCGCCGGACGAGTCCGTGGCGGAGGCCATGGGCGTCTACAACATCCGCCGCGACGTCGAGCGGTGAGCGACGACGACGCCCGCTGGATGGACCTCGCCCTCGCCGAGGCCGCCGCCGCCGCCGTGCTCGGCGAGGTGCCGGTGGGCTGCGTCGTGGTGGGCGCCGACGGCGTCGAGCTCGCGCGCGCGCACAACCTCCGCGAGGCCCACGAGGACCCGTCGGCGCACGCGGAGATCCTCGCGCTGCGGGCCGCGGGGGCGCGCCTCGGGACGTGGCGCCTCGAGCGCGCGACGGCGTACGTGACCCTCGAGCCGTGCTTCATGTGCGCCGGGGCATTCGTGAACGCCCGCATCGGCACGGTGGTCTACGGCTGCGCCGACCCCAAGGCTGGCGCCCTCGGCAGCCTCCACGATCTCTCGGCCGACGCGCGGCTCAACCACCGCTTCGACGTGCGCCGCGGGGTGTCCGCCGAGGCCTGCAGCGACCTGCTCCGGTCGTTCTTCCGCACCCGTCGGAAAGGTTCGCGTTGACACCGCGCGACGGGATTGCGTAGGTTCGCGAGTGGAGAGCTGTCCGAGTGGTCGAAGGAGCCTGACTCGAAATCAGGTGTACCCTGACGGGTACCAAGGGTTCGAATCCCTTGCTCTCCGCTGAAGTCCGAGTTCGTTCCCGGTGCGTCTCGCGCCGTTGGAGAGATGGCCGAGTGGTCGAAGGCGCCGCACTGGAAATGCGGTGTACCTCAAAAGGGTACCGTGGGTTCGAATCCCACTCTCTCCGCTAGACCTTGATGGCGACGGTCTCGCCCGCGAGCGCGGCGCCGGCCTCGAGGAGCAGCAGCCGCACGCGGCCCGACGCGATGGCGCGGCCCGAGGCGTCGGTGACCGTGGCCTCCCACACTTGCGATCGGCGTCCCCGGGTGAGCGGCACGGCCCGCGCGCGCAGCGTGCCTTCGCGCACCGCACGCAGGAACGACGTGTGGTTCTCGAGGCCCACGACGGACTGTCCGCGCGGCATGGCGTCGAGCGACGCGCCCACGCTCGCGAGGGTCTCGATGACGCCGGCATACACGCCCCCGTGAACGATGCCGTAGGCCTGGTGGTGCTGCGGACCGACGGTGAACTCGGCGACGACCTCGCCCGGCACCGCGCGCACGTACCGCACGCCCATGGACTCGTTCCACCCGTCGCGGCGGCCGTTCAGCATCTCCGCGACGTCGACCACGCCCTCGCCTTCGCTCTCGCTCACGGCCCGCTCCTCGACTGCGCTCACTTGCGCTTCTTCTGGTGGTTGTTCGCCAAGGTGCGCACCGCCGCCGGCACGTTCTTGCTCGTCGCGATGCGCTTCACGTCGCTCTCGCGCAGCAGCACCACGAGCTTCATCGCGTCGGCCACCGGCGTCTTCGGGTTCTGCACGAGGTTCAGCTTCACCTCGTAGAGCCGCAGCCACGACCCGCGGTTGGCGATGCGGCGCAGGATGTCCTCGCTGACGACGCGGCTGCCTGCGTACTTGATGACCTCGTCGTCGGCGAGCTTCGGCGAGTCGAGCACCGCCGCCGCCACGAGGCGGTTGCGCGACCGGATGAGCAGCGCGCGCTGCCCGCCGGTGCCGAGCATCGCCGTGCGGATCTTCTCGGAAACGGACATGTCCTCGAGCTTCGTCTCGGCCTTCGCCGCGCGCTCGCCGAGGTGCACCTCGCCGTCGTCGTCCTCCTCGACGTCGTCGAGCCCGAAGGCCTCGGCCTCGACCAGCGCCTCGCTGAACGACAGGTCGCTCGGCAGCGGCTCGTCCGTCGGCTCGGGGATGGGCTGGTTCTTGAGCGCCGCGACGATGTGCTCGAAGCCCGGGATGGCGACCTTGAGCCCGTTGCGCGCGGCGAACTCGACGATGCGGTCCGACGTCGACATGCGCGTCAGCGGGTTCATGTAGAGCGCCTCGATGACCTCGGGGCTCGTGAGCAGGCGCTGCTCGTTGCGCGCGATCATCTCCGCGAGCGCCTCGTCGGCGCCCTTCGCGATGCGCGCCACGGTCTCGCCGGCGGCGTTCGGGTGCTGCGCCACGCGCTCGAGAAACGCCCGCCGCGCCACCACGCGATCGGCCAGGTCGTCGAGCACCGCCGCAGGAAGCTCCGGCGACGACAGCGCGACGTTGAGCACCGCCTCGGGCAGCGACGTGAGCGAGTTCGCGGCGGCGTCGCGGAGCGCGGGCTCGGTGCTCCACGCGAGGCCGTACAGCGCGCACACCATCGCCACCGGCGGCAGCGGCGCCATGCCGCGCGCCGCCATCACCTTGATGGGCTGCGGACCGTTCAGGACCTTGCGCGCCGCCTCGGGGAGCGCCGAAACATCGACGGGATGCTGCATGCGCCGAGGTTATCGCAGCCGCCCGCGGCGCGGGCATCGAAGCGTCAGGGCGCGCGCTCGAAGGCCGCCCCGCTCCAGCGGTACACGACCCGCCGCTGCGCCGCGTCCCACGGGAGCAGCAGCGGAAAGAACCCCTGGGCGGGCTGGTCGTGAAAGGGGTACGTCGCCGCGTCCCAGCCGCGGGCGGCGCCGGACCGGATGGTGATCGGCTGCCCGTCGACGAGCGGTCCCAACTCGTTCGTCACCGAACGATCGCCCACGCGCCGCGCGACCTCGGCAGCAAACACGCGCCCGCGATGATCGCCGGAGAGGGCGTAGCCGAGCACCATCTCGCGCTCCGACGCGACGCCGACCCCCTGCACCTGCGTGTTCGTGCTGCGCCGCACCCGAAGCACCGCGTCGCGCTTGCCGTCGCCGGTGAGGTCCACGAGGCGCAGGTCGAGCACCGTGTCGCCCTCGGCCAGCGGGAGCCCGACGGAGTAGTACGACCGACCGCCCGCGAAGTGCGCGCCCGCGACGACCATGCTGCGACCGAAGACGAGCACCTCCTCGGGCGCGGCGTCCTCGGCCACGTCGCCGGTGGCGCGATGCGACGGCGCGGCGGTCGCCGGGAGCCCCTCGCGCTGGCGAAAGAGCGCGAGCACGCCCTGCACGTCCGGAGGAAGCACCCCGAGCGTCGCACCGGCGTCGCCTGCCGTCGGAGGCACGCCGGCGTCGGCCGATGGACGCGCGGCGTTGGGCTCGCTGCGCTGCACCGTCAGCGTGCGCGTGGCGGCGTTCCATCCGTAGACCCGAAGGCGATCGGCGCTCCACGGCGTGAGCGGGGGCTCCACCCCGGTCTCCGCCGCCGCGGGCCACGTCGCCTGCGTGAAGCCCTCGGGCGCGCCCGCCTCGATGCGCACCTGCCCCCCGTCCACGGACACGCGATCGACGAGGCGCTGCGCTCCGGCCGCGCGACCGACCTCGTGACTGAGCACCGGCACGAGGGTGCCGTCGGCGTCGGCGCGGTACACCGTCAGCACCTCGCGCGCGAAGCCCGTGGTCGTCGCCACCCGCTGCCGCAGCACGATCTGGCTCTTGCCGTCGCCGCTGAACGATCGGATGGACACGTCGAGGAGGTCCGCCGGGTCGGCGGAGCCGAGGCGCACGAAGGCGTAGGCGGCGCCGCGCGCGATGCCCGGTCCCATCACGGCCACCCAGCCCGGGAACACCACCACGCGCTCGGGGCGCGCGTCGCCGGCGACGTCGACGCTCCGATCGAGCCGCGGCGTCACGCCCGCGAGGCCGTTCTCGACGCGAAAGCGATCGAGCAGCGCCGCGGCGTCGAGGGGCGCCGAGGCCCCCACCGCGAGGGGCATGAGCGACGCGTGCGCGGCGTCGCCAG
>CAIMWA010000329.1 GCA_903845045.1 uncultured delta proteobacterium | reverse complement strand
CGGGGTCGGGGCCACATGCTGGATGGTCATTGGGTCGTCTCCATGAATTGCTCGAGCGCGGCTCGCCTGCGCAGGGACGTGCTTCTATTTCGAGATGCGAGGCTCGCCGGGGTCCGCCGGGGATGCAGGCAAATTTCGGCTCTCCATCAGTTCTGGTGGAAGCACGAGCGAGCGCCGACGGCCCACGGAACGGTCCAGGCGGCGTGATGCGGCAGCTGTCCGCCGGGTGGTCGGGGTGATGGCGTGCGCAGGGGATGGGGGGTACCGAAGCGGTAACCACACCAGCCTTTGGAGGCCCCTCATCCCATGCGCGCGACGACTTTGCTCTCTCGTCTGTTCTCGATCAACTCCACCCGCGTCCGGGGCTTCGAATTCGCCGACGACGGCCTCGTCTGCGACGTCGAGCCGACGACGCGCGTGGCCGTCTGCGGCGGCTGCATGAAGCCGTGTCGCAAGGTCCACGATCGTCGTCCGCCGCGAGAGTGGCGGCACCTCGACCTGGCCGGCGTCCGGACGGCGCTCCGGTACGCGCCGCGCCGCGTGGAATGCGACGCCTGCGGCGTGACGACGGAGCTCGTGCCGTGGGCGACGCCGCGAAGCTGGTTCACCGAGATCTTCGAGCAGATGACGGCGTACCTCGCCCAGCAGTGCAACCGCACCGCCGTCGCCGAGGTGATGCGACTCTCGTGGAACACCGTTGGTCCGATCATCGAGCGCGTGGTCGCGCGGGTTCTGCCGGGCGATCGCCTCGACGGGCTGACGCACATCGGCATCGACGAGCTCTCGTACCGCAAGCACCACAAGTACGTGACCATCGTCATCGACCACCTCACGGGCCGCGTGGTGTGGGCGCGGGAGGGCAAGAGCGCCGACACGCTCATCGAGTTCTTCGTGGAGCTCGGCATCGAGCGGGCGAACAAGCTCGAGGTGGTTTCCATCGACATGTCGCCGGCGTACATCGATGCGGTGCGAACGATGGCGCCGCACGTGGAGCTCGTGTTCGACCGGTTTCACGTGCAGAAGCTCGCCCAGGAGGCGCTTGACGAGCTTCGGCGCGCCGAGGTTCGCGAGGCGCCCGACACGGCGGCCCGCAAGGAGCTCAAGGGCACCCGCTGGGCGCTGCAGAAGCGCCCCTGGAACCTGCATGCGATGGAGAGAAGCCGCGTCTCCGGGGTACAGATGACGAACCGGCGGCTCTACCGCGGATACCTGATCAAGGAGACCCTCGCGGCAATCCTCGACGGGCGTCAGCAGCACGTTGCGCGAGGCAAGCTCCAGGAGTGGATCTCGTGGGCGACGCACAGTGGCCTCAAGCCCTTCGTGCGCGTCGGCAAGACCATCGCGAAGCACATCGACGGCATCGTCGCCTACGTCGCCACGGGGATCTCGAACGGCCGCAGCGAAGGCACCAACGGCAAGGTGCGAACGATCACTCGCAGAGCCTACGGGTTTCACACCGCCGACAGCCTCATCGCCATGCTCCAGCTCTGCTGCTCAGGCATCAGGCTGCGACCGCCGGTCGTGGTTCCGAGCTTCCACCAAACCTGATGGACAGCCCAAATTTCTAGCATGGGCCGGGGACGTCCACGCATTGCTGGAATTCGCCGAGAATCGTAACGCTTCTTACCTCGTTACCACCGTTGCCGCTCTCTCCCGTCCCCTCGCTCGCTCGCTCGGTCAGCTCCCGCACGCGGTCATCGCACTTGGCCGCGAGCTCCGCGATGAACGCCCCTACGCGCTCGTACCCCGGCGGAACCGCCCGTGCGAGCAACTCCGCCGCCGCATCGAAGCGGCCCAGCTCCCGGGCGGTCGCCGCAGCTGTGAGGCGCTCTCTGGCATCGTCGACGTCGAGCATCGCCGCGGGCCGCTCGAGGTTCGCGCGCACCCGCGCCTCGGTGTCGGCATCGCGCGCCGCCGTCGCCCGCTTGCGCCGTGGCGTGTTCGCCGTCCACCACGCGTAGACCCGCAGCACGCGCTCGCGGTCTGGTGTCGTAGCGTGCCCCGACGCCAGGGCCTCGGCGTACTCGGGCTCCTTCAGCCAACGCACCTTGCGGGCGCCCTTGGCGATGGGCGGCGGTGTCGCGTCCCACGGCTCGAACACCCCGATCTCCGGCGCGCCGTCGACCCAGAAGAACGCCGCGCACTTGGCGCACGGCGTGATCGGCGGCGTGTCCGGAGGCATCGCCGCGTGCTGGTAGCCGTCGGTCCAGCATCGCGCGCCGAAGGTGTTGCCCGAGTGGAGGGACTCGAGCAGGTACGACGCACGGCACGCGACGCACGCCACCACCAGCGTCGGCCCGGGCATCACGACCGCACCTCGCCGTGCATCGCGAAGCTCGTCGCCGTGCGCAGCGCGTGGAGACGGGACGGCGCCGCGGCGTCGAGGGGGTTCGTACCGAGGCGGAGCGTGGCGGTGAACGGGGTTCGCTTCGGCATGACGCGGATCTCCTTCGTGGTGCGGACGAGGACCACGTAGGCACCCTGACGGTGCGGTGTGATACCTGGGGTCACACCGCGTTTCGGCGGTGAGCGAGCGGGCCCCAACCCCGGTCCTTGCCCGCGGCCCGCCGATGCGGTGGACTGCCTGCCATGAAGAAGCCCGTCCGCGCGAAGGTGATCCTGCGGTCGTGCCGCGAGTACGACGCCGAGAAGATCCGGGTGATCTTTCGCGACGCGATCCGCGAGCTCGGCGTGGTGCCCACCGGGCGCACGCTCGTGAAGCCGAACCTGGTGACCGCGGGCAAGGCGTTTCCGCACGCGTTCACGCGGCCCGAGGTGGGCGAGGGGATGCTCCTCGCGCTGCGCGACGTGGCCGGACCGGAGATGACCGAGCTCGCCGCCGGGGAGCGCTGCGGCATCACCATGCCCACGCGCTACGCGATGGCGGAGTCGGGCTGGGACGCGATGCTCACGCGCGTGGGCGTGAAGCGCTACCACTTCGAGGAGGAGCCGCAGGTCGAGATCGCCCTCACGCACGAGGGTCGCCTGCGCGACTACCTGTTCACGCCGGAGCCCGTGGCGCGCGCCGACTTCTTCGTGAATCTCCCGAAGTTCAAGGCGCACCCGTGGACGACGGTGACCTTCGGCACCAAGGGGTACATCGGCATCCAGGACGACCGGCACCGGCTCATCGATCACGACCACAAGCTGAACGAGAAGATCCGGGACCTGCAGTTCATCATCCAGCCGCAGCTCATCGCCATCGACGCGATCACCGCGGGCGAGGGGCGCATGCTGACGCCGACGCCCTTCGACCTCGGGCTGCTCATCATCGGCAACGACCAGCTCGCCTTCGACGCCGTGTGCTGTTCCATCATCGGCGTCGACCCGCGCTCGGTGGACCACCTGCGCCTCGCCGAGGAGGCCGGCTTCGGCTCCCTCGACGTCGACGCCGTGGAGATCTCCGGCGACGTGACGCTGGCCGAGGCGCAGGCGCGCGCCAAGGGCTTCAAGGTCGGCCTCGTGCGCGTCGAGAAGTACTTCGAGGGCACGCACATCACGGCCTACGCGGGGCCGCCGCCGGAGCCCGAGCACTCGGACTACTGCTGGGGCGGATGCCCCGGCGCCATCGAGGAGGCCATCGAGATCCTGCGCGCCTTCGACGAGCGCACGGACACGAAGATGCCGCGGCTGCACGTGGTGTTCGGCGCGTACGACGGTCCCATCGACGCGGGGCCCGGCGAGAAGGTGGTGTTCATCGGCGACTGCAGCTCCTGGAAGGGCAAGCTGCACGGCGAGGACGTGTCGATCACGTCGACGTACAAGGACCGCAGCACCCTCGATCCGCACCACGCGAAGCACGACGACATCTTCAAGAAGCTCGCGGTGACGACGCAGCGCTTCGCCGCCTCGGCGAAGGACCCGTGGGTGCGCATGGAGGGCTGTCCGGTCTCCGTCGCCGAGCAGGTGCTGGCGTTGGTGGCCATCGGCGGCCTGAAGAACCCGTACCTCGACCCGTCGCAGGTGGTCCCGTTCACCCGGAGCTACCTCGCGTGGCGCGGCCGGGTGATGCTGAACGTGCTTCAAAACAAGCGCTATCAGCGTGACGGAAGGTTCACCGAGCGAGGGCGCGCGGCGGGCAGCGAGACCTGAGCGGACGTCTTGCGGCACGGTCTCCGATGAGCTCCGTCGCATTCGACGAGGCGAGCCGCGTGCTCGCCTCGGTGCGCGACGTCGTCGCCGAACGCCCTGGCGGCGCCGATCCTCCAGCGTGGTGCGAGCGTCGAGGGTGGACGCCGTTTCTCGCGGCGTTGAGCCCTGACGAGGTGCAGCGCGCGGAGCTCGACGGCCTCGCCGCGCACGTCGCCTCGTTCCCGGGTGCACCCGCCGACCTCGTGGATCTCGCCCGCGCCGTCGTCGCGCTCACCACGCTGCCCACCGTCGATGCGATGGCGACCGCGGACGTCGATCCGCGCCGGGCGTCGCCGCGCAAGCGCTCGCAGGTGGCCGCCTTCGCCGCGCTCGTGGGCCGGGTCGGGGTGTCGCCGTCGCGCGTCGTCGACCTCGGCTCGGGGCACGGACACCTCACGCGACACCTCGCCGGCGCGCTGGGCGTCGAGGCCGAAGGGTGGGAGCGCGACGCCGCGCGCGTGGCCGTGGCGGCTGCGCTTGCGAGAGATGGTGGCGCGCGCTTCGTGACCCTCGACGCCCGCGACGCTGCGGGCGCGCTGCGCTCCACGGACCTCGTCGTCGGGCTTCACGCGTGCGGTGCGCTGGGCGACCTCGCGGTGCGCGCGGCGGGCGCGGCGGGCGCGGCGGTGGCCGTGGTCGGGTGCTGCCTGCAGAAGCGCGAGGGCGACCGCGAGCCCCTGGTGGTTCCCTCGGGGATGACGGCGGCGGAGCTGACCTTGGGTCGCTCGGTGCTGGGCCTCGGCAACGCGCGCGATGGCGACGACGGCGTCGAAGAGGACCTCGCGACGCGCACGACGGCGCGGGTGCACCGCATGGCGCTGCGGGCGGCGCTGCTCGCGCACGGGATGGAGATCGGTGCGGGCGAGGAGATGCGCGGCGTGAATCGGCGCCGGGCGTCGGGCAGCCTCGACGCGCTGGTGGCGAGCGCGTGCGCGCTGCGGGGCGTGGCTCCACCGACGGTGGCGGCCATCGCCGAGGCCGGGCGCTGGGCTGCGGAGACGTACGAGGGCGTGCGCCGCTGGTCGCTTCCTCGGACCATGGTCGCGCGCCTCGTCGAGGTGTGGGTCGCCCTCGATCGCGCGGCGTGGCTCTCATCGGCGGGGTACGCGTCCGAGGTGGTGCGGGCCTTCGACGCGTCGCTCAGCCCGCGCAACGTCGCCGTGCTCGGGCGGCCGATGTGACGGCTCGCGGCGGCGATCGGCGCAGGGCCGTCGCGACCGCCCCGATTTGCAGTTATTGGCTCGAGATCCGTGTGGTTCGACGGTCGCCGGGATTGACGCTCGCGGGGCTCCGCGAGGATGGTGGGCCACATGGAGGCTCGATGAGCGACACCCCGACGTCGGACGGGAAGGCTGCGGCGGCCGACCTCGGCACGAACGCGACGGTCGCGGGCGTCGAGGCCCAGCCGGTGCTCGCGGGCCGTTACCGGCTGCTCGGTCTGCTCGGCGCCGGCGGCATGGGGTCGGTGTATCGCGCCTTCGACACCGAGCTGGGCGAGGTGGTGGCGCTCAAGATGCTCCGCCGCGAGCTCGCCGAGCGCGCCGACATCGTCGAGCGGTTTCGCCGCGAGGTGACCCTCGCGCGGCGGGTCACGCACCGCAACGTCGCCCGCGTCTACGACATCGGCCAGCACGCCGGCGATCGCTTCATCACCATGGAGTTCGTCGGCGGCACGTCGCTCGCGCGGCGTCTCTCCGCTCGTCCGCTGTCCCTCGTATCGGCGCTCGCCATCGTCGACGACATCGCGGCAGCGCTCGCGGCGGCCCACGCTGCCGGCGTCGTGCACCGCGACCTCAAGCCCGACAACGTGCTCCTCGCCGACGACGGACGCGTCGCCGTGACGGACTTCGGCATCGCGCGCGCCGTGGAGACCGCGAGCGGCAGCGACACGCTCGGCGCGATGCTCGGGACGCCCGCGTACATGGCGCCGGAGCAGGTCGAGGGCCGCAACGTCGACGCCCGAGCGGACCTCTTCGCCCTCGGCGTGCTGATCTTCGAGGTCGCCACGGGCAGGCTCCCCTACGAGGGGACGAGCCCCATCGCCATGGCCGCGGCGCGGCTCATGGTGGATGCGCCCGACCCGCGCTCGCTGCGTCCGGAGCTTCCCACGGAGCTCGCGGAGCTCGTGCGGCGACTCCTCGCCCGGGAGCCCGGCGATCGTCCGCAGAGCGCCGACGAGGTGCGCGCGGCGCTCGCAGCCGTGCGCGAGGCGATGGTGCCGTCGTCGGCGTCGCGGTCCGAGGAGCGGCCCTCCATCGTCTCGCCGCCACCATCGACGACGCCGCGGGTGCCGGCCGCGTCGGAGCGCGCCGTGGCCGTGCTGCCGTTCCGCAACGCGGGGGCGGAGGACCACGCGTACCTCGCCGACGAGCTCACCGACGACCTCATCGACGGGCTCTCCATGAGCGGCGCGCTGCGCGTGCGTCCGCGCGGGGCGGTGCAGCGCTTCGCCGGCGACGACCGCGACGCGCAGGCCCTCGGCGGCGACCTCGGCGTGCAGGTCATCGTGCAGGGCACCGTGCGCCTCGCCGCCGACCGCGTCCGCATCACCGCGCGGGCGATCTCCGTCGCCGACGGATTCCAGCTCTGGGCGCAGCGCTTCGAGCGGCCCTTCGCCGACGTGCTCGACGTGAGCGACGAGATGGTGGCGGCCATCGCCGAGGCGCTCACCGTGAAGGCCCCGGCCGCGGCGGTGCGCGAGGCGCCGTCGAACCCCGAGGCCGTCGAGCTCTACCTGCGCGGGCGCCGCGAGTACCGAGGGTTCTATCCGCCGTCGCTGCTCAAGGCCATCGGGTACTTCCGCCGCGCGCTCGAGCTCTCGCCGGACGACCCCATGGTGATGGCGGGCCTGGCGAGCGCGCTGGGTCGCGCGGCGCACTTCGGCCACGCGTCCTTCGACGAGGCCGAGGCGGTGGCGACGCGGGCCATCGCGCGCGCGCCGAAGCTCGCCGACGCGCACCTCGCCCTGGCCCTCGCGCGCATGTGGACCCGCCCCGTCGATGCGATGCGCGCGCTGCGTCCGGCGCTGGCCCTCGCGCCGGGGTTGCCCGAGGTCCAGCTCCTCGTGGGCGCCCTGCTCTCCGAAGCCGGGAGCGACGAGGGCCTGCGCTGGATCGAGTCGGCGCACGCGCTCGACCCCGCCCTTCCGCTCGTCCTCGACTCGATGTGCCGTCACTTCATGCAGCGCCGGGATCGCGACGGCGCGACGCGCTGCTTCGACGAGCTGCTCGCGCGCCCGGAGCGGCCCGTGGGCCCGTGTTCCTGGCGCCTGCCGCTGGCCTACCGCGACCGTGCTCGCGCCGAGGTCGTCGCGCGACGCGTGGCGGCGTTCAACGACCCCTTCGCCACGTCGCTGAAGTCCGTCGTCGCCATCCTCGACGGCGGCACCGTCGAGCCGCTCATGGCGGGGATCACGCGCGGGTTCCGCGGGTTCCGCGACGCGCTCTTCGCGCAGCTCGAGGCCGAGATGCACGCCTTCACCGGGGAGCACGACGCGGCGCTCGCATGCGTCGACGCGGCCGTGAGCGTCGGGCTCGCCGACATCACCTGGATCGACGGCACCGCGGCCCTCGACCCGCTCCGGGAGCGCGCCGAGTTCCGCGAAATGCGGGCGACGGTGCAGGCGCGGGCGACGGCGGTGCTCGCGGCGTTTCGGGGCTGACTCCGAGCTTCCGGGCGCGACGCCCATGGTCCCGCGATCGGGCGTAGTCTTCGCCCCCGAGATGCCGTCTCCGCTCCGCCGACGCAGGGTGTCGCGACTCGGGGCGGTGCTCTGCCTCGCGGCGCTTCGATGCACCTCGGCGCCCGCCCCCGAGGACCCTTCGACGCGGACCCTCGCGGCGTGTCGCGCGGCCGCTGCGGCGCCGGGCTCGCTGCGCACCGTCGCGGACTTCACGCGGCACGTGAACATGCTCCCGCGGCCGGTGACGGTGCCGTGCTTCGTCGCGAGCCTTCCGAGGCCGCTGAGCATCGTGGCGGCGACGAGCCCCATCAGCGGGCAGCCGACGCCCGACGCCGACAATCCGCGGCTGTTTCTGCTGTTCCCAACGATCACCATCACCGTGCTGGCCGACGGCACCGCCGCGGAGCAGATCGAGTTCGCCGAGTGGGTCGATGCGACGCACTCGCTGAAGGCCGAGCTCGCGATGCCGCCGCCCCCGAACCTCGCCGACGACGCGGCCTTCGCGCGGGTGCGCCTCGACGGCGGCGTGGGCACCACGTGCGGGCTGTGCCATCGCGACGAGCTCCCGTCGGAGCGGATTCCGAGCGCCTTCGTCTCGCTCGCGTATCGCCCGCCGACGTCGGCGCTCATCGGCTTCGGTCAGCTTCCGGTCATCGCGGCGGCGTCGTGCGCCGGGTCCCGCGTGTCGAGCGGCCGCTGCCTCTTCTGGCACGCCCTGATGGACTACGGCGACCTTCGCCCGGGCGCCTT
>CAIMWA010000328.1 GCA_903845045.1 uncultured delta proteobacterium | reverse complement strand
GGTGGGCTATCCGTACGAGTGGATCCTCGCGCTCTGCAACGCCGTCGGGAGCGACTGCTGGCTGCAGGTGCCGCACACCGCCAGCGACGACCTCGTGACGAACCTCGCGGAGCTCACCGCGCGCACGCTGCGCCCCGATCTTCGCGCCTGGGTCGAGTTCTCCAACGAGCTCTGGAACAGCGCGTCGCCGTACCTTCCACAGCGCACCGCGGCGACGGCGGTGGCCGCGGCGCACTTCGGCGTGGACGCCAGCGCCGTGAGCACCGCGCAGCTCGGCTGGGGCGTGGGGCAGCTCCAGGGAGGCTTTCTTCGCACCTTCGAGCGCCGGTGGCGCGAGCTCGGACAGTCCGACGCGCGGCTCGTGAACGTCGTCGCGGGCTTCGCGGCGATCGCCTCGTACAACGACGCGGTGCTGGCGTCGGTGCGCGAGATCGATCCGAACCTCGGCGAGGTGCTCGCGGTGTCGAACTACTTCGGCTACGGCACGCAGGGCGACATCTTTCACCGCTATGCCTTCGGCTCGACGCCCGGCGTGTGGCCCGCGTCGCTCTACGACGACACCGCCGCCATCGTGCGCCGCGACCTCTGGTCCACCGCCGAGCAATGGAACCAGAACGGCGCCGTGGCGCGCGCCGCGGGCGTGCCGCTCGTGTCGTACGAGGGCGGCCAGCACATGCTCCCGCTGGGCTACGGCGACTGGTCCGACCCCGTCGACACGGACTTCATGAACTTCATGTACGCGTTCCAGCGCAGCCCGCAGATGGGCGCGCTGTACCGCGAGCAGTACGCGCTCTTCAGCGCTGCCGGCGGGCGCACCCCGAGCCTCTTCATGGATCTGGGCACGTGGAGCTTCTGGGGCTACTGGGGCGCCGAGGAGTACGTCACGCAGACCCGCGCGCAGAGCGCGAAGTGGGACGCGTTCCTCTCCTGGGGCGAGCGGCAGGCGGGGGTGCGCGCTCCCTACGACGCCGTCGGAACGCGCCCGGTGCTGCGTGCGGCGACGCTGCGCGGCGAGGCTGGGACGCCGCTCGACGTCGCGCTCGCAGCCGACGGCGGCGACGGCGCGGTGGTGCTCTCGGTGCTCGCGGGGAGCCTTCCGCCGGGCGTCTCGCTCGTACCCGGTGCGTCCGGCACGGCGCGGCTCGTGGGCACGCCGACGGCGCCGGGGCGCTTTCGCGCGGTGCTGCGCGCGCTCGACCGCGACGGCGACCCCGACGACCGCGGGTACACCGTCGACGTCGACCCGCAGGGCACGCGCGACCAGTCGCTGTTCGTGTTCCGCGGGGCCGACCTGCCGGCGTCGACGCTCGCCAGCGGCATGCCCAACGGGCGCTACGACCCGATGCGACGGACGCAGACCCTCGACGGGGGCCAGCGGCTCTGCGTGCCCTTCTCCATCGCCGACGGCGACGCCCTCTTCGCGGCGGAGTTCGTGGGCACGCAGCACCTGCTCCCGACGTCGCCGCTGACCTTCTACGGCGGGTGGTGTGTGACCGGTCTGCCGGGCGGGGGCCGCAGCGCGCCGCCGAACCTCAACGCGTGGGTGGGCCTTCGCACCGGCCAGTTCGTGAGCTGGACCGGCGACTTCAACGGGCCGCTCTCCTTCGACGCGATGCTTCTCTGGCGCCGGGACCAGTTCACCGCGGGCGCCGGCACGAGCACCTACGCCTTCGCGTCGGACCCGACGCACGGCACGCTGCAGGTGGACCTCACGAGCCTCGTCGCCGACGGCACAAACGTCATCCGCTTCGTGGTCGTCACGCGCGAGGCCGCGGGCGACGCGTGGTACGTGTCCGAGGCGGCTTACACCGACGCGTATCTCGGCGACGGGTTCTTCCGCCTGCAGGACTTCGTGGGCAACGCCGCGGCGGGGCACCGCTGGGCACCGATCCCCGCGCCGTCGGGCACGAGCGTGGCCGTCGATCCGACGACGCTGCACTTCGCGGCGACGACCTTCGACGACGTGCGCGCCGTGGGCCTGCTCTACCGCGGCACGCGCTGGCAGTGGAACTTCAGCTTCGCCTTCGACCGCGTCTTCGCCCTCGGCGCGCGGCGCTAGCGCGGGTCCGCGCAGCAGCGGAAGCCCGTGGAGTAGTCGTGGTACGCGAGGTCGTGCGCGGTGGTCGTGTACAGGCACCCGTGGCCGTTGATCTCGGCGTCGACGTAGAAGCCGCCCTTGAAGGTGCCGTTGGGGTCGTCGATCCACTCGTGGAGGTTGCCGACCATGTCGGCGAAGCCGCCGGGCGAGACGCACCCCGTGAAGGCGCCGGTGCGCGCGACGGTGTCGGCCTGCTGGTTGATGCCCGGGTCGTTCATGCGCTCGAAGGTGAACACGCCGACGGAGGTGCCGTAGAACTGCACCACGGGGTGCGGCGTGCGGCCCTCGTTGCAGCGTCGATGCACGTACGAGTTGCCGTACGGGTACACGAGGGAGGCGGGGCCGCGGCAGGCCGCGAGCCAGTCGTCGAGGGCGCAGAGGCGCTTGCCCGCGTTGGCGCACGCGTCGCGCGCCTGCACGCCGCTGATGTAGCCCTGCGGGACCTCGTTCTCGCTCGACACCGCGCGCACCCAGCGCGTGCCCGGGTTGAGGTACGGCGACCAGGCCGCGATGCCTCCGTCGAGGTCGCGCATCTCGAGGTGCTCCTCCCAGCGGTCCACGCACGCGCGGCCGCGCACGAGCGCCATCTCCGACGGGCACCCCGCATCGGCACGCGCCGTCGACACGTCCCGCGGGGCATCGGTCGCGCCGGTCACGTCGGTCACGACCGCCACGTCGCTCGCATCGGCCCGCCACGCATCGACGGCGACGGGGCCATCGTCCGTCGGGAGCACCACGTCGCCGAGGGGGTGCGCGTCTTCGGCGGCGTCGGCCTCCGGGGCCTCGCCGGGCGCGCCGCAGCCCGCGAGCAATACCATCATCGGTAAGATGGCCGTGGTGCGGGCGCCGCGCATCGGTGGAGCGTAGGGCACTCCGGGGCGTTCCGTCGCGCGGGCGGGCTCCCGCGGCGTGACAGACGCGTCGCTGCGGAGGTACGGTTCGACCGTGTTCGCCGAGGCAGGCCGGATGCGCATCGGTGCGCTCGCGCTTCTGGGCACGGTTCCCGCCACTGCGGCGGCGCAGACCGTGGCCGCTGCCAGTCCGCGCGACGTCGTCATCGCGTCGGCGCCGTTCACGCCGCCGGTGCCCGCGAGCCGCTTCGGCGTGGCCTTCGCGCTCGGACCGGGCTTCGCGCGGGCGGGGTTCAGCTCGACGGGCGTAGACGTCGGCGTGCAGGGCGCGGTCTCGATGCTCTCCGCGCGCGCCTCGTTTCGCGTGCACCCCTGGGTCGCTGCGCAGCTCGGCGTCGCCGGTGCCGTGACGCTCGCGCCGTCGACGACGACCTCGACGCCGGGGCAGCGCGTCGGGCTCGAGAAGGCATCGGGCTTCGGCCTCGTCGGCGGCGGCGTCGTCATCGGGAGGCGCCGCGAGGGCGTGCGCGTCTCGCTGCTGGCGGGCGTGGCGTGGCTCTGGGCGGCCATCGACGGCTCCGTCGGTGCGCGCGCGGGTGCGGGACCGGGCGGCGGAGCCTTCGTCGAGGTGAGCCGCGACTGGGCCGTCGGCGATGCGTGGCTGCTCGGGCTCGGTGTGACTGCGTGGGGCCTCGCGGGCCGCGACGCCGACTGGCTCGGGGCGTCCACGAGCTGGAACGTCTTCGGCGGCGCCCTCGTCGCCACGGTGTCGACGCGATGAGGCTCCGCGCGGCGATGGTGGTCGGCTGTGCCGTCGCGTTGCTGGGCGGCGGGGCCAGCGCGCAGACCGCCGATGCCGTGTACGCCGAGGCCCGGGCGCGCTTCGGCGAGGCCGTCGCGGCGGTGCAGGCGGGTCGTCCGTCGGACGCCGTGGGGCTCTTCGAGCGCTCCTACGCGGCCCGCCCGGCGCCGGTGGTGGCGGTCAATCTCGCGATCTGTCTGCGCGGGCTCGGACGCCTCGGCGACGCGCGCCGTTGGTACCTGCGCTTTCTCGAGACGGCGACGCCGGAGGACCTCGCGAGGCACGGCGCAACGGTGCACGCGCACCTCGACGAGATTTCGCATCGACTGGCGCGGGTGAGCCGCGGCGAGGGGGTGCCTGCGACGGTGAGCGTGCTGCTCGACGGCGCGCCGCTCACCCTTGAGCCGCGCTGGATCGACCCGGGCGAGCACCGTGCGGTGGCGTCGGAGCCGGGACGCGTCGGCGGGGTCCTCGCGTTCACGGCGCGCGAGGGCGAGGCGCTGCGCGTCACCCCGCGGCTCTCACCCGTTCCTGCGGCGACGCCCCTCACCCAGCGCTGGTGGTTCTGGACCGCCGTCGGCGTCGCCGTGGCGGGCGTCACGTCGGCGGTGCTCGTGCCGTCGCTGCAGGGCGCGCCGCCGGGCTACGGACACCCCGAGGTCGTCGTGCCATGAGCCCGCGCTGGACCGCTCTCGCGTTGATGCTCGTCGCGGGCTGCGACGTCTCGCCGCGGCTCTACCTCACGGTGCGCACCGAGTCGGGATCGACCGTCGACCAGATCCGCGTGCAGGTGTACTCGCCGACGCGCGGCGACGCGGACCTCACCGACGGCGCCGTCACCCCCGCCATCGACCCGGCGCACCCCTTCGAGATGCGGCTCCTCGGGCGGGTGGGCGGCGAGCGCGTGCGGGTCACCGTCGACGGCCTCACGGCGGGCGTGCGGCGCATCCACCAGGAGTGGGTCGCCAGCATGCCGTCGGAGGGCGCGGGCTACCTCCAGATCGTGCTCTGGAACAACTGCCAGGACGTCGTCTGCGTCGACCCGAACACCACGTGCTCGTCGACCGGGACGTGTGTGCCGAACAACGTCGGCACCCTTCCGATGACCGCGGTGGATGCGGGCCTCGGGTTCTGCGCCGACAGCACCACGGGGGCGTGCCGCGTCGTCGACGCCTCCGTGACCGACGCCGCGGTGAACGATCTCGGCGGGAGCAGCGATCGGCCGGCCGCTGATGTCCCCGACGTCCCGCTCGTGCCCGACGTGCCCGTCGTCGTCGACGCGGCCGACGCGAGCGCCGTGGTCGACGCGGCCGACGTGCCTGCGGACGCCGTCGGTGACGTGGTCGCCGATGCGCCCGGGGACGCCCCGCCGGACGCCGGACGCTGCCCGGGTCCGAGCACGTCGCTCGTCGCCGACTGGCGGGCGTGCGCCGATGGAACGTGGTGCCCGACGCTGTGTGGACCGGCGGGCACGTGCCTGCACGCCCAGCAGCTCTCGCTCGGACGCGACTTCGCGTGCGCCCTTCGCTCGGACCGCGGCGTGTCGTGCTTCGGCTGGCGCGACGACGGACACCTCGGGGACAACGTCGCCGATGGCGGGGTCGCACCGGGGCCCGTCGAGGTCCTTCGCGCGGTGACGCACTTTCCGTTTCGGCCCGTCGCGACGCTCGCCTCGGGCTACGAGGGCTCCTGCGCGACGGACCCCGACGGCGGGCTCTCGTGCTGGGGCTCCATCAACTCCGATCCCTTCGGCTCGCCTTACGCTCCCGTCTATGTCGCGACGCCGGCGTCGCGCCTGCTCCGCGCGGACGCCGGCGCCGCCGCCAACCTCTTCGAGGGCGCGTCGACGCACTCGACGCAGACCTGCGCCGTCGTCCGCGGCGGCAGCGTGCGGTGCAGCTCGTGGATTCGCGTGCTCGCCGACGGGAGTCCGGAGGTCATCAGCAACCCGGCGGACTACCCCGTGACGGACATCGTGCGCGTCGACGGCACGCTGCTCACCGGGGTCGTCGAGGTGCGCGTCGGGTCGTCGCACGCGTGCGGGCGCCTCGGCGACGGCACGGTGTGGTGCTGGGGGAGCAACCGCTACGCGCAGCTCGGCGCCACCCCGCCGGACGGCGATGGCGGCGGCGTCGGATCCTCGGCGGCGCGCGCGGTGCCGGGCATCAGCGCTGCGACGTCGCTCGGCGTCGGCGACGTGTTCTCGTGCGCTCTCATGGGCGGCGACGTGCGGTGCTGGGGCGACGCGAGCAACGGCCGCGTGGGCAGCTACAGCGCCGCCGCGGACTGCCTCGACGGCAACTCGTGCGCACCGGTCCCGACCAGCGTCGCAGGGTTGGCGGAGCTCGCGGCCGCGTACCACTCGACGGTCGCGCAGGTGGCCGTCGGCGCCGAGGAGGCCTGCGCGCGCCTCGCGCACGGCGAGGTGTGGTGCTGGGGCCTCAACGACGTCGGGCAGATCGGGCTTCCGACGACCGGCGCCGACGCGGTGTCGAGCCGCGGCGGGGTGCAGGGAATGCCGGTGTTCACCGGCGCCGACGACATCGTCACCGGAGGCGGCGGCGGGGGCGAGGGCCACAGCTGGACGTGCGCGCGCCGCGCCTCCGACTGCACGTGGTGGTGCTGGGGATACGTCCCCGGCGAGACCGCGCCGCCCGCCGACCGCGGGACTCCCCGGCTGCTACGCTGGGGACCCTGACGGGGCTCAGCGGTACTGCGGGTCGATGCCGACGCCGAGGGGCGTGGCGGCGCACGGCGCGGGCTCGCGCGGCGTAGGTGCGGCCGGCGCCTGTTCGCGCGGTGTGGGCGCGGGAGCAGCGACGACGTGCGCGCCGGCATCGGCGATCGCGGGCGCGTGGGCGGCGCCACGAACCACGAGAGCGCGCGCGACGACGTGCGCAGGGGCGACCGGCGGCGGTGCGGGATCGACGACGGGCGCCGCCTCCGGGGCGGCAGCGGGTGCGGGCGCGACGGGCACTTCAGCGGTCGACACCGGGCGAGGTGAAGGCGTCGTGACGACCGGCGCGGCGCGCGGACGAAGCTGCGTCGCCGCGAACACCACCGCGACGAGGCCGACGGCGGCGAGGGAGATCAGCCACGCACGGGGAACGAGGGGACCGCGGGGCAGCGTGAGCGACGACTCCCGGGGCCTCTCCGTGGGCGCCGCGACGCCGACCTGCGGGAGCGCGGGTCGTGCGACCTCGAAGGGCGTCGACGCCACGGCGCGCGAGGCGAGGTCTCCGAGCACGTCGTTCAGGGACTCGCCCGGGGCCGGCGTGGCCGTCGGCGGGAGGTCGCGCAGCACCTCGGTGCACACCGCGATCATCTCGCGCACCGACGCGGGCCGTCGCGCCGGGTCCTTCTCGAGGCAGCGCATGACCATGGCCGCGAGGGGCTCCGGGAGCGACGGCGCGCGCTTCCCGAGGGGCACCGGCGCGTCGGTGCTCACCGCGATGGCGATGGCGCCGACGGTGGCGCCCGGGAACGGGAGCACGCCGCTCAACAGCTCGTAGAGCATCACGCCGAAGGACCACAGGTCCGAGGACGGCGTGAGCGTGCGCGGGTCGCGAAACTGCTCCGGCGACATGTACGCGGGAGAGCCGAGGGTCACCGCGGAGCCCGTGATGCGAGGCTGCACGTCCGGGTCTGCGCTGAGCGTGGCGAGGCCGAAATCGAGGAGCCGCGGCGACCATCCCGACGCCTCGCGCACGAGGAACACGTTGCCCGGCTTGAGGTCGCGGTGGAGGATCCCCGCGGCGTGGAGGGCGCCGAGCGCGTCGAGCGCGGGCACCATGAGCGGGAGGAGCTCGCTCGCCGGGACGACGCCCCGCCAGCTGCGCGTGAAGGCGTCGAGGTCGATGCCCTCGAGGCACTCCTGCACGAGGTACGGGAGGCCGCGCGCGTCGACGCCGACGTCCTCGATGCGGACGATGTTCGGGTGCACGACGCGGCTCGCGGCCTGGCCCTCGCGGAGCACGCGGCGCACGTTTGCGGCGTTCAGCGCGTGCTCGGGGCGCAGCACCTTGATTGCGACGGTGCGGCCCAGCGCGAGGTGCACCGCGCGGTACACCTCGCCCATGCCGCCGCCGCCGAGGCGCTCCACGAGGCGCCATCGCTCGCCGAGCACCTCGCCGACGCGGGACGGTCCTGTCTGCCACTCGTCGTAGTCCATCGCCGCGCGACGAGTGAACGGGCCGCGGGCGCGCCGGTCAAGCCTGCGGGGCGCCGGTCCGAGGTGCCGCGCGGCGCCGGCTCCGAGGCGCTCCTCCACATTTCTGGAGCGCGTTCACGCTGGAACGAGGCGCTTCCCGCGTGCGACTGACGATGCATGACCGCAGCGAAGAGCCGAGCGATTCCCGAGAGTTGGTACATGGCCACGCCCGCGGGGCGGCTAGGCCTCGGCGCGACGATGCGCGAGCCCATGCTCGGCACCGAGATCACGCTCACGCGCGGCGCCGACGGGCGCGTCGAAGCCCGCGACGCGCGCGGACGGCTGCGCACCGTCGCCGAGGTGAGCGACATGGTGCTCGTGTGGGAAGGCGCCGCGGACCCGACCTACGAGGTCGCGCCCTTCGCAGAGTTCGGCGATCCCGCGTGGACGGACTTTCGCTGGGCCCGCTCGCGCCGCTACGCCACGCCGGTGCAGAACGTCCAGCGCGACGTCGTCGACAACGACCACTTTGCGCCGGTGCATCACCTCGATCGTGCGGAGACGCGCGCGAGCTTCGACGGCTGCTTCGTCGACACGACCTCGCACGGCATCATGAACCTCGCGCGCATCGGCGGACCCCCGCTTCGATGCCACATCCGCCTCGATGGGCGGCTGCACGGCGTCGGCATCCTCACGTACCGCACCACCATCACCATCGGCATCCAGATCCACGGGCTGCTCGTCACGGCACCGACCCCCGTGGACGCCGACCACGTGCGGTTCCACGTCGGCGCGCTCACGCGGCGCTGGAAGATCCCGGGCATCGCGACGCTGGTGCGCCGCGGCGTCGTCGCGTCGGTGATCGCCGACACGGCGCGCGACGCCATGCACTGGGAGTCGCCGTCGGGGCGCTTCGAGGCCGCCAGCCCGGACCCCGACGGACCCGCGCTCGCCGCGCGCTTCGACCGATGGATGGAGCAGTTCTCGGGATCCCCGGCCGGCGTCACGTGACGCGGGTGCCGTCGCGCCGCGCGATGCGCGCGAAGGCCTCGCCCTCGCGTCCCGCGCCGCTGAAGAGCGCCTCGAGGTGGTCGGCCTCGACCTTCGCCGCCGAGAGGAACGCCCGCGCGTAGAGGCCCGAGCGGGTGAACGCCGAAGGCATCCAGCCGCCGAGGTCGGCGCTGGCGAAGTGCTCCATCGCGGTGCAGCGCGCGCCGTCGAAGAGCACGCGGTCCAGGCACGGCACGCGCAACCGGGCCCGCACCGCCCGCACCGGGGCCGGCACCGACGGGCCGCGCACCGGGAAATAGCAGCAGGTCGAGGCGCGCGCGTCGTCCTGCGGCACGTACACCGAGACGAGCTCGCGCCGCGCCATGCCCGGCACCGCGAAGATCCACCGCATCACCTTGGCGACGTCGCCCACGGCGAGGTTCGTGAGGGGTACGTCGTCGACGCGGCCGCTGCGCCCGTCGCGCGTGAGCACGTGCGTGAACGCGCCCTCGACGAAGGTCTCGTCCCACGCGCGGGCCACGTCGAGCATGGCGTCGTCGATGGCGAACTTCGCGAAGCCAGCGCGGTCGAGGCGCCCCGTCGCCCGCAGCACCGTGCGCTCGTACACCGCGGGGCCGCCGTCCAGCCGTCCGACGGAGGCCTCCCACGCCCCGGACGGCGCCGACGCGCGCTTCGTGGCCGACGCCCAGAGCGGGGCGTCGTCGATCATCGCGAGCGTTCCGCGCATCAAGCGCGTCACCGTGGGAGCCGCGCCGCGCAGCGCACTCGGGAGGTCCCGCGGGTCGACGTCGAGGGCGAGGCCGAGGCGCCCGAGGCCGTCGTCGACCCAGCGAAAATCGAAGGCGTCGGCGCTCACGACGCCGCCTCGGCGAGGGCCGAGCGCATCCACGCCGCGGTCTCGTCGAGGGCGCGGTCCGCGGGCACCACCGGGGTGTATCCGAGCAGGCGCCGGGCCTTGTCGGAGCGGAACCAGAAGTCGCCCGCCGTCGACGTGACGGTGAAGCGCGTGAGCAGCGGCGGCTCCGTGGTGTCGGGGCGGCGGCGGTTGATGGCCTCGGAGATCACCGCGAAGGGATACACGAGCCAGGCGGGGGTGTAGCGCCAGCGCGACGGGAGCCCGATGCGGTCGAGGAGAGGGCTGTAGAACGCGAAGAAATTCGTGGCCTCGCCGTCGAGGATGAAGAACGCCTCGCCGGCCGCAGCCGAAGCCGGATCGCCGAGGGACTGCGCCGCCAGCCAATGCGCGTGCGCGGCGTTGGTGATGTAGAGGTGGTTGAAGCGCGAGGTCCCGTCGCCGAGGCCCATGAGCCGTCCGCGGCGCGCCATGTCGACGAAGCGTGGGATGCGAAAGCGCTCGCCCGGTCCCCAGAGCGTCGAGACGCGCAGCGCGCACGTGCGCAGGCCGTCGGTGCCGTTGGCCGCGAGCACGCGGCGCTCGGCCTCGGCCTTGGTGCCGGCGTAGTCGTCGAGGTGCGTCGCGGGATAGGCGAGGGTCTCGTCGCCTCCGGAAATCGGGGCGCCGCTGAACACCACGTCGACCGTCGACGTGAAGACCAGCCGCTGCACGCCCGCGGCGCGGCACCCGGCGAGCACGTGCTCGGTGCCCTCGACGTTCACCGCGTGCAGCTGCGCGCGCTTGTTGAGGCTCCAGTCGATCATCGCCGCGGTGTGGAACACGGTGTCGACGCCGTCGCACGCGCGGGCCACCGCCGCGGCGTCGCGCAGGTCGGCGACGACGGACTCGACGCCCTCGACGGGGCACGGCACGCGGTCGAGGGAGCGCACGCGAACGCCGCGGTCCTGGAGGTAGCTGGCGAGGGCCCGGCCGAGGAAACCGCCGCCGCCGGTGACGAGCGCGCGCTGCATCGAGGCTTGTTCCATCGCGGGAGCATTCGCAGCGCGGCGGGCCGCCGACAAGGGCGCCGCGTCTCCATAAATGTGGAGTGTCGCCGCGCCCCGCGGGTCTGCTAGCGTCGCGTCGTGGTCGACGGCACGGTGACCGAGCCTCTCGCCGAGGGGCCCGCGCTCGAGGCGCATCTCTCGGGCCTGCGGGCCGACTTCGCGCGCTTCCTGATGACGTGGTCCATCGTCGTCGACGGCGTGTGGTGGCTGACCGATCCGTTCCTGCTCCGCGGCGTACCGGGGGCCGTGGGGGCCTTCGCGGCGATGCGGGTGTGCGTGCTGGCCTGCGGGTTCGCTGCGCTCGCATTGCTCCGCGGGCAGCGGACGCTCGACGGCGCGCGGCTCGTGGCCTGCGTCGCGCTCTGGTCCGTGGAGGTCGGGGCCATCGCGGGGTGCCTCGCGAAGATCGGCGACCTGTCGACGCCGTGGTTCCACTGCCTGTACCCGGTGGTCATCGCGACGTGCATCTTTCCGTTCTCGATCCGCGCGCGCACGGCGTTCGCGTCGGTGCTGGGCGCGGCGCTGCTCGCGGGCTTCGTGGCCGGGCGGCCCGACGCCGTGCACCCGCCGTTCTTCGGTCCGACGGTGGGGTACATGGCCTTCGCCGTGGGCATCGGCGTCGCCTTCGGGCACCGCTTTCACCTGCTCACCTGCGACAACTTTCGCCAGCGTCGCCTCGTCGCGGCGCAGCGCGAGGACCTGCGCCGCCAGGTCGAGCTCCGCACCGAAGAGCTGCGAGACCTCGCGCAGCACCTCGACCGCGTGAGCGAGGACGAGCGGCACCGCATCGCGCGCGACCTTCACGACGACCTGGGCCAGAGCGTGACGGCGCTGCGGCTGTCGCTGGCCACGGCGCGCAAGCGCTTCGACCGTGAACCTTCCAGCATCGGCGCGAACCTCGACGACCTCACGGACCTCGTGCGCCGCGTCTCCGACGGCACCCGCGACGCCGTCGCGCACCTGCGCCCGCGCGTGCTCGACGACCGGGGCTTCGCGGCGGCGGCGGAGTGGCTCGTGCGCACCACCGAGCGGCACTGCGGTGTTCCGTGCGCGCTGCGCGTCGAGGGCGACGACCCCGCGGTGGCCGTCGACGACGGCGCCGCGCCCGCGCCCGATGCCGAGCCTGCGGCGCGCGCCGCCGACGCAGTGAGCCTCGTCGCGTTCCGCGTGCTCCAAGAGGCGCTGAGCAACGTCGTGCGCCACGCCGGCGCAACGCACGTCGTGGTGATGGTGCGCTTCGACGATGCGCTCTCGATCACCGTCGACGACGACGGCGCGGGGCTCCCGGCGGCGTCGGAGCGCGGACGCGGCATGGGGATGCTCGGCATGCGCGAGCGGGCCCGCGCGGTGGGCGGAACGGTGGCCTTCGAGGCGCGCCCCGGCGGTGGAACGCGCGTGCGCTGCGTGCTCCCGCTGCGGGCGCACGAGGTGGCTGCGTGATCCGGCTGATTCTCGCCGACGACCACGCCATCGTGCGCGGAGGGCTTCGCAAGCTCCTCGCCGAGAGCGGCGACATGGAGGTTGTGGGCGAGGCCGCCGACGGGCGCCAGGCGCTGAACCTCGCCCTCGACGCGCGCGTCGCGTGGGACGTGCTCGTGCTCGATCTGTCGCTCCCGCGGGTGGGCGGCATCGAGGTGCTGCGCCGGGTCAGCGAGGCGCGCCCCGGCGCTCGCGTCGTGGTGCTCTCGATGTACCCCGAGGACCAGTACGCGACGCAGATGGTCCGCGCCGGGGCGGCGGCGTACGTGTCGAAGTCCATGGCGCCGGAGACGCTGCTCGAGGCCGTGCGCGCGGTGGCCGCGACGGGCACGTGGCGGGCGGCGGCGGCGGCGGTCGAGGGCGGCGCGACCGCGTGCGACGCGCTGCCGCACC
>CAIMWA010000327.1 GCA_903845045.1 uncultured delta proteobacterium | reverse complement strand
GTCCGGGCGCCACCGGCGCGACGCCGGGTCGCACCGGTCCGGGCCAGGCCGTGAACGCCGACGCCGGCGGTCCACCGCCGATGCCCGTGACCGACCAGTCGTTCTTGGAGAGCCCGACGGTGCGCGACCCGTTCCGACGGTTCAGCAACCGCATCGACCCGTTCTCCACGACCGACTCGCGCTCCGTCGTGCTGCCGCGCTACACGCTCGACGAGCTCCATCTCGTGGCCGTGGTGCTCGGCACCGACAGCCCCTACGCCATGGTGAAGGACCCTTCGAACGCGGGCACGATCCTCCGCCGCGGCATGTACGTCGGCCGCCAGGAGGTCATCCGCTCGAACATCGAGGGGCGCCCCGACTACGCGGTGCACTGGCGCGTCGCGCGCATCAACCCCGCGCGGCTCCATCGCGTCCCCGACGGCTCGCTGACCGAGGTCCCCGCCGAGGTGATCTTCGAGCGCGAGGACCCGCTCGCCCTGAACGCCCAGGTCATGGAGCGCTCGGTGGCCATGTCCTCGGTGGGCGTGGCGACGTCGCAGTCGTCCTCCACGACGCCCGCGGTGGGCTCGGCCCTCGGCATGCCGATCCCGGGCATCGGCGGACCGGCCCCGACGTTCCTGCCCAACGGCGTTCCGTCCGCGTCGGCCCCGGGCCAGTCGCGCGTCACCACGCAGGTGGGCCCGAACGGTCAGACGACGACGAACACCACGGTGGTCGTGCAGGCGCCGCCGAGCTCGGCCCCGTCGGGTCCGCAGGCCGCGCCGATCCCGACGACGCCGCCGCCGGTGCGCGTCACCGGTGACGAGTCCCCGCTCGGCCACTGAGCCGATCCCTCCGCTCCGCCGGCGCCGCGCGCCGCCCCCGATCCCAGCAAGAGTCTCCCCAACGGGCCGCGGGCCATGGAGCTCCTTGCGTCACCGCGCAACCCGCCGCGGGAAAAAAGCGTGCTCGAAATGCAGGATCTCCGAGATCGGTCCTCTACCGTGGGTGCGAACCCCAAGTGAGGTCCATCGATGAACTCGCTCCACGCCCAGCGAACATTCGGCTTCCGGCGCGCTGACGCATTGCGCTTCGCAGCCCCATTCTTCCTCGTCCTGGCTGCGCTCGCCGCACCGCGGACGTCCTCCGCCCAGATGCTGCCGTCGGACGATCCTCCGCCGACACGCCCGCCGTCGCGCGTCGTCGCGCGGGAGTCGTCGGAGGTGATCGCCCCGGCGCGCGCCGACGAGGCGGGGTTCCTGTCGACGGTGCCGCTGCAGATCAACGGCGCGCGGGGCCAGACCCCGGGCACCGGCCGTCGCATCGACATCGACCTGCGGGACGCCGACATCCACAACGTGCTGCGCCTCCTCGCCGAGGTCGGCAACGTCAACATCGTCACCTCCGACGACGTGGCCGGCAACGTCACCATCCGCATGCACAACGTGCCCTGGGACCGCGCCCTCGAGGTGATCCTCGCGGCCCGCTCGCTCGGCATGCAGCGCGACGGGAACATCATCCGCATCGCGCCGCAGTCGGTGCTCGACAAGGAGCGCGAGCTCGCCATCGAACGCGCCAAGCAGAACCAGGCCCTCGAGCCCCTCGAGACGCGCCTCGTCCCGATCAGCTATGCGCACGGCAGCGAGGTCGCCCCGCGCGCCCGCGAGCTGCTCACGCCGCGCGGCACGCTCTCCGTCGACGAGCGCACGAACATGCTGATCATCCGCGACGTCGCGGGGTCGCTGAACCAGATCGAGCAGCTCATCCGCTCGCTCGACACGCAGACGCCGCAGGTGCTCGTCGAGGCGCGCATCGTCGAGGCGACGAGCAACTTCTCGCGCGACGTCGGCATCCAGTGGGGCGGCGACATGAGCTTCCTCTCGTCGACGGGCAACCCGACGGGGATCACCTTCCCGAGCGACATCGGCGTCGTCGGCGGCGCGGCGGACCCCAACGCCCCGACCGGCGGTCTGTCGGCCACGCAGTCCCGCGTCGCGAACCCGAACTTCGCGGTGAACCTCCCCGCGGCGGTGGGCGCCGGCACCGGTGGCGCGCTCGGCTTCACGCTCGGCTCCATCGGCCACGCGCTGAACCTCAACGTGCGCCTCTCGGCGGCGGAGAGCACCGGCGTGCTGCGCATCGTGAGCGCCCCGCGCATCCTCACCCTCGACAACCGCGACGCGGTGATCGCCCAGGGCACGCTCATCCCGTACTCGCAGGTGAGCGCCGCCGGCGTGCAGACGGCCTTCCAGGAGGCCAAGCTGCAGCTCCGCGTGCGACCGCACGTCACCGCCGACGGGTCCATCGGCCTGCACGTTCGCGTGAACCGCGACGAGCCGGACTTCAACAACACCGGCGCCCGCGGCGATCCGACGATCCTCCGTCGCGAGGCCGAGACCGACCTGCTCATCCAGGACGGCCGCACGGCGGTCATCGGCGGGATCTACACCCGCAACACCGGCCGCAACGTCGAGGGCGTCCCGCTGCTCGGCGACATCCCGATCCTCGGGGCGCTCTTCCAGCGCCGCCGGTCCAACGACCGCCGCACCGAGCTCCTCATCTTCATCACGCCGCGCATCGTGAACCGCGCCGAGTCCCTCGGCCGCTGAAGCGCGCGCCCGGCCTGGCTTTCGGCTAGGCTCCGTCCCACTCCTCCCCGATGCCCCGCCTCCGCTGGCTCACCGCGGGCGAATCCCACGGACCTGCGCTCCTCTGCATCGTCGACGGCGTTCCCGCAGGCCTTGCGCTGCGGGCCGCCGACGTCGACGCCGACCTCGCGCGCCGTCAGCGCGGCTACGGCCGCGGCGGTCGCATGAAGATCGAGCACGACGTCGTGGCCCTCGAGGCAGGCGTGCGCGGCGGCGAGACCCTCGGCTCCCCCATCGGCCTTCGCATCGTCAACCGCGATTTCGCCAACTGGCAGGGGCGCATGGGACCGGAGCCCTTCGACGCTCCGCCGGAGCCCGTGACGGCCCCGCGTCCGGGGCACGCCGACCTCGCGGGGGCGCTCAAGTACGACCGCGACGACCTGCGCGACGTGCTCGAGCGGGCGAGCGCGCGGGAGACCGCGGCGAGGGTGGCGGCAGGCGCCATTGCGCGTCAGGTGCTTCGTGCCTGCGGCGTAGCCGTGCGATCGCGCGTGCGGTCCATCGGCGAGGTGCGTGACCCGAGCGAGCCCGGGCCGGAGCAGTGGGTGCGCGACGGGGCGCTCGCGGCGCGGGTCGAGGCCTCTTCGTTGCGCGTGCTCGACGACGGCGCCGAGGAGGCCATGCGCGCGGCGATCCTCGCGGCGTCGCACGACGGCGACACCCTCGGCGGCATCGTCGAGGCCGTGGCCGTGGGCGTCGTTCCGGGCCTCGGCACCTACGTGCAGTGGGACCGGCGCCTCGACGGTCGCCTCGCGCAGGCGGCGCTTTCGATCCCCGCCATCAAGGCCGTGGAGGTCGGCGACGGGTGGTCCGCGGCAGGGCTGCGCGGCTCGGCGGTGCACGACGCCATCGGCCACGACGGCGAGCGCTTCACCCGCGCCACGAACCGCGCCGGCGGCCTCGAGGGCGGCGTCACCAACGGCCAGCCGCTGGTGCTCCGCGCGGCCATGAAGCCCATCTCCACGCTGCGCCGCGCGCTGCCCTCGGCGGACCTGCGCACGCACGCGGCGGTCTCGGCGAACACCGAGCGCAGCGACGTGTGCGCAGTGCCCGCGGCGGGCGTCGTCCTCGAGGCGATGCTGTGCCTCACGCTGGCCGGCGAGTACCTCGACACCTTCGGGGGCGACGCCCTCGCCGACACCGTACGAAACCTCGAGGGCTACCGTGCGCGCGTGGCCCGGCGCTGACCGCTGCGTGCTGCAGGGACCTCCCGGCGCGGGCAAGAGCACCGCGGGGAGGGCCGCCGCGCAGCACCTCGGCTGGGCCTTCGTGGACCTCGACGCCGCGGTCGAACGCGAGGCCGGCGCGACGGTGCGCGAGGTCTTCGCGCGCGAGGGCGAGGGAGGCTTTCGTGCCCGGGAGCGTAGGGCCCTCGGTGACGCCCTGAAGCGCGATCGGGTGGTCATCGCGGCGGGCGGCGGGGCGCTCGTCGACGACGTCGTGCGGAGGACGGCGCTGCGCGAGGCCACCGTGGTGACGTTGCGTGCGCCGCGCGACGTGCTGGCGCAGCGCCTCGCGGCCGACGATGCGCGTCCGCTGCTGGGCGAGGCCGGAGCGCTGGAGCGGCTCCTGGCGGCGCGGGCGTCGTCGTATGCGGAGTGCCACGCGACGGTCGACGCCGCGGGGCATCCCGACGCGGTCGCGGCGGCGGTGGTCGCGGCGGTGCACGCTCCGCGGGCGGTGGTCGTTCCGCTTGGCGAGCGCACGTACCCGGTGCTCTTCGCGCCCTTCGAGGCCGCGATGGCTCGGCTCGGCACCGCTCCGTCGGTGCTCGTGACCGACACCAACGTCGCGCGGTGCTGGGCGGCGTCGGCGCTCGCGGCCTTCGGCGGCGCACCCGAGGCCGTCGTGCTGCGCGCGGGCGAGGGCAGCAAGACGCTGCGGTCCGTCGCTCGGGTCTGGAACTCCGCCGGGCGCGCGGGCGCGGACCGCGGGACCATCGTCGCCAGCCTCGGCGGCGGCGTGGTCTCCGACGTCGCAGGCTTCGCCGCGGCGACGTGGCTCCGCGGGGTGCGGCACGCGGTGCTGCCGACGTCGCTCCTCGCCATGGCCGACGCCGCCGTCGGCGGCAAGACCGCGGTGGACCTCGCGCGGGGCAAGAACCTCGTCGGCGCGGTGCATCAGCCGTCCGTGGTTTGCGTGCACGTGCCGGTGCTGCGCACGCTTCCGACGAGGCACCGGCGCGCGGGCCTCGCCGAGGTCGCGAAGATCGCCGCGGCCCTGGATGCCGGGCTCTTCGCGTGGCTCGAGGCGCACGCGCGCGCCCTCGCGGCGTGGGCCGGCGGCCGTGACCTCGACGAAGCGACGCTCACGACGATGATCGCCGGCGCCGTCGCCGCGAAGGCCGACGTCGTCGCGCGCGACGAGCTCGAGCGCGGCGATCGCGCGCTGCTCAACTTCGGCCACACTCTCGGGCATGCCCTCGAGGCGGCCTCGGGGTTCCGGGCGCTGCACGGCGACTGCGTGGCCGCGGGGATGCGCGGCGAGCTCGCGCTGGGCGTCGCGCGGGGGGTCACCGCGGGAGAGCTCCGGCGGAGGGTCTGCGCGCTCCTCGACGACCTCGGGCTGCCGCACACCGTTCGGGCGGACCCCGAGGCCGCGCGGTCGGCGCTGCGCTACGACAAGAAATCCCGCGCGGGCGCGGCGCGCGTGGTCCTTCTGACGGACCTCGGCGCGTCGGCCCTGCACGAGGTGCCGGCGCCGGAGCTGATCGATGCGCTGACCGCGGTGCTCGAAATTCGCGACGTCCCGATCCGCTGACCTATCATCGGGGCCATGTGGAACAGCGTCATGGCATCCCGGCGTTTGCTCGGTGCGGTCGTCATCGGCGGAGCGCTCGCGTCTTCGGCCGGTTGCGTCGACAACACGGTCTCGATCTTCATCCGGCAGGTGCAGGCGCCGACGGCGAGCGGAACGACGTGCACGCTGAGCAGTGACCCGACGGGTCTCACGGTGCCCGTGGGCCGCTTCGACGTCGCCGTCGCGAACCACTACACGATCGCTCCGCTCATCGCGAACCAGATGATCAGCCGCGCGAACGCCGACCAGCTGCGCGTCGAGACGACGTTCTTCAGCGTCGAGGGCTTCGTGGTGGAGCTTCACCAGGACTCGCCCGACGGCCCGCTCGTCGGCCCCGCGTTCACCGTGTACCAGAACACCATCGTGCCGCCGGGCGCCTCGGCCGGCACGCCGGGGTACGCCTACACGCAGCTCGAGGTCATCCCGACGCAGATCGGCCTGCAGCTCAAGAACACCGTCTGCGCCCTCGACATGCGCGGCGTGACGAGCGACTGCCCGGTGCCCGCGATCCAGTCCAACGACCGGAGCATCGTCGCGAAGCTCACGGCCTTCGGCAACTCGCTCGGTCAGCACAGCATCGAGTCGGCGCCGTTCTACTACCCGATCCACGTCTGCTGCGGCTGCCTCCTGCGCTTCCCGACGGACGCCGACGCGCCCGACATGACGCACCCAGGGCCGGATTGCCTCCTCGGCACCGCCACCATCGACGCGGCGGGCTGCAACCCGGGGCAGGACTTCGGCCTCGACTGCCGGCTCTGCTCGAACTCGAACCCGCTCTGCCAGCCCCGCGGATTCAGCGTGAGCGGCACCGGGACCTGTCCCCGCTGAGCGGCCGCCCGCGTGGGCGACGAAGCATTCCTCGCGTACTGGGCCGAGCACCTCCTCCGCCCCGATGACCCGCAGCGCTCGCGCTGGGAGGTCCTCGAGCGCGCCCAGATCCATCGCAACCGCGGCATCGCCCAGGACGTGCAGCGCTTCGTCTCGCTGCGAGGGCGCGCCGTGCTCGACGTGGGCTGCCAGACCGGAGCGCTCCCCATCGCCCTGGCGCACCTCGGCGCCGCGGTGACCGGCGTCGACGTCGACGAGAAGCTCCTGCGAGGGGCCCGGCTTCGCGCCGAAGGGCACGGCGCCTCGGCGCGCTTCGCGGTGGCGCGCGCCGAGGCGCTGCCCTTCGACGACGCCCGCTTCGACGTGGTGACCTTCGTCGACGTGCTGGAGCACGTGGCCGATCCCCGCGCGACGATGCGCGAGATCGCCCGCGTTCTTCGCCCCGGAGGCACGCTCTACCTCTTCGCTCCGAACCGACTGTCCCCGTCGCTGCTGTGGAGCGATCCGCACTACCAGCTCGCTGGCGTGAGCGCCCTGCCCGAGCGGCTGGGGCGGTTCTACGTCACGAAGGTGCGAGGCTTTCCCGCGTACGACGTCGGCGTGCTGCCGGTGGGCGCCGTGGTCGAGCGCTGGCTCGCCGCCGACGGTCTGCGCATCGTCGACAGCGCCCGCGACGACGCCGCTCGATGGTGGGCGGCGAACGTCCCCGGGGCGTCGGCGCTGGCCCCGGCGGCACGCGCTTGGGGGGCGCTGCGCGGAACCTTCGCGCCGCTCTTTCGCCTCGTCGCGCAGCGGGTCTGAGCGGTCAGAGCACGAAGGGCAAGAGCGCCCGGCGCTCCTTCGGGTAGTCGGCGAACGTCTCGCGGTACCAGCGGTGGTGCGAGATGGCTCGCGGGCCGATGTTCGCCGCGGTGTAGAGCGCGAAGCCCAGCGCCGCGGGCGACCACGTGAGCAGCGCGAAGCCGGCCCACTCGATGATCTCGCCGAGGTAGTTCGGGGACGTCACCCAGCGGAACATGCCACCGCGGGGGATCACATACCCTCTCTCGCCGGGCTTTCGCAGGTGCAGGAGGATCTCGTCCGAGTGCAGGTTCATCGCCATGCCCACGGCGAACACCGCAATGCCGACGATGAACCGCGGGTCGAGGAACCACGAGGCGTCGCGCAGCGGTCCGAAGGCGAAGAGCCAGCGCCCGTTCAGGTAGCCGTTGAGCACGTTGAACGATGCCCCGAGCAACGCGATGACGAACGGCATCGGCTTTGCGCTGGCCGTCCGGCGCAGCGGATACACGAACGTGCGGTGGAGGTAGTGCGCGTACCAAACCAGCAAGAACACGACGTCGACGGCGCCGTGCGGGGTCCGCCCGAGGACGAAGCACGCGGTCGGTACGACCACCGTCGGCGTCTCCATGATGAGCCACCCCGCGGTGCCGCCGATCATCGGCCCCCAACCGCCGCGGCTGTGCCGCCCGTACGGAGCCGTGATGAACAGCGTCGAGAGGATGGTCACCGCCGATGCGCCGAAGCACACGCGGAGCAGCGTCGCGTACAGAGCCGGCTCGGTCACGGCAGGCCCCCGTTCGCGCGGAACCAGGCGACGACGTCGCGGACGGAGTCCTCCGTCGGCCGCGGGCGGTAGCCCAACACCTCGGCGGCCTTGGCGTGGCTGATCCGGCGATGCCCCTCGAGCGCGCGCACGGAGTCCCGGGTGACGTGGCCCTCGCGCCCCAGCGCCCGTGAGAATTGCCCGGCGACGATGCCCGCGCCGCGCACGATCCACATCGGGGTGTCGAAGCGAGGCGGCGGCCGTCCGTCGATGGCGTGGGTCATCCCCGCGAGGGCTCGGATCGTGTGCCAGTGTCCACCGAGCAGGTAATGCTCGCCGCGCACGCCCCGCTCGGCGGCCGCGAGGGCGCCGTCGACGACGTCGCGCACGTCGACCCAGTTGAAACCCGACGCCGGAAGCGCCGGCAGCCGGCCGAGGTACAGGTCGAGGAACGTGCGCCCCATGCGCGAGACGCGGTAGTCGAAGGGACCGATGACGCCGGTGGGGTTCACGATGACCGTGTCGAGGCCGTTCGCCGCCGCGGTCACGACGTGCCGCTGCGCCTGCGATTTCGTGCGGTCGTAGATGGGCGCGCGAGGGTCGTCGACGAGCGGTGACGTCTCGTCGATGACCTCCTCGCCCTCCCGCGAAGCGATCGCGTGGATGGAGCTGAAATAGACGACCCGCCGCACGCCTTGACGCCGCGCCGCCGCCAGCACCGCCAGCGTGCCGTCGATGTTCGTGCGAGCGACGGCGGGTGGTTCCCAGCCCCCCAGCCAGATGCGCGAGGCGAGATGGAAGACGATCTCCTTGCCCCGAAAGAGCGTGTCGAGCGCGGCCCCGTCGACGACGTCGCCGCGCACCCGCTCCACGTCCAGGCCGTCGAGGGTGGCGCTGTCACCGTCGTGCACGAGCGCCCGCACGCGGTCGCCTCGTTGGATCAGGGCGCGCACGAGCACCCCGCCGATGTGACCCGTCGCCCCGGTGACTGCGATCTCCATGAGAAGGGCGCGGAGGTTCGTTCGCGCACACGAGCCCGTCAAGGCTCGCTTCGTCGGCGTTTGACAGATGGGCCTGAATTGGGGAGTTCATGGGTGTAGAGCGTCGTCGGCCGAGTGACGGCTGCCGCACGCTTGCGGGAGCCCCGAACGCATGCCCAAGAAGACGCTGCCGATCCTGACCCTGGCTGCGATGCTGCTGTCCCCGGCGGCGCTCGCGATCCCCCAAGTCGGAGCGGAATTTCCCACCTTCGAGGCCACCGACATCACGGGCCAGGGCCACCACACGCGGGAGCTGCGCGGCCACCCCACGCTCGTGCTGCTCGGCAGCGACAGCGACGCGGGCGACGCACTCCGCGCGTGGGGCGAGATCGCCAACCGCAGGCTCCCGCCGGGTGCCGAGCGGCTCATCGTGATGGCGATGCACCTGGTGTTCATCATCCCGACCGCCACCGCGCGGAGCATGGCGCGCAACCAGACGCCCGAGCGCTTCTGGCACCAGAGCTGGATCGACACCGGCGGCACGCTGCGCGAGCGCGTCGGCGTCCCCGAGAGCGAGGTCCCGTTCGTGTTCGTGCTGAACTCCGAGGGCCGCGTCGTGGCCAGCGTGCACAGCCTCGCCGGCGCGCCGGGCACCGAGCAGATCTGGCGCGCCCTGGACCGCGAGGCGCGGGACCACTGAGCCCCGCGCTCAGGCCGTGAGGCGGGCGCGCTTCGGGATCACCACCATGCCGTCCTCGGTGACGGTGAAGCGCTTGCGATCTTCCTCGAGGTCGAAGCCGATCTGCATGCCCTGCGGGATCTCGACGTCCTTGTCGACGATGACCCGGCGCAGCCGCGCGTAGCGGCCCACCTGCACGCGCTCGAGGAGGATGCACTGCTCCACGTGCGCGAAGGAGTTCACGCGCACGCCCGCCGACAGCACCGCGCGGTGGATGGCGCCGCCCGATACGATGCAGCCGTCGCTCACCAGCGAGTCCGTCGCGATGCCCACGCGCGCGTTGGACTGGTCGCTGAAGACGAACTTCGCCGGAGGGTCGAAGCTCATGCCCGTGCGGATCGGCCAGCGGCGGTTGTAGAGGTTGAACTCGGGCTTGATCTCGACGAGGTCCATGTGCGCGTCGAAGTAGGCGCGGATGGTGCCGATGTCGCGCCAGTACGTGACGAGCCCCTCGCCGGGGATGACGTTGGTGCCGAAGTCGAAGAGGAACACCCGGCGGCCGCCCTGCACCATCGCGGGCAAGATGCTCTTGCCGAAGTCGTGGGCGCTGCCCTCCTCGGCGGCGTCGCGGCGCAGCTCCTCTTCGAGCGCGCCCGTGGTGAACACGTAGTTGCCCATGGACGCCAGCGCCCATCCGGGTCGACCCGGGATCTCCGGCGGGTTCGCGGGCTTCTCGACGAACTCCACGACGCGCCCCTCGGCGTCGACGCGCAGCACGCCGAGCGACGTCGCCTCGGCCACGGGCACCGGGATGCCCGCGACGGTGAGGTCCGCGCGCGAGTCGAGGTGCCGGTCGATCATCGGGCGAACGTCCATCTTGTAGATGTGGTCGCCGCCGAAGATGGCCACGAAGTCGGGGTTCGAGTCCTCGATGGCGTTGAAGCACTGCCAGACCGCGTCGGCGCTGCCCTTGAACCACGAGAGCCCCGTGCGCTGCTGCGCAGGGATCGTCTCGATGAACCCGTCGAGGATCGGCGACAGCCGCCACGCCCGCGCGATGTGCTCCTCGAGCGACGCGGACTTGTACTGCGTGAGCACCTTGATCCGGGTGATGTTCGAGTTCACCAGGTTCGACAGCACCACGTCGATGATGCGGTAGCGCCCGCCGAAGGGCACCGCGGGCTTGGCGCGCTCCAACGTCAGCGGAGCCAGCCGCTTGCCCTCGCCGCCGGCGAGCACCATCGCCAGGATGTTCGGCTCGCCGCCCAGGCTACGGCGCCAGCGCACCGGCTCGGCGCCGCCGTTGGGGTCCCCCTCGTTCGGATCACTCATCGCGGGCACCATCGCCAACGAAATACACCACCCCGTCATCGCAGCCCACCACCAACACGCGGTCGGCGACGAGCGCGGGGCTGCCGTCGACGTCTGCGGGAAGCGCAACCCGTGCGCGCATCGACCCATCCCGGTGCAGGATCCAGAGCGCGTCGTCCGGTACGCCCACGGCGTAGTCCCCGTCGGCGTCCACGAGCGCGCTCGACGCGACGCCGTAGTCGCGCGTGGGCGGGCCGTCGACGCTGCGCTCCCACCGCAGCGCCCCGGTCGCCCGATCGAGGGAGACCACCCGCGCCCGAGGACCGAAGGTGCCGACCACCACCGATCCGTCGAGGCCGAGCGCGACGCCCGCGCGCACGTAGCCGCCGACGCTGCGCGTCCATCGGAGCGTCCCGTCCGGCGCCACGGCGCGCACCACCCCATCATCGCCGCCGACGTACACGGTGCCGTCGTCGCCGATGGCCGGCGGGGCATCCACGTCGTCGCCGGTCGCCAAGGACCACCGCACGCCGCCGTCGCCGTCCACCGCGCGAAGCTGGTCGTCCTGGGCGCCGAACACCGCGAGCCCGTCGCCCGTGAGCGCCACCGCGGAGAAGAGCTTCGCCCCGAAATCCAGGCGCCAGCGCACCGTGAGGTCGGCGTCGGTGACGTACAGCGAGCGCCCGGCGGTGAAGCGGAGCGTGCCGTCGGCCGCGGTCACCGGCGACGTGTCCGCGTCGTCGTCGGTGCCGAGCGCGAGACGCCGCGCGCCGTCGCCCCCCACGATCACCACGCGGTCGGCATCGCTGCCGAACACCAGCGTCCCGTCGGTGCGAGCGACCGGCGTGGTGTAGATCCGATCGCCGGTGTTGAGCTGCCAGCGCAGCGCGCCGTCGGCGTCGAGCGCGTAGATGCTCCCGTCGTGCGAGGTCACCACGACGTCGCCGCGGGCGCTCACCACGGCCTGCGAAGTGATGCGCCCGTGCGTCGCGAAGCGCGCGCGGATCACCGGGTTCCGCGGAAGCCGCCAGCCGCTGCGACCAGTGTGCCTCGGGTCCATGCGGAACATCCGCGGAGGACCCTCCGGCGGCGGCGTCTCGAGCACCTCGCGGGGCCCCGCGTCGACGGCCTCCAAGGGCACCGCGGCGGTCGCGTGCGGTGCGTTGCGGGGAGCGCGGCGGCACGCCACCACGGCCACGACGAGGAGCAGCGCGCGACGCACGTCAGGCCTGGGCGACGAAGCGATCCCGCGGCAGCACGGCGTCGGCGACCACGGGCATGCCCTCGGACGGCGTCAGCGTGATGCTCCGCCGCACCACCCGCGGAACGTACCCGGGTCGCGGGCGCAGCCAGGTGCGCGCCAGCACCGTCGCGAGGACCATCTTCATCTCGTAGAGCGCGAACGCCATGCCGATGCACTTGCGGATGCCCCCGCCGAAGGGGATCCACTCGTGGGCCTTGTACTGCCGCCCGAGGAAGCGCTCCGGGTCGAACTGCTCGGGTCGGGTGTAGATGTCCGGGTTCTGGTGCACGAGGAACACCGACGGCGTGAGCGACACTCCCGACGGAAGGTCGTACCCAGCGAAGGTCATCGGCTGCTGCAGCACGCGCCCCACGAGCGGCACCACGGGCTGCAGACGCAGGGCCTCGCGCACCGTCGCGTCGAGGTACTCGAGCTTCGCGATGCGCTCCGGCGTGAGCGGTCCGGTGCGCTGTGCGGCGTGCAGCTCGTCGAGGAGCCGGTCGCGCACGCGAGGCAGCGCCAGCACCCAGCGCATCGTCCACGCGAGCGCCGTGGCGGTGGTCTCGTGGCCGGCGACGAGGAGCGTCACGAGCTGATCCCGCAGCGCGCCCTCGTCGAGCCCGCGCCCGTCCTCGTCGCGTGCGTCGAGGAGCAGCGAGAGGATGTCCGTGTGCCCCGCGGTGCCCGCGCTGCGCCGCGCGTCGATGACCCCGCGGAGCATGGCGTCGCCCTTGGCGAGCTCGCGCTGAAAGCGCCCCCAGGGGCTCCACGGTCCGAGGTCGTGCTGCATCTGCGGGAGCAGCAACGGCGGCCACGAGGCCACGTGCATGAGCCTGGCGAGCTGCGCGCCGACCTCCTGGCGCCGCGCGGCGTCGTCGAGGCCGAACACCGTGCGCAGGATGATGTCCAGGGTGATGCCCTGGAACGCCTCGTGGACCGCGAACGCCTCGTCGACGCGCCACCCGTCGATGGCGTCGTGCGTCACGTCGATCATCTGCTGCCCGTAGGCGTGCATGCGCTCGCCGTGGAACGGAGGCATCACCAGCTTGCGCAGGCTGCGGTGGGGCTGCCCGTCGAGCACGATCACCGACTGGCTCCCGAGGAACGGCACCAGCGACGCGGCGATCTTCCCCGCGTGCATGTCGTCGCCGTGGCTCGCGAAGACCTCGCGCACATGCTCCGGGTTCGAGAGGATCACCATGCGCGGCGTCGACACGAGCTTCACCGTGAAGGTCTCGCCGAAGCGCGCGCGGCACTCCTTCATCAAGCCGAGCGGGTCGCGCATCCAGCGGTGCAGCAGGAGGACGGTGGGCATCGACGGTCCCGGCGGCAGGCTCATGCGGCGACGGTAGCAGCGCGGCCGGGCCTCCGGTACGGTGCGGCACCCATGAGCGAACGCGCCCAGAGCGACTCGGTGCTTGCGATGTACGGCATCCTCTCCGGCGCCGCGCGGCTCGGGCTGCCGCCGATGGTCGACCTGCCGGTGGTGCGCACGCTGCGCACGGCGATGATCGACCGCATGGCGCGGAGCTACGGCGTGGTCCTCACCGCCGGCGCGCGGCGCATCCTCGTGGACATCGAGGAGAGCGCGACGATCCGCGGCAACGTCACCCAAGGGCTGCGATGGATGATCGAGCGGCTCGTTCCGGGCGGCCGCGCCGTCGACGCCGTCGGCAACGTGTACCGCACCTACGGAGCCGGACTGCTGCTGCGCCGGTACTTCGAGTCGCACCGCGTCGCCAAGGACCCGGTGTTCTCCGAGATCGAGGCCGAGCGGGTGCGCGCCGCCCTGCGCAACGCCCTCGCGCTCCTCGAGACGGACCGCGCGCAGGCCCTCGTCGACAGCGCCGCGCTCCCCATCCGCCGGGTCAACGAGCAGACCGGCGTCACGCTCCTCGAGCGCTGGGGCGAGGCCGTCGCGGCCACCGTCGCCGAGTTCCCCGCGGCGTGGCTCGACGTGGCCGAGTCACGCTTCGTCGAGACCCTCGAACGCTACCGCTGAGCCTCGACGGCGCTCCGCACACCCGCGGCCCGTAGCACGAAAATCTGCAATCGTGCCACGCTGGCATTCCACGGGGTTCCGCGGAACGTGGCGCCACGGCAACGGGAACGTTACTCGGTCCGGTGAACGATCAGCTACGATCCCCGCGGCCCAACGATGCTCGTGGCGGCGGTCGGTGATGTGCACGGTCGGTTCTTCCGCGTGGAGGAATGGATCGACACGCTCGAACAGTCGCGCGGCGAGCGCGTGGCGGCGGTGCTGTCGGTGGGCGACGTCGAGACGTTCTCCACCGCCGACGACCACCGTCGCAAGGCGACGAAGCGCACCATGCCTGCGGAGTTCGCGGCGTACGCGCGCGGCGAGCGCACCATGGCCCGCCCGTTCTATTTCGTCGGCGGCAACAACGAGAGCTTCGAGGAGCTCGACGCCCTGCCGAACGGCGGCGAGCTGGTTCCGCACGTGACCTACCTCGGGCGCGCGGGGGTGCGCGACGTGGCGGGGCTGCGTGTGGCGTTCCTGTCGGGGATCTTCGCGCCGACGCGCTTTCACCGCCCGCGGCTGCCGGCTTCGAGCGCCGAGACGAACAAGCAAGCGGGCTACTTCCGCCGCGAGGACGTCGACGTGGCCTGTGCCGTGGCCGGCGCCGACATGCTGTTGTTGCACGAGTGGCCGCGCGGCATCGCCGGTCCCGAGAGCGCCGTGGCGGTGGTCGGGGCGAGGGGCATCCGTCGCAGCCACTGGACGCAGATGGGCAACCCCCACGCGGCGGTGCTCGTGACGCGCCTTCGCCCGGCGTGGGTGCTGTGCGGCCACATCCATGTGCCGCACGCGGCCACGCTGCGCTGGGACGGCGGCGCCGAGACGAAGGTGGTCTGTCTCGATCAGGCGACGCGCTCCGACGGCGGTCTCGTGTGGTTCGACCTCGACGGCAGCTCGGTGCGGCAGATGGGCTGGGGCACCTCCGGCGAGGTGTCGTGGACCGCCGGCGAGCCCTGGGACGAGCGCCAGTCCGCGGGGCGCATCCGCGTCGTCAACCGCGGCGAGTACTGATCGGCGGGGAGCGTTGCGCGACATCGGTGTCGCGCTGCGCAACGCGGTTCACGTCGCGGGGTCGGCGCAGCAGCGGAAGCCGATCTGGTAGTACACGAAGCCCTCGTTGTGGGAGATCGTGGCGGGCCGGCAGCGCGCGCGGATCGGTCCCCACCAGCCGCCCTTGAGCGCCGAGCGGAAGGGCCGCCCGGACTCGTTCACGGTCCACTCGTCGGCGTTGCCGGTCATGTCGTGGACGCCCGCCCAGGACACGCAGCGCGACATCGTCCCGCTCGGCACGGCCTCGTAGAGCCGCGCGCTCTCGTCCGCGGACGTGCTCGGGCGGCCCAGGCGCTCGCGGTCCGGGCGCATGGTCTGGTGGTCGATGCGGCACGCCTCGGGGTCCCGCGTGAGCCCCGTGGGGTACGGCATCATGTCCGGGCCCTCGCACGCGAAGGTCCACTCGGACTGCGTACAGAGCCGCTTGTGCTGCTCCTCGCAGGCGCGAGCGGCCTCGTACCAGCTCACCATCACCTGCGGACGAACGCCCGGCTGGTTGGGGTACTCGTAGCGGTCCATGCACACCGACATCGGGCGGCGGCGGCCGGTGCAGCGCGACGGCGCGAACTCGGCGCAGCGCATCTGCGTGTCGGGGTCCAGCCATCGGAGACACACCTGGTCCACCGAGGAGCAGTACTCGCCCTCGGCGAGCGCCATGCCCTCGGGGCACCGCGTGGCGTCCGGCGGCGCCGCAGGGAGCACCGGCGGATGGGCGCCCGCGTCGGCGCGCACGGGCACCGGCGGCAACGGCGCGAGGCGGCTCTGACCGCGGGCGACGCCGTGGGCGCTCACCGATGCCGAGACGACGACGAGGAGCGCGACGACGCTGCGAGGACCGGGGGTGTGGTGTTGCTTCATGGCGGCGACCCTGAGGGCGGAGCGGTGCACGACGCGGGCCGTTCCCCGGAGGCGTCCGGGGAGCGCGGCCAGCGGGGGCGACGTCCGTGGACCCAGCGAACTACACCTACATTGTAGGCACAAGGTTTCGTCAGCCCGCGGAGGTGCACGGGGTCATCGACGGCGGGCCCTGTTTGATGCAGCTTGCGCCGAACTTGCGGAACCGGGGCGATGGATGCCAACGGGCCGCGAGGCGAGGAGCGCACGGACGATGACGACGATTTCGACGGGTTCGGTGGTGGCTTTCGACTACACGCTGCGCGACGGCGCCGGGGCGGTCATCGACTCTTCGGAGGACGGCACGCCGCTGACGTACCTCCAGGGCCACGGCAACATCGTCCCGGGGCTCGAGAAGGCGCTCGAGGGCAAGGCCGTCGGCGCGCACCTCAACGTCGTCGTGAAGCCCGAGGAAGGCTACGGCGAGTGGCGCGAGGAGCTCGTCATGAAGGTCGCCCGCGCGCGGCTGCCGAAGTCGCCGGCGCCGAAGGTCGGCATGGAGCTGCAGGGCGTGGGGCCGGGCGGCGAGCCCATGCACCTCCGCATCATCTCCATCGAGGGCGACAGCGTGAACCTCGACGCGAACCACCCGCTCGCGGGGCAGACGCTGCACTTCGACGTGACCGTGCGCACCGTGCGCGCCGCCACCGAGGAGGAGCTCGCCCACGGACACGTCCACGGCGACGACGGTCACCACCACCACTGATCACGATGGTAGCGTGACGCTCCTGCGGCGGGTCGACGAGGGTCGCGACCCGGCCACTGGAGCTTTCATGACGCCGACACGGCCGACCGGCCTCGCACTCCTCACCGCGCTCGTCTTCGCCTTGGCAGGGTGCGGCTCCGTGGCCCTCGTGGGGGATGCCGGCGCCGCCGCGCCCCGTGACGCGTCCGTCGCGGACGTCACCCCCGTCGACGCCCCCGCGCCCCGCTGCGACCTCCCCCTGCAGCGGACCCTCGCGCTGCCCGCGGACGCGGTCACCGCCACGCTCGAGGGCACCAGCCGCAACGCCTCGACGACCTGCACCACGACCACCGGCACCGGCGGACCGGAGCACTACTACCGGCTGCACGTCGCCGCCCGCACCGGTGTCGCCCTCGCCGTCGAAGCCGCCATCGACACGGCGCTCGCGATCCGCACCGCCTGCGACGACCCGCTGTCGGAGGTCGCATGCAGCGGCAGCGTGCCCGGGGGGGTCCGCAACCCGGCCCTCCGCGCCGTGCTCGATCCCGGCGACTACTTCGTGCTCGTCGACCAGCTCGGCTTCGGCGTCGGCGGGGCCTACACCCTGCGGGTCACGACCTTCGACGCCGTCGACAACACCGTCTGCGCAGCCCCCCGGCGCCTCGTCCCCGGCACCCGCCTCGTGGGACAGGACACGTCTTCGGCGGCTGCCCCGTCCACGCCCTGCGCTCCTTCGGCGCGAGGGCCGGTGCTCTACTACGTCGTCACCGTCCCCGCGGCGAACTCGCTGGTCGTCACGGCATCGCCCGTCGGCGCGCCGTGGACCCGCGTCGTGCGCCTGCTCGCCGGCTGCGACGCCGGTTCGTGCCTCGCGGTGCAGAGCTCCGGCGCGCCGACGATCCCTTCGCGCGCGACGTGGCTCAACCGCACCGGCGGTCCCGTCGACGTGGTCGTCGCCGTCGGTGCCCAGGCCGCGGGGGTCGTGGGGTCCTTCGACCTCGACACCGAGCTCGTGCCGCCGCCGGCCAACGTTTCCTGCGCCGGCGCCACCCTCGTCGCCGCAGGAACGACGCTCCCGTCCGAGTCGACGACGTTCGCGCACGACGTGCTCACGGGCTGCGCTCCCGAGGCCCTGGGCCGGGTGCTCTATTACAGCGCCCATGTTGGCGTCGGGGAGACGCTGCAGGTCGTCGTCCAGGCCGTCGCCGGGGTGGTGCCGGTGATCCGACGTCTCGACGGGTGTGACGGCGGCACGTGCACCGCGACGACCGGCGGTACCTCGGCACCGAACGGGGCCGCCATGCTGTGGTGGACCAACACCGGCGATGCGGCTCGCGACGTCGTCTTCGCCGTGGGCGGCGTGAGCGCCACGTCGGACCTCACGTACTCGTTGCGGGTGGCGGTGGGCGGGCCGCAGCCCGCGGCGGTGCACTGCGCGACGGCGCCGACGGTCACGCCGAGCGCTCCCCAGATGGCGCAGCAGCTCACCGGGGCCGTGGAGACGGTCTACGCGTGCCCGTTGATGGCGTCGCCGGGACCGCCGGGGCGCTCGCTGTATTACCGGGCGACGGTGCCGGCCGGGCAGACTCTCTCGGTGCTCGCGACGCCGACCGTCGTCACCCCCGTGCCGACCCCCGGAAACCTCTTCGTGCGCCTCTTGCCGGACTGCGGCGCGACCACGTGCCTCGGCGCGAGCGAGACCGCCTACGCCCCGACGGCGTCGGGCGCACCCGCCATCGCGTCGTGGTCGAACGGGGGGACGGCCGCGCAGAACATCGTCATCGCCGTCGGATTGGACTTCGACGTCGGGGCACCGCCGCCGGCGTTCAACCTTGCGGTGTCGTTGCGCGCGGGGCCGTGACCGGGCGCTCCGTCAGCGGACGATGACGGTGTCGCCGCTGCGGAGGGTGAAGTTCTCCTGCATCTGGCCGTCGAGGATGTCGCTCATGGACACGTCGTAGCGCTCCTCGCGGCCGTTGCTCGCGCGGCGCAGCACCATGATGTGGTCGAGGTCCGCGCCGCGGGCGCCGCCGCCGGCGAGGGCGAGCGCCTGCATCACCGACACCGCCGTGCGCGACTCGAAGTCGCCGGGGCGCAGCACCTTCCCGGTGACGAAGACGCGGTAGCTGTGGACCTCTTCGACGACCACGGCGACCCGTGCGTCCTGCACGAAGTGGCGGTAGGCCTCGGTGATCTCGCGGGTGATGTCGTTGACCGTCTTGCCCGACATCACGATGTCGTTGAGCAGCGGCAACGTGACGCGGCCATCGGGACGCACCGTGACGCGCGATGTGAGGTCCGTGTTGCCGAAGACCGCGACGCGCAGCACGTCGCCGGGGCCGACGCGGTACTCCTGCACCGAAGACTCCACCGGCGGCCACGGGCCCGTGAGCGTCGAGTGGCAGGCCGCCGTCGAGAGGCACGCAGCGAGGAGAAGGGAGCGCGGGGTGGGCATGGGTCCGGACGTGGTAGCAACGTCCGGCGGGGCTTGGCAATGGCCGCGGCTCAGCCCGGAGCGGCGGGCGGCGCGTGCATCGACGGCACCCGCGGACCTCCCGGGGGCGCGTCGTGGTGCAGGTCGGGAATGAACGGGAGCTCGGCGAGCTCGCCCCAGCGGCGCAGGTCGTCCTGGTCGTAGATGCGCGTGTCGATGATGCCCGAGAGCAGCGCCGTGCCGAAGGCCAGGATCATGGCGAGCACCATCACGATCATCGTGAGCTTCACCCGCCCCGGGGGCTCGGGCTCCACTGGTCGCGATGGGGCATCGAGGATGCGGATCTGCTCGCCGCCGCTGAGCTCCGAGCGGCGAAGGTCGGCGGTGCGCTCGAGCTTGCGGTGCAGCACCTCGGTGTAGCTCGTGCGCGTCGTGGTGACGTCGGTGGTGAGCCGGTCGAACTCGGCCTCGACCTCGACGATGTTGTTGCGCGTGAGCGGGTTGCGCACCGGCGTCGGCGGCGGAGGGGCCGACGGGTTCGCGGCGCTCGCGGCGCTGTCCGTGCGCTGGCTGTCGGCGAGCTCCACGCGGGCCTGCTGCAGCTCGCGGTTCACCTGCTCGATGCGCTGCTCGCGCTCGGTCTGCGACATCGCCGCGGCGCTCAGCTGGTTGCCGCGAACGCGCGCGACCGCGGCGGCGAGCTGGGTGTTGAGACCCTGAAGCTCGCGCTCCGCCGAGGCGCGGGTGGGGTAGTCGGGCGTGAGGCCCCGGGCCCGGTAGCCGTCGACCTCGGTCTGCTTCGCCCGCACGCGCTCGCGCAGCGCCTGGAGGTCCGGGGGCTCGTCGGCGGACGGCGCGGCCACCTGCGTCGGGTTGCGCAGCGCCTCGAGGCTGGCGTTGAGGCGTCCGATGCGCGCGAGCACGCCGCGGGTGCGCAACGACGCGTGGCTGTCGGCCTCCGGGGCGCGGGTGGGAGAGGTTCCCGGCGCGCCGTTGGTGCCGATCTGGATGCGCGTCGGACCGCCGCGGCGAGCGCGCACCTCTTCGACCATGGACTGGTTCGCGAGCACGAACTGATCGAGGGCGTCCTGCCGATCGGCGAGGGCCGTCTCGAGCTGCCGGAACTGGGCGTCCACCGTCGCGAGGGCCTCGCGGGCCTGCGTCACCGCAGTGCTGCGACGCGCGTTCACGAAGAGGTCGATGAAGCCCTGCACGACGCGCTGCGCGTCCTCGGGGTCGCCGTACTTGAAGCCGAGCTGCACGGTGTCGGCGACGACGCTGCGGTCCAGCGATCCCCACACCTGCTCGGCGAGCTTGGTGTCCGACGTGTGCCCGCGGAGCCGGGGGTACAGGTTCAGCCGGTTCACGAGCGCGAGCACGTTGGTGCGCGACCCGAAGACCTGCGAGAGGCGGTTGTCGAGGGAGCGCTGGATCTCCTCGGCGCCGCGCTCCTGCCCGCCGGGCACGTCTGGCTCCTGCACCTGGAACCGCGCCTCGGAGCGGTACGTGCGCGGCTTCGTGATCACCCACGCCATGCCCGCCGCAAGGACCACTAGGAACACGGCGCTGCCGCGCCCCCAGTACCGCAACCCCCGCCGCGCGATGGCGAGGTAGTTGCCGATGAGGTCCTTCAGCGAGAGCGGAGCGTCGTCCTTCTCTCCCATCGTCATGGCGTCGATGCTCCCTGGTTCGGTGCCGGAGCGCCACCGTTGCCGTTGTCCGACGGCGCCGGCGGCGGGGTGACCGGTCGCGATCCGTGGTCCACCTGCGTCGTCGCGCGCGAGGTGCCTGGCCGCGTCGCCGGCTGCGTCGCCCAACGGGGTGGCGCCGCCGTCGGATCCGATCCGTCTTCGTGCGCGGCGCCGTCCTCGTCGTCGTTGGACGCGCCGCCCCCGAGCGCGCCGCCAGGGTCGTCGGCCGCCGGCGGGTCGTCGTGCGAGAGGTCGAAGGGGTCCGTGCTCGCGCCGTCCGGCGTGCCGCGCTGCGTGCCCCCGCTGCGCTCGCCGCCGCCCGCCGCCCCGCCGCCGAAGCCGTGCGCGCCCTGCATCGCCGCGAGCTCGGCGAAGGGGATCATGGGCTCGGTGACGTCGTCGTCGTCGGTGCCGAGCGCGAAGGTCACGCCGGCCATCGCCACGTGCCGCACGAGCTGCGTGATGGCTCCGGGGATCACCGCGTCGACGTCGGAATACAAGAAGTTGTAACGCGCGAAGGCCGAGACGTTGCGCGTGAAGATCCAGCGGAGGTTCGCGAGCGCCGACACGTTCACCTGGGCGACGTCGTGCACGGCGCCGGGCCGCGCGCCGGGGGTCTCGTCGGCGTTCGTCGTCGTGCCGTAGTCCACGACGACGTCGCCGGAGATCGAGAGCTTGCCGCCGCCGGGGCGCCAGACGCCGGCGAGCATGGCGCCCCACACGCGCCCGGTGCCGCCGGCCAGCACCTGGCTCTGCGGGCACGCGCCGCCGCCCGCCACGGCGACGCCGCAGCGCGTGGTGGAGACCACGGCGTACTCCGAGCGGGCGCCGACGCCGAAGGCGAAGTGGTCGTCGGGCACCGCCGTCGCGAAGGACACGCTGCCGTACGGACCGACGAACCAGTGCGCAGACTCGTTCTGGTCCTGGAGCCCGTCGGCGCCGCCGAGGATGGTGAGCGTGGTGTTCTCGCCGAAGTTGCGGCGCCAGCCCAGGTAGCTCGTGACACGCGCGACCCAGTTCACGTAGCCGTCGATGAGGAAGTACTCGAAGCGCCCCGCTGCGATGCCGACGTTGTTCTCGTTGAAGTCGTGCGCGGCCTCGAGCACGCCGAGGAACGTCAGCATGTTCTCCCGCGCCATGTTCACCGGGATGTCGATGGCGTGGCGGCCCATGACGCCCGCGAGCAGCGAGCCGCGCCACGTGTCCGAGAACTCGTGGCTCGCCTGCAGCGTGCCGTTGTACTCACCCAGCAGGCCGCGCTGGAAGAACAGGTCCGGGCTGGCGCCGAGGCCGAGCAGGTACGACGCCTGGCCCACGGTGTACGTCGCGTGGCCGTCGATCTCCCAGGTGTCGTTGGGCTCGATGTGCAGCGCGTACCGCGTGAACGACGTGAAGTCGCCCTGGTCCAGCGTCTTGCCCTCGCCGTCGGTGAAGTAGTACTCGCCGCGCGTCCGCAGCAGCTGCCGCACGCGCTCGGTGCGATGGCCGATTTGCAGGTCCACGGCGCCGCGGCCGAGGGCTCCGTCGCCGAAGCTCAGCGTGCGTTGGTTGAGCACCGTCGAGTCGTACCCGCCCGCGAGCTCGATGCCGGCGGCTGCGGCGAGCTGCAGCGGCGACGCCACCAGCATGGCGAGGATCGGGATTCCCATGGATCGACGGAAACGTTCTTTCTGCAGGGCGAATCGCGCACCCGCCGAGCGTTGGCGATATGGCATGATGCCCCGCGCGTGTCGAGGGTTTGGCGCCCCGCGCGGATGGAGTGATCGCGCACGATGAACCGTCTCTACCAGGGCGCCCTGGCGCTGCTGCTCGCGGGCCTCGGGGCCATGACCTACAAGGCCCTTCGGTACCGCAGCGACGCCCGCACCTGGCACGAGCGCTGGCTCTCGCTGCACGCCGACCCCGCGCACCGCTCCCGCTTCGCGGCGGACAACGAGCGCCTGCGCAACGAGGGCGTGGTGTCGGGGCGGGTGGTGTTCCTCGGCGCGAGCATCACCGAGCAGCTCGACCTCGCGGCGGAGTTTCCGACGTCGCACTTCGTGAACCGCGGCGACGGCGGTCAGCTCGTTTGGCAGCAGCTTCTGCGGGTGGAGTCCGACGCGCTCTCGCTGCGGCCCGAGATGGTGGTGCTGAAGATGTGCGCCATCAACCTGCTCCCCGACGCGCCGCCCTTCGACGAGACCCAGTCGTACTACGCGCAGCTCGCGGATCGCGTGCGCTCGCACGGCGTGAAGGTCGTCCACGCCACCACCGTTCCGGTGTCCCGCACCTGGGACCGCGTCGAGGCCGGGGGCGCCGCGACGGGCCGCATCCGACGCTTCAACGAGTGGCTCCGGGACACGGCCCGCATGCGCCACGAGCTCGTGCTCGACTACGCCGCGGCGCTCGGCGACGACGAGGGCTACCTGCCCGACGCGCTCACCGCCGACGGCCTGCACCCGAACGCCGCCGGTCGGCAGCGCATGGTCGCGCAGATCCGCGCGCTCTTCATCGAGGGGCGCGGCGTGCCCCGACCCGAAGGCCCGCTGCCGGCCGGCGCGGTGCTGCCCGACGCCGCCGTCGAGGCCGACGCCCAGACCCCGAAGGATCGCTGAGTGCCGCGCGTCGTCCTGTCGATCCTGGACGCGCCGGTGGTGACCGGGCCGGCGCGGGGGCTCGTGCATCTCGCACGCGCGCTCCCGTCCGACGTTCAGCTCCACGTGGCGTTGCTGCGCGGGCGCGGCGCCGGGCCGGTGCCGAGGCTCGACGAGATCTCCGGCGGGGCGCTCGTCGTCCACGAACTGCAGGAGCGCGGAGCCTTCGATCCGGGCGTCGTGGCGCAGGCCGTGGCGCTGGCGTGGCGCATCGGCGCGAGGGTGGTGCAGAGCCACTCGTACAAGCCGCACCTGCTCGCGCTCGCGGTGCGCGCGGCGCGGCGCATCCCGTGGGTCGGCCATCACCACGGGTGGACCGCGGAGAACGACAAGGTGAAGCGCTACCACCGCATCGACGCGTGGTCGCTGCCGCGCGCCGACCGCGTCGTGGCCGTGGCCGAGAGCGCGCGCGACATCGTCATGCGCGAGGGCGTCGCGGGGCAGCGGGTGGTGGTGATTCCGAACGCCGTCGACGCGCAGGACCTCCAGAGCCCCCACGACCGCGACGGCGCCCGGGCGGCGCTGGGCATTCCGCGAGAGGCCTTCATCGCGGCGGTGGTCGGGCGGCTGTCCCACGAGAAGGGGCAGGACGTGGCGCTGCGAGCGCTCGCGATGGCGCGGCAGCAGGGCGCCGACGTGACCCTCGCCTTCGCCGGCGACGGCCCCGACGCGGCGGCGCTGCGCTCCCTCGCGACGGAGCTCGGCGTGGCGGACCACGCGCTGTTCCTCGGGCACCAGCGCAGCGTGGGCACGGTGTACCGGGCCTCGGACATGCTCGTGATGCCGAGCCGCTCCGAGGCGATGCCCAACGCGCTGCTCGAGGCGATGACCGTGGGTCTGCCGGTGGTCGCGACGCGCGTCGGCGGCGTGCCCGAGGTGGCCGACGATGGGTCCATGGCGTGGATCGTCGACCCCGAGTCGCCGGAGCGCCTCGCCGCGGCGGTGGTCGCGTGCGTCGGCGACGAGGCCGAGCGCGCGCGTCGCGTCGAGCTCGCCCGGCAGCGGGCGAGGGACCGGCACGACCCGGCGCGGCGGGCGGAGCGTTACCTGGCGTTGTATGCGGCGCTCGGCGCGCTGCGCTGAGGAGGGCGGACGTTGAGCGCGAGGAGTCTGGGCAAGGCGGTGGCGCTGGCGGCGGCGCGGGGGCTCGTGGCGCCGCTGGTGGCGATGTTCCGGCTGGAGTCCCGAGGGGTCGACGAGGCCCGGGAGCGCACGGTGTTTGCGGGCTACTCGCAGGCGCTGGCCATGGTGCCGGGGCTGAGCGGCCAGGTGCTTCGCCGCGCGTTCTACGGGGCCGTGCTGCGCGAGTGCCACCCCGCGTCGTGCATCCAGTGGGGGACGACCTTCGCGACGCCCGACGCCGTCGTGGCCGAGGGCGTGTACGTCGGCGCCAACTGCAGCCTCGGGCGCGTCGTGCTCGCGCCGCACGCGACGCTCGGATCCAACGTGCACGTGCTCTCGGGGCGCAACCAGCACGGCATCGACGACCCCGACGTGCCCGTGCAGGACCAGCCGGGCCGCTATGATCGCGTCACCGTCGGGCGCAACGCGTGGCTCGGCAACGGCAGCGTGGTGCTGGCCGACGTCGGCGACGGCAGCGTGGTGGCCGCGGGCTCCGTGGTCATCGAGCCCGTGCCCGCCGACTGCGTCGTCGGGGGAAACCCCGCGCGGGTGCTGCGCCGCCGCGACCCCGTGACCCGGGCGTGGGTGCGGCCGTCGTGAGGGTGCTCGCGCTCACGCACCGCGTGCCGTTCCCTCCCGACAAGGGCGACAAGATCCGCACGTTCAACCTGCTCTCGCGCCTCGCGACGCGCTGCGAGGTGCACCTGGCAGCCCTGGCCGAGCCTCCGTCGGACGTCGCCCACGCCGCGCGGCTGCGGCGGGTCTTCGCGTCGGTGACCCTCGCGCCGCTGGACCTTCGCGTGCAGCGCGTGCGGGCGCTGCCGGCGCTGCTGTCGTCGACGCCGCTGACGGTGCCGGTGTTCCACAGCGCGCGCCTCGAGGCCGAGGTCGACGCGTTGGTGCGCGAGCTCCGCCCCGACGTGATCTACGCCGAGAGCAGCTCCATGGCGCCCTACGCCCTGCGCCATCCGCGGGTTCCGCTCGTGATGGATTTCGTCGACGCCGACTCCGCGAAGTGGTCCGCGTACGCCGAGCGCGCGGGCTTTCCGATGCGCTTCGTGCACCGTCGCGAGGCCCGCACCCTCGCGGCCTTCGAGCGCCACGTCGCCGGGCGCGCGGCGATCTCCGTGGTCACCGCCGAGCGCGAGCGGGAGCTCTTCGCGGCCATCGCCCCGGGGTGCGACGTGCGCGCGCTGCCCAACGGCGTCGACACCGCGTACTTCGCGCCCGCCGCGCATCCCGCCGCGGACGCCTCGGCGGTCTTCTTCGGCGCGATGGACTACCAGGCGAACGTCGAGGCAGCGGAGTTCCTCGTGCGCGCGGTGCTGCCAAAGGTTCGCGTGGAGCACCCGTCGTTTCGGGTGGTGCTCGCGGGATCGAACCCCGCGGCCGCGGTGCGTGTCCTCGCCGACGTGCCCGGCGTCACCGTGACCGGCTTCCTGCCCGACCTGCGCGACGTCGTGCGGGGCTGCGCGGTCTGCGCGATCCCGCTGCGCGTCGCGCGGGGCGTGCAGAACAAGGTGCTCGAGGCCATGGCCATGGGCGTCCCGGTGGTGTGCTCGCCCGGCGCCGCCGAGGGCGTCGACGCCGAGCCCGGCGTGCACCTCGCGGTGGCCTCGGTCTCCGATGATGGCACCGCCACCGCCGAGGTCATCGCGACGCTGCTCCGCGACCGCGCGAGGGCCGCCGCGCTCGCCGCCGCTGCCCGTGAACGCGTCGTCGCGAGCCACGGGTGGGAGCCTCGCGCCGCGCAGCTCCACGAACTCCTCGCCGAGGCCGTGAGGGGTCCCGCGAGCGCCCGGGCGTGACCGACGCCCCGCAGCATCGTGGGACATCGACGACCCTGCGGGGCATTCTGCCGCAGTTGCGCGCAGGGCGATGACGTGGGGATGCTTGGAGCACTCCCTCGTCGCGCGCGTGGCATGTGCCGTGCTCGAGGACGGGGAGGCAGCGCGGCCGCAATCCGCCGTCCGCCGCTGCCGCTCGCTGGAGGTCCGCTCATGAAGGTCGTCGTCCAACTCGTCGCTGCGCTGACGCTCCTGCTCGGGGCCTCGGTGGCTGGCGCGCAGGAATACAATGACCCGTATGCGCCCGCCCAGCCGATGCAGGGCGGGAGCGGGTACGGGATCGCTCCGCCGCCGACGCAGGCCCTCGATCCGAACACGGGGATGCCCGTGGCCGATCCGAACGCGCCGCCGCCGGGCTACGCCGAGGTGCCGCCGAACGGGGCGCCGGTGGACCCGTCGGCGATGCCCGAGGGCGAGATGCCCGCCGAGGACGTGCTCTACGAGGAGGGCTACGACCCCGCGGCCTACACGCAGTTCGGCAGCGCGCTCGCGCCGTATGGAACGTGGATCGACGACCCATCCTACGGCCGCGTGTGGGTGCCTGCGTCGAACGTCGTCGGCGCCGATTTCGCGCCGTACTACTCGCGCGGCCACTGGGTGCTCACGGAGTACGGCTGGACCTGGGTGTCCGACTACGCCTGGGGCTGGGCGCCGTTCCACTACGGCCGCTGGATCTCCCTCGCGTCGCGCGGCTGGGGCTGGGTTCCGGGCACGGTCTGGGGTCCTGCTTGGGTGGGCTGGCGCTACGGCGGCGGTTACGCGGGCTGGGCTCCGCTTCCGCCGCGCGGGGCGCCGTACGGCGGCCGCGGGTACACCGGCTCCGCATGGCGCTTCTGCCCGTCGGGCGAGGTCGGCACGGCGCATCCCACCTACGCGGCGCCGACGGCGGTCCCAGCGATCCTTCGGCAGACGTCGTCGTGCAACCTCACGCGGGTGATGAACCTCGGCGAGCACGTGGTGCGCATCAACGCCGGGCCGGTGACGCAGCTCTCGTCCGCGAGCTCGACGGTGATGCCCCTGCGCACCGCGGCCCCGTCGGCGCTGCCTCGCTACGCCATCGCCCCGCGGCTCGCGGCGCCGCCGGCACCTCGCCCGGGCATGGGCGTCGGCGCGATGCCGTACCGCGCGCCGATGTCGATCCCGCCGGGCGCCGCCGCGATGCGTCCCGCCGCGCCGTTCACCGGGGGTTCGGAGCCTTCGCCTTACTACGGTGGGTATCGCGTGCCGGTGGGAGCCGCGGCCTACGGGTCGCCGGTGGTGCGTCCGTCGATGCCGATGGTGCAGCCCGTCGTGCGTCCGCCGGTGTACGGGAACCCGAACTACGCGTCGCCGACCTACGCCGCCCCGATGTATCGCCCGGCGCCGTCGTACGGGTCTCCGACCTACGCAGCACCGGTGTACCGCCCCGCTCCGTCGTACGGATCGCCGACCTACGCAGCGCCGGTGTACCGCCCGGCGCCGTCGTACGGATCGCCGACGTACGCAGCGCCGGTGTACCGCCCCGCGCCGGTGTACCAGGCTCCTTCGTACCGCGCCCCGACGAGCTTCGCGCCGGTGTACTCCGCGCCGTCGTTCCGCCCCGCGCCGAGCTTCGGCGGCGGGGGAGGCGGCATGCACTTCGGCGGCTTCGGTCGCCGACGCTGATCCCCCGCGTCGCGCGCGGGGCTTAGACTCCGCGCATGCAGGATCGCCCCACGGACCCCTCGCTCAAGCTGCTCCTCGACGCGCTCGCGCTGGCGCCGGGCAACGCCCCGCTGCGGCTCCACGTCGCGAACCTCCTCGAGCGCGCGGGCCAGGCGAAGGAGGCGCGGGAGCACTTCGACGGCATCGTCGACGACGCCGGCACCCGCGACGACGCGGCCCTCGGATCGGCGCGCTGCTCGCTGGCGCTGGGCGACGCCGACCGCGCGCTGCAGTCCGTCGAGCGGGTGCTCGCGGCGCTCCCCGATCACGCGATGGCGTTGCTTCTTCGCGCGCGGGCCCATGAGAAGCGCCGGGACCATCGCGCCGCGCGGGCCGACTACGAGCGCGCGGTGAAGCTCGACGCCGCCCTCGCGGACCCCGCGCACTGGGATGCCCTGCTCCCCGCGCGCGAGCCCGCGGCGGACGCAGGCACCGACGGACCCGCGCCCCCCGCCGACGCCGTCGCCTTCAAGGACGTCGGCGGCCTCGAGGACGTGAAGGAGCGCATCCGCATGCGCATCATCCTCCCGTTCCACAAGCCCGAGGTCTTCGCGGCGTACGGGCGCAAGGCCGGCGGCGGCATGCTGTTCTACGGTCCGCCCGGCTGCGGCAAGACGTGGCTCGCGCGCGCCACCGCCGGCGAGTGCGGCGCGAGCTTCGTGAACGTGGGCCTGCACGAGGTCCTCGACATGTGGATCGGCAACTCCGAGCGCCAGCTCCACGCCATCTTCGAGGACGCGCGCCGTCGTGCGCCGACGGTGCTCTTCTTCGACGAGATCGACGCTCTCGGGATGCAGCGCGCGAAGCTCGTGACCGGCGCGATGCGCGGGGTCATCACGCAGTTCCTCGCCGAGCTCGACGGCTTCGCGAGCCGCAACGAGCGCGTGCTGGTCATCGGTGCGACGAACACGCCGTGGGACGTCGACGCCGCGTTCCGCCGCCCCGGGCGCTTCGGCCAGGTGCTCTTCGTGCCGCCGCCGGACAAGCCTGCGCGTGCCCAGATTCTCGGGCTGAAGCTCGCCGACAAGCCCGCCGCGGGCCTCGACCTCGGGCGCATCGCGGACCAGACCGAAGGATGGTCCGGCGCCGACCTCGAGGCGCTCGTCGAGGGCGCGGCGGAGCTCGCGATCACGCGCAGCCTCGCGTCGGGCGTCGTCGAGCCGCTGACCATGGCGCTCTTCGAGCGTGCGCGGGTGCGGCTGCGCCCGACGACCCGCGAGTGGTTCTCGACGATCCGCAACCACGTGCAGTTCGCCAACGAGTCCGGGCAGTACGACGAGGCCGCCGACTACATGCGCCGGCACGGGCTCATGTGAGCTTCGGCGTCTCGATCCACACGCCGGCGCACGATCGCATCGGCGCCGCGTCGAAGAGCGCCGCCCACAACGACGGACCCTCGGGGCCCAGCTCCGTTGCGAGAAACGCCGCGTCGAGGCACGCGATGCGCCGCGCGCCGAGCACGCCCTGCACCGCGCGCACGAAGGGCTGAAGCCGTCGGTCCTCGACGCCGGCGACGCGGCGCTCCTCGATCCAGACGCCGTCGTCCGCGGGCGCGCCGGTGAACGCGAACTCCTGCAGCGCCGCCGCACGGTGCAGCGATGAGAGCCCCACGCGCAGGCCTTGTTCGGGTTCCGTCGGCACCGTCGCCGCGGCGCCGTCCCGCAGTTCGACCCACGACGACGGACCGGTGCTTGCGATGACGTAGATCCACGTCGCGAAGGGCATCGCATCGTCGCGCAGAACGTGGACGCGCGCGGGCAGCACCGTGCCGAAGTGCGCGGCGACGGCGTCGACCTCGGCGGGGGCGAAGGCGTCTTTCTCGGGCCACCACCGGGGCGTTCCCGCGGAGCCGTCGCCATGCACGCGAAGCGCCCGCGCCACGGCCTGCTCCTGCAGCCGGGCGCGCCGCCGGTCGATGCCGCAGCTCGCCCCGCAGGAGCCCATGTCAGTCGACTTCGAGGGAGCGAAGCAGCGCCATCAGCTCCGGCGCGAGCAGGGCCCCGCGGCCGTCGGCGAGGAGCGACGAGATGCCACGGCGCGCGGCGTCCACGGCGCTTCGCAGGGCATCTTCGCGGCCGACGCGGGCTCCGAGCACGAGCGCCTCGGCGCGGGTCGCCGCGAGCTGGTCCTCGGTCTCGGCCAGGCGCACCGCCGTCGCCTCGAGGTCGCCCATGGAGCGGTCCAGCCGGAACTGCGCGCCCCGGTAGTTGTCGGCGATCTCCTCGGCCTCGACGAGCGCGTTGCGCAGCCGTTGGAGCTCGGCCTCGAGAGCCGGGTCGACCACCGTCTCCACGGGTCGAGGCGCCGCCAGCGCGCGCTCCGCCTCGTCGACGCGCATGCGGAGACCCTCGTTCTCGGCGGCCCGGAGCTCCTGGGTGCGCGCGTGAACGATCATCGCGCTCGTGACCTCCTGCGCGGCGACGTCGGCGGCCATGGCGAGCGCCTCGGCGAGCCGTTCGATCTCCGCCTCGAGCTCGGCGACGCGGTGCTGGTGGCCCAGGCGCACCCCGTCGACCTCGTGGGCGAGCCGATGCGCGCGTCCCTCGACGACGGCGTAGGCGTGCTCGAGCGTCGCGGCGCGGTCCTCGGCCTCGCGCGCCCGCAGCGACAACCCGAGGACCTGCCCCTCGAAGCCCGCCTCGCGGGTCACCCAGGTCGCGTCGACCGCGTCCGCAGCCGGCTCCTCGGCGAGCTTCCACCGAAGCTGCTGCGCCTCGTTGGCCGCCGCGAGGAGCTGCGCCGCGAGGGCATCGCGCTCGGACCGCAGCGCCTCGATCTCGCGCCGAGCCTGCTCCACCCGATGCCGCAGCGCCGATCGCTCCTCCTCGGCGAGGCCGCCACGCTGTGCGCTGAACAAGAGCTCCCGGGTGGCCTCCTCCGCCGACCGCTGCAGCGTCGCGTAGCGCAGCACCTCTGCCGCGCGCTGGGCGAGCATCCCCTCGAGGCGGGCGAACTCGGCCTCGGCGTGGGCCCGCGCCTCGCGCTCGGCGCGGAGCTCCTCGGGATCGACGGCCGGGACGGGCGGGGCAACGGGGGCCGGCGCAGCGACCGGAGCCGGCGGAGCAACCGGGGCTGGCGGGGGCGCCGAAGCCTGCACCGCGAGGGCATCGAGCTCCTCGCGAAGGGCGGCCTCGGTGGACTGCGTCTCGTCGAGCTCGCGCTGCAGATCGGCCTCGCGGGCCTTCGAAGCGGCGAGCTCGCGATCGGCGACGGCCAGGCGACCGGCGTGTCCCGCGAGCTGCTTGCGGGCGTCGGCCAGCGCCGCCTCGACGTTCGCGAGGTGCGCCTGGGCGTCCGTCGCCGCGGCCTCGAGCGTCGCCACGCGCGCGTCGCTGGCGGTCAGCGCCGTCTTCACGCGATCGAGCTCGGGCTTCAAGTCCGGCGTCTTCGGAAGCTCCGGGGCGCGGTTCTTCATCTGCGCCTCGAGCTCGATGCGCTGCCGGAGCTTGCGCTCGTCGTCGAGCTCCTTCTGGAGGCGCACGGCCTTGTCGCGCGCCTTGCGGTGCTCGTCCTCGAGCTCCTTGAGCCCGTGCTCGAGGCGCTGCAGCTTCACCCAGCGCTCCGCCGAGGCCTGCTCGACGTCCTTCAGCTTCTGGTCGCGCTCCGCGACGGCGCGCTCGAGGTCGCCGCGCGCGGTCGCACGGACGGCGTGCAGCACGTCCGACGTCACCTGCACGACGGACAGGGCGTCGAGGTCCACGGGGACGTCCGACGCCACCGCCACGAAGGCCTCGGGGCGCGGGGGGTCGCCGTCCATGAGCCGCGTGTCGAGGCCCGCGGCCTCGGCGCCGTCGTCGAGCGTCGCCAGCGCGTAGCCCACGAAGGGACCGCGGCCGACCATGCGCACGCTCCCGAAGCGCGACGCGCACAGCTCCTGGAGCCGGGCATAGCCGATGGACCCGGAGGCCGCCGCGGGCTCCATGGGCACCGGTCCGTCGTCGGGCTCGGCGCCCACGGCGAGCACGCCGTCGGAGCCCAGCGCGCGACGGGCCTCGTCGAGCACGGCGACGAGCGACGGCACCGCGGCCGCGTCGGGCACGACGATGACGTCGAGCTTGCCGTGGAACGCCGCCAGCGCGCCGGGCGTGAGCGCCCGCACGGCGATGTCCTCCGCCACGCCGCCGAAGCAGATGACGGTGTGCGCGCCGAGGGAGCGCGCGCGGTGGGCTGCGTCGCCGGACGTGCTCCCGACCACTGCGAGGCGCTTGCCTGCGAAGAGCGGCGAGAGGTACGCGAGGAGGGCGTGGTCGGCGAGGCGCGCGCGGGCGGGCGAAGGCGGGGGGGCTGCGGGGGTCATGCTGGGGCGCGGAGTCTAGTGCAGAACCGCGCGCCCGTGGGGCACTACGACGCGTCGACGGCCCCGGCGCTCCGGAGCAGGGACACGAGCTCGCCCTTCGTCGCGAGGTCCCGCACGATGTCCGCGCCGCCGACGAATTCGCCCGCCACGTAGAGCTGCGGGATCGTCGGCCACTGCGCGAACTCCTTGATCCCTTCGCGGATCGCGGGGTCTGCGAGCACGTTCACGGTCTCGAATTTCGCGCCCGTCGCGTTGAGCGCGTGCACCACGGCTCCGGAGAAGCCGCACTGCGGAAAGTGCTTGGTGCCCTTCATGAAGAGCACGACGCGGTGGTCGGTGATGAGCTTGCGGATGCGCTGCTGGAGTGCGTCGTCCATGGAGTCCGGTCCTTTGGGTGCGGGTACGGCGTCGGGCGGGCGCTCAGTGGAACGCGAGGCCGATGCCGAGGGTCGTCGTCCACTGGGTGTAGCCGTCGAGCGTCAACGGTGCACGCGTCGAAGCACCGGCCGAGACGGCTTGCGTGAGCGGACGGCCCGCGTCCGCCGGCGGGGTGTTCAAGAACGATGGGCTCCCGATGTCCACGCCGAACTCCGCCGTGATCACCAGGATCTCCCACTGCATCTGCAGCCCCAGGAAGCCTCGCGGCCGGAGGATGCGCACGGGCTGGAAGACGGCGCTGTTGCGCGTGTCGTTGAGCTCGCCGGGGACGCCCGCGGGCAGCGTTCCGCCGCCGTTGCAGACCACCTGGCCCACGAGTCCCGACGGCGAACGGCCCACGCCGGTGTTCGGATCGGGCACGTAGCGGATCTCCTGCCGCGGACACTCGGCGCGGGCGTTGCGCGAGGGCGTGAGGTCCACGACACCGGAGTCGCCGAAGATGAAGAGCGCCTGCGCGCCGAGGTACGGGCTCAGCCGCACGGAGCCGCCGACGGTGAAGCGCTTCGAGAGCATGCCGTCGATGCCGACGACGGTGAGGGCGTACTGCGTCTGGCCGACGACGGTGTTCACCGAGCCGCGCACGGCGAGGTCCGGCAGCCATCCCCAGTTGCGGTGAAAGCCCTCGAAGAGCGACCAGCGCACGTCGGCGCCGATCGCCCAGATGTTGCTCGAGTGCATGTGCGTGGCCTGCGTGCCCAGCTCGAAGCCGAAGGGCAGTCCCTTGCGCACGTGCAGGTGCGAGACGAACGCGGCGGCGTCGCCGTTGTCGCGGGTGGTGCGGGTGTCCGAATTGACGTCGGAGCCGACGGTGCCCTCGGTGCCGCGCCGCCAGTGGTCCGCGGTGTTGTGCAGGTTCGTGATGGAGATCTCGTAGCCGACGTACAGGCCCGCGATGCCCAGCGTCATCGCCGGCGTCGCCAGCGACGGCGCGAGGGCCGCGCCGAGCTCGTTCACGAGGTTCGCCCAGAGCTGGTTGTCCGCGTAGCACTGCGCGTACGCCTGACCGCCCCCGACGACGCCGGGCACGGCGCCGGTGGCAGGCGTTCCGCAGCCGCCCATGAAGCGCCAGCGCGCCGGGTCGTAGGAGACGCCGCCGTTGTTCCACGGGGTGTCGTTGAAGAAGCTCAGGCGGCTGAGCGACAGGTCCATGGGGTCGGCGTGCGCCAGCCCCGAGGCGAGCGCCATCGCCGCGACCAGAGACCCTCGCGACGCTCGTCGAACAAGCTGGTTCATCGCCGTGGCGCGGGACCGTATCATCGCGCCGTGTCGCGAATCCAGCGCCGCGCCCTGGCCGTGTCGGTCTTGCTCCTCGCGGCGCTGTGCATCGGGGCGTGGTTCGCGCGACGCGCCCGCACCCCGACCTTCGCCGACGTCGCCCCGATGGTGTTTCGTGCGTGCGCTCCCTGCCACCGCCCGGGCGAGGCCGGTCCGTTCCCGCTGTTGACGTACGCCGACGTGGCCGGCCGGCGACGGCAGATCCTCCGCGTCGTGGAGCGCGGCATCATGCCGCCCTGGAAGCCCGTGGCGGGCTACGGGCACTTTCGCGACGAGCGTCGGCTCACCGCCCTCGAGCGCTCGACGCTGCGCCGCTGGGTCGACGCTGGCGCCCCGGAGGGTCCGCGCGATCGGGTTCCGCCGTCGCCGGTGTGGCCGTCCGGCTGGCGCCTCGGACCGCCAGACGTCGTGCTCACGCTCCCGCAGGCCGTCGAGGTGCCCGCCGAGGGGCCCGACGTCTACCGGAACTACGTGCTGCCGGCGCCGGTGCCGGGACTTCGCTACGTCGGCGCGTGGGAGTTCCACCCCGGGGGGCGGGCGGTGCATCACGCGATCCTGAACGTCGATCGCCGCGGCTGGGCCCGACGTCGCGACGCCGAGGATGCGGAGCCGGGGTTTCCGGGCATGGGCGCCGAGGGCACGCAGTCCCCGGACGGCTTCTATCTGGTGTGGGCGCCTGGTCGGAACCCCGCGCGCGCCGTGCCCGGCGAGGTGTGGCGCGTCGACGCGCGCACGGACCTCGTGCTCCAGCTTCATCTCCATCCATCGGGGCGGGCGGAGTCCATCCGGCCTTCGGTGGGGCTCTACTTCGCGCCGGGTCCCGCGACGCGTCCGCGCATGACGTTTCGCCTGGGCGATGTTCCCATCGACATCGCACCCGGCGACCACTGGACCATGACGGACACGGCGACGCTGCCCGTCGACGTGCTGGCGCAGGGGATCTTTCCGCACGCGCACTACCTCGCGCGGCGGGCGCACGTGTGGGCGACGCTGCCCGGCGGCCGCATCGAGTGGCTGCTGCGCATCGACGACTGGGACCTCGCCTGGCAGGACGCCTACACCTTCGCCGAGCCCGTCGCGCTGCCCCGCGGCACCGTGCTCTCGATGCGCTTCGACTACGACAATTCCTCCGCGAACCCGCGCAATCCGAGCTCGCCGCCGCGGCGCGTGCGGTCGGGCGAGGGCAGCCTCGACGAGATGGGCAACGTGACCCTCGAGCTCGCGCCGCAGCGCCGCGAGGACCAGGACGCGCTCACCGAATTCAAGTTCCGCCGCGCGGCCCTGGCCGACGATCCGGTGGCGGAGTTCAACCTCGGCAACCTGCTCGCCCGCACGCACCGCGCACCGGAGGCCCTGGCCCACTACCGTCACGCCGTCGCCGTGGACCCGTCCTTCGACGCCGCGTGGTTCAACCTCGGCGTCGCGCTGCAGGGCCTTCACGACGACGAGGCCGCCGTGCGGGCCTTCGAGGCGGCGCTGCGCATCGTGCCGACGGACGCGCGCACGCACCTCGACCTCGGAGCGTCGCTGCGGTCCCTCGGCCGCCCCGTCGAGGCCCTTCGGGAGCTTCGCGCCGCGGTGGCGTGCGACGCGACCTCGGGGCTCGCCCACGCCGCGCTCGCGCAGGCCCTCGCCGACGGCGGTGACCTCGCCGGATCCGAGGCGGAATTTCGCGCGGCGGTGGCGCGTGCCCCGGACGACCCGCGCATGCACCGCGGCCTCGGTACGACGCTGCAACTCGCGCACCGCGACGACGAGTCTCGCGCGGAGATAGCGCGCGCCGAGGCGCTCGAAGCGCAGCGTCGCTGAGCCGCGGATTCAGGGCGCTTCGACGAGGCAGCCCACGGGCTCGGTGACCGAGACCGCGGGGTCCCGGCCTGCGAGGGCGGCATCGAGGGCGTCGCCGAGGTCGCGCGTCGTCGGGGCCGCGCGCATCACGCCGATGGCCGCGAACCAGTCGTCGATGCGCCCGTGGTACACGCGCCGCGCGCCACGGAACACCACGGCCTCGGGGGTCGTCGTGGCCTCTGCGGCGCGCAGCAACGCGTGCCGGGGATCGCGCAGCACCGCGTCGCCGAGGCCGAAGTCCAGCGCATGGGCGCGCGCCTCGGCCGCCGTGGTCCGGGTCGAAGGGTAGACGAAGCGCAGGGTGATGCCGCGCCGTGCGTACGCGTCCCTCATGCGCACGAGGGCCGGGGCGTAGCGGTTCGAGATGGGGCAGTCGACGGAGACGAAGACGAAGGCCGAGACGGCCGGGGCAGGGGCGAGCGGCGTCACCGAACGCCCCGCGAGGTCTTCGACGGTCACGACGGGCGCGGGGCGGCAGGCGGCCAGCACCGCCACGAGGGCCGCGATCGTTGCCGCGCGCCCGCGGATCGTGCCATCAGCCGGAGTCGTCATGCCGTCGCCGAAGCTCCGCGTGCCGCCGTTGCCGCGCCCGTTCCACCTGGTGCTCGTCGAGCCCGAGATTCCACAGAACACGGGCAACATCGCGCGTCTCAGCGCGGCCACGCAATGCCCGCTGCACCTCGTCGGGCGTCTGGGTTTCCGCCTCGACGAGCGCAGCGTGCGCCGCGCGGGCATCGACTACTGGCACCTCGTCACGCTCCAGACGCACCCCGACTGGGCGGCCTTCGCGCTCCGCCACGCGCAGATCGCCCCCGGGGCCTCGGTGCGCCTCTTCAGCGCCACCGGGCGGCGCAGCTACGTCGACGCGCCCTTCGCGCCGGGCGACGCCCTCGTCTTCGGCACCGAGTCCACGGGCATCCCCGCGGCCCTTCTCGAGCGCTACGACGGCGAGGTCTACGGCATCCCGACGGCCGGGGCCGTGCGATCGCTGAACCTCGCGAGCGCCGCGGCCATCGTGCTCTACGAGGCCCTCCGCGCCACCGGCGCCCTGAGCGGCGCCAAGCTCGAGGACCCAGGCCCCGACGCGCACCCCGAGCCCGACGGCTTCGTGCGGTAGACTGGGGCGAGTCCTTGCCCGCCGGGGCGCGGCGCTGTACGACTCCCCTCCCTTACCGACCCCCGAACCGGAGCTGCACCGTGGCACGAGTAACCGTAGAAGACTGCCTGGACCAGGAAGACAACCGCTTCGCACTGGTGATCCTCGCGGCGAACCGCACGCGGCAGATCATGAAGGGCGCGAAGGTCCAGCTCGAGGCGCACAAGTACAAGAACAAGCCCGCCGTGCTCGCCCTCCGCGAGATCGCCGCCGGCCGCGTTCGGTACGACCGGCCGTCCCGCGAAGCCGTCGACACCTACATCGAGGACTTGAAGGCCCGCTTCGGCTGAGCCGCCCGCGCGGCCGCGTGGCGCTTCACCAGCGCCCGGGTCACGTCACCGAGCGCGGAGCTCTCCGCGACCTCGCTGAGAACCTCGGCGAAGCTCGGAAATCGATCGCCCAGCTCCACCAACGCCACCGGCGCCTCGCCCGCGGCGCGCTCCGCCTCGGCGGCGGCGCCCCGGTACGCGAAGGCCCCGACCTCCTCGAAGTACGCACGGTCGTCGCCGGCGGTGAAGAGCCCCGAGCGCGCAAGCGCCGCATCGCCCACGGAGCAGAGCGCGTGGAGCTTCACGGCGTCGGCCGAGGTCATGGCCTCGTCGAGCATCCAGACGAGGGGGCGGTCGACGAGGGCCGCGCCGTCGGTCCCAGCGCACGCGACGAGAAGGTCCGTCACGTACTCCGCGGTCTCGGCTTCGGCTCCGACGCGGCGGCGCTCCATCGCCCCGCGCACCATCATCCGGAAGAAACCCCGCAGGTCCGCGCACGGTTCGATCGCCATCCGGTGCCTCCTGACGCTTAGGGGCGCCACGCGACGGTCTCGGGTTCGGGGTCCGGCCGCGCGGCGCCTGACCACCCCAGTATGAAGCCCTCGCCGGAGCCCCCGCACGAATCACGCAAGCCCCGCGGGGTCGCCGTCAGCCACCCCGGGAACGCCCCCGAAACCGCCCTGGCACTCTGCCGTCACGAGTGCCGATCCATGGAAACTACTAGATAATTTGTCAGCGCAGGCTTTCTTTCGGCGCCCCTTGACACCCTCGATTCGAGGTCTATCTTGCGCCCGCTCCTGGCAGTCGAGGCTGGTGAGTGCCAGAAATCGCGCCGCCGCAAGGTTGGCGCGGTGGGGCAGCTCCATGCCTCGGCGGGACCGGGACGACCCTCGCCGCCCTCGCGGGCGACCGTTCCGAGAACCTCAACGACCCGATACGAAGGAGATCATCATGAAGATTCGTCCGCTGCAGGATCGCATCCTCGTCAAGCGCCTCGAGGCCGAGCAGAAGACCAAGGGCGGTCTGTACATCCCCGACAGCGCCAAGGAGAAGCCCATCGAGGGCCAGGTCATCGCCGTCGGCGCGGGCAAGGCCGACGACAAGGGCAACGTTCGCCCCGTGGCCGTCAAGGCCGGCGACAAGATCCTCTTCGGCAAGTACTCGGGCACCGAGGTGAAGATCGACGACGTCGAGCACCTCATCATCCGCGAGGAAGACGTCCTCGGCGTGATCGAGGCGTAGAGCCCGGTCGTCCGCGCACCTTCAAGATTTCAAAAGACTTTCAAGGAGATACAAAGATGGCCGCCAAGGAAATCGTCTACACCGAAACCGCTCGCAAGCTCGTCCTCAACGGCGTCGATGCCCTCGCCAACGCGGTGAAGGTCACGCTGGGTCCCAAGGGCCGCAACGTCGTGATCGAGAAGTCCTTCGGGTCGCCCGTGGTGACCAAGGACGGCGTCACCGTCGCGAAGGAGATCGAGCTCGAGAACCGCTTCGAGAACATGGGCGCCCAGATGGTGCGCGAAGTGGCCTCGAAGACGAGCGACACCGCCGGCGACGGCACCACGACCGCGACCGTGCTCGCGCAGTCGATCTTCCGCGAGGGCTCGAAGCTCGTCGCCGCGGGCCACAACCCGATGGAGATCAAGCGCGGCATCGACAAGGCCGTCGAGACCATCGTCGCGGCGCTCAAGGACCTCGCCAAGAGCACCAACGACAAGAAGGAGATCACCCAGGTCGGCACGATCTCCGCGAACGGTGACGAGACCATCGGCAAGCTCCTCGCCGACGCGATGGAGAAGGTCGGCAAGGAAGGCGTCATCACCGTCGAGGAGGCGAAGAGCGCCGACACGACGCTCGACGTCGTCGAGGGCATGCAGTTCGACCGCGGCTACCTCTCGCCGTACTTCGTGACCGACGCCGAGCGCATGGTCGCGTCGCTCGAAGATCCGTACATCCTCATCTCCGAGAAGAAGATCTCGAACATGAAGGACCTCCTGCCGGTGCTCGAGAGCATCGCCCGTCAGCAGAAGCCCCTGCTCATCCTCGCCGAGGACGTCGAGGGCGAGGCGCTCGCGACGCTCGTCGTGAACAAGCTCCGCGGCACGCTGCAGTGCGCGGCCGTCAAGGCCCCGGGCTGCGGTGACCGCCGCAAGGAGATGCTCAAGGACATCGCGATCCTCACCGGCGGCTCCGTCGTCGCCGAGGAGCTCGGCACCAAGCTCGAGAACGTGACGCTCAGCGACCTCGGCCGCGCCCGCCGCGTCAAGATCGACAAGGACAACACGACGATCATCGACGGCGTGGGCTCGGCCGACGCCATCAAGGCGCGCGAGAAGGAGATC